>JBEVKW010000355.1:0-13601 GCA_040509495.1 Chitinophagaceae bacterium | reverse complement strand
AAAAAAACTCGCCGGCGGAGTATTTAAGGTCGACTGGCGTGCTGGCTCAGACAGTTTTTTTGTGCCTTCGCTTGCCTTCGGCGCTCAGACGGTGCCAGCCTCCCATTTTCTTAACGCCATTTTTTCCAAGGCCGGCTGACTGAGAGAGGCAGAATCGTTTGCGACGAAGATTCGTTTAAGTTCCACATAAAAAGGATATTGGAGTTGATGATTGTGTTCTTTACTGCAATTCCAAATAGAAGGGATTACTCAAGGCAGTTTTAGTAAGGCTACGAATTCCAGGAAGAGTTCACTGCCTGCTTTCAGAGGCTGTGGCCTAGCGCAAATGGCGTGAAGAAAATGGGAGGCTGGCACCGTCTGAGAAACACCGCAGGTGTGCCGAAGGCACAAAAAAACTGTTTGAGCCAGCACGCCAATCGAGCCCAAGCACTCCGCGGGCGAGTTTTTTTTTGTGCAGGTGACACCCTCCCATTTTTAGCCATGTGCGCGTAGCCTTGATCTTTTTTTGTTACTTTTTTTGCATCAAGGCAAAAAAAGTAAACAGCGTCTCCGACCCCCTCGGAAAAAAAGCGCCATGCCCGCCGGTAAAAAAGTAAACGGAGTCTTCGAGCCCCTCGGAAAAAAAAGCGCCTTGCCCGCCCGGCAAACCCCTACTGCCTGGCGATCGCCCGCTCTACACTATCCCAAAGCAGTTCCGCTGATCTCTCCCAATCATATTCTTTTGCTTTTTGCAATCCTTTCTGGATAAGGCGATCGCGGAGTACCTCATCCTTATATAACCGCATCATTTTATCAGCAATGTCTTCAAAGCTGGCGGGATTTATATAGAGTGCGGCATCGCCGGCAATTTCCTGCATGGCGGAATTTTCGGAAGTGATCACGGGAACGCCGGCCTGCATCGCTTCGGTGACAGGCATTCCAAAGCCTTCGAATAATGAAGGATATACCATGGCGTAAGCGGCACCGATCAATTGTGAAAGTTGCTGGTCATCTATATAGCCTGTGATCACAAGATCATTGCGGTATTTATAGGAACTCAGGCTGTCCATGAACTTCTTGCTCTGCCATGCGGCTCTGCCGGCGATCACAAGTTTCCAGTCGCTTTTTTGTCTTTTTTTAAATAAGGAGAATGCCTTCAGCAGGGTGACCAGGTTCTTTCGCGGATGAATGGACCCTGCGTAGATAAAATAATTTTTTCCTGCTGTGAACCCGTGGGTAACTGATTGCTTCTCCTGCCAGCTTAATGGCCGCATGGATGCGCGGGCGGCATTATATATAATGTCTATTGAGGCAGGATCTTTCTTGTAGTGCGATACAATGTCTGCTTTTGAAAACTGTGATACGGTAACAACAGTAGCGGCCTTCTTCAGAAATTTCGGTGTGTATCTTTTATAGAAGAACAGGTGTGAGCGGTAAATAAATAAGGGGTGATGCAGAAAGGCAAGATCATGGATCACGAGGCATTGTGGCACTGAAGTGGTAAGGGAGCAAAAGCCGTCACATGATAGGAACACATCCGCGCTGTATTTTTTCAGAACAGCCGGAATACGTACATCGTACCACCATTTCCACAGGAGCGGATGCCGGGCCGGCGGGCCGGCAACGACCGGGGTGATATTAGGCGATTGAACAAACTCGCTGCTGTATGGCCGGTCGAAAATAAATATAAACTGATGCTCGGGATGGTTTGCCACAAGCCTGCTCAGCATTTCTTTGAGGTAATATCCGTATCCCTCGAGGGTATTGCTTAATAAGAACCTTGTATTTACGGCGATATTCATGGTGGAGTGCAAAGTTAAAGCCTTGTGGTATGCTGGCGAAACGAAATACAGTCCGCAAAACCGCGCAGCAACGGCACTCTCAAACTCCAGGGTCAGCCGCAAAATTACCCTTGAGTGTATGGGTGGTTTTACGAGAGGGATTACCGGGCGGCCATGTTTTTTCATCAGGTTTTTTTTCTGTGGATATTCGGCTATTACTGTGAAGAAAATTGAGAAGTATTACAATTGCAGGCGCATGCATCTATAGGTATCTTTATTTTTCGAGAATCCTAGAAAACACCAACTATGTACTTTAATCCGATAACCTATGAAGCATTTTTACTTACGTCATTTTATTCATGCTGCACTGCTAACATCCGGGATCTTCGCCGGCGTTAAAAGCACTGCTCAGTGTCCGGGGGGCTACGTACCCAGCGGTATAGCCTTTGATACGACGATCAACTTCAGTAACGGTAATCATACCTCGACCATCAGGTTTCCAAAGTTCGACCCAACTTCCGGTATGGTAACCTGCGCCCGCTTAACTATGACCGTAGTTTCAACGCTCAACGTTATGCGCGTAGAAAACGATGATGCAACCAATACATCAGCCAGTGTAAGTTTTACCAGGAGAGATACCATTAAAGGACCTGGCCTTTCGGGTAATGGCCTTAACACGAGCGGAACAAAAGCGTTTGGCCCGTATTCGTTGAGTCCATCGGATGGCGATTTCATGTCCGGACCAGACTATATAGCCGTTGGACCTGAAAACATTTTCAACACTACCAACAGCGTTATCATTACAGATGTATCAGATCTTAATCAGTTTTACGGGCCAGCCGGGGATTCACTTGAATATAAGTACTCGGCATTTGGTCAAACCACGCAGAATATCACTGGTAACTGGACAGGCGGTATCAATGCTTCCGGTTCAGTACATTACCGAATTGAATTCTGTTATTGCCCTGCAGTAAGTCTTCCATTAAATGTTTATTCCTTCAATGTAAATAAGACAAGCGCAAACAAAGCTGAATTGAAGTGGAGCGGTACGGATGATCCGGGTATGGATTTCTATTATGAGGTCGAGGTAAGTAGAAACGCTTACGACTACACCCGTGTTGGTATTTTAGAAAAAAATGATAATATATCTGGTAATTTCAAAATGAATTTCTCAGCTTTACAGGGAGAGACCGGTGTATACCATTTCAGGGTAAAGCAGGTTTATTCGAATGGGTATGTTCGTTTTAGTACAACGCGCCAGGTTGTTTTGGAAAGTTTCGAAAAAAATTCATTTTCTATCTATCCAAATCCATCAAATGGCATAGTTGGTATCAAATTTGATAATATTCGAGCAGAAGAATTTGTTATACAAATTTTCAATACGCAAGGGCAGAAAGTGTTGACTAAAGATATCGTGGTAAATGGGCCTTCTTACGTGCAGTTAGGGAACCTTACAAAAGGTGTTTACTGGGTGAGAGTGACGAGTAAAAAGGACCAGGCCTCAAGCGTACAACAACTTATTACTAAATGACCTCTTAGGTGGAAGAGGATGGTGGCTTGTAAAAGGGGCCTTGGTTCGGGGCCCCTTTCTTTATGCCCATACGTGAACGAGAGAGACAATGGCAGATGACAGATTAGCCGCTGGCCGATCAGGTCGCTTATCAATAAAGCCTCCTCATAAATCTTACTGGTTGTTCAAACTCGGCCTTCGGCCATTCGACCAACAGCCTTCGATCAGATCGATACTTTCCCCTTAAAAAACACCGATTTGCATTTTAAATAATAATTTTCTATTATTGACCGTACCTTTACATTTACCGCTACATTCTTACATTTGCTTTTCCACTATTTTTTTTATGGAATATAACACTACGAGAAATGACCTGGCCATGAGAGAATACGGCCGTCATGTGCAGAAAATGATCGAACATTTGCTGAGCATTGAAGATCCTGAACGCAGACAGCGCAATGCTTATGCAGTGATCGAATTGATGGGATTTCTGAACCCGCACCTGAAAAATGTGGAGGACTTCCGCCATAAGCTGTGGGACCACCTATTCCTGATCTCCGATTTTAAACTGGAAGTAAAATCTCCCTACCCGATCCCAACCCGGGAATCATTGAGCGAAAGGCCCAAGCCCCTGCCTTATCCAAAACGCTATCCAAGGCATTCCCACCTGGGAAAAAACCTTGAGCTCATCATCAAGAAGGCACTGGTCGAGGAAGATATGGAAAAGCGCGCCGGCTTCGCCAATGCGATCGCTTATTACATGAAGCTCGCCTACAACAACTGGCATAAGGAAATGGTACATGATGATGCCATCCAGGGAGAACTCTCCGGCATCACTAACGGGCAGCTTACTTTCACAAACACTCCTTACGTAAAAGCCTTCCGTCAGCAGGATAACCGCGAAAGAGAAAGAAGCAACTTCGGAAAACAGCGCGGAAAATTCCAGCATCGCAGCAATAACAATGGCGGCGGTGGCAACGGCAACAATAATCAACGCAGAAATGACAGTCGCGATAGTCGCGGTGGCAACGGCGGAGGTGGTGGTAACTTCAAAAAGAAACGCTACTAACTAAAGTAAAAGTCAACACCAACAAATAAAAGGCTAACTAAATCTGCGGGTTTATGCGGCTTTTTTTGTTTAGTATTGGCCATATACTGATCGCAAGGAGCTGTTCTGTTATTCTTTTTTTGAATTTTTACTTTTGAATTTTTACTTATTCCATGCATTCATTCGAAGTACGAGGTGGTAAAAAATTACAGGGAGAGATCATTCCCCAGGGAGCAAAAAACGAAGCTCTTCAGATCCTCAGCGCCGTGTTGCTTACTCCTGAGAAAGTGACCATTACCAATATTCCCGATATTCTTGATGTTAATCTCCTGATCGAGCTATTGCAGGAAATGAATGTGAAAGTAGAGCGCACTTCACGTGATACGGCCATTTTCCAGGCAGATGATGTGAATATCGATTACCTGCACAGTGATGACTATAAAAAGAAAAGCGGGCGTCTGCGTGGGTCGGTAATGCTCGCAGGGCCGATGCTTTCGCGTTATCGCAAAGCATTCATTCCCAAACCGGGAGGAGACAAGATCGGACGTCGCCGGTTGGACACGCATATCATTGGTTTTGAAAAACTTGGTGCACATTTCGATTATAATAGCGAAGACGGGTTCTTTCATTTATCCGCACCCCACCTTAAGGGAATGAACATGCTGCTGGATGAGCCCTCGGTAACCGGCACTGCTAATATTGTAATGGCGGCTGTAATGGCGCAGGGAACAACTACTATCTACAATGCAGCCTGCGAACCTTACCTGCAGCAACTTTGCAAGATGCTTAACCGGATGGGCGCAAAGATCAGTGGCATCGGCAGCAACCTCCTGACCATCGAAGGGGTAAGTTACCTGGGCGGCACTGAACACCGCATGCTGCCCGATATGATCGAGATCGGCTCATTCATTGGAATGGCTGCCATGACCCATGGCGAGATCACGATCAAAAATGCCAGCATTGACAACCTCGGGATCATTCCTGAAAAATTCCGCCAGTTGGGGATCCAGCTCGAATTCCGGGGCGACGATATCCATATTCCCTCACAAGATATCTATGAAGTGCAGCGATATCTTGACGGAGGCGTTCTTACCATCTATGATCACCCCTGGCCGGGCTTCACGCCCGACCTGCTCAGCATAGTGCTCGTAACCGCCATACAGGCCCGCGGAAGTGTGCTCATACATCAGAAAATGTTTGAAAGCAGGCTTTTCTTTGTAGACAAACTGATCGACATGGGCGCACAGATCATCCTTTGCGACCCGCACCGCGCTGTGGTGATCGGATTGGAAAGAGAGCAAAAGCTTCGCGGGATCACCATGAGCAGTCCTGATATCAGAGCCGGCGTTTCTCTACTGATAGCGGCCTTGAGCGCTGAAGGAAAAAGTGTGATACAGAATATCGAACAGATCGATCGCGGATACCAGTATATTGACGACCGCCTTAGAAAATTAGGGGCAGATATAAAACGCATTGAAGCATAACGGCGTTTAAAAGTTTAATAGTTTTAAGGATCAGGAGGTAAGTGACCGGAATTTTATCCTTCTACCGCTTAACCTTCAAACTGTTGATCGTTCAAACCTGCTGTCTATGATAAAATATACGTTCATTGCTATGCTGTTCTTTTTGTCGGGGATCCTCGCCTCACAGGTCCTGCAACGAACATCCACGGAACCTTATATCCTGGAGAATGAAAAAGACATTCCGGTAAAGCAGACAGGGCCTCATAACGGAGGCGGAGAGACCACCGGCTTCAATTTTTTCTCCAAAGCAAAAGATTTTCATCTCGCGTTCCGGAAACGGATCCTTCATCCTGGTTCCGCCATTGGTTATCACCTGCAAAAAGAAGATGAGATCTACTATGTTCTCAGCGGCCGTGGTGAGATGCAGATGAATGGCCAGTCATTCGAAGTAAAACCCGGCGATGCCATCCTCACCCGGCCCGGCAGTTCACATGGCCTGAAGCAGGCCGGTGCAGAAGACCTGGTGATCATTATCAATTATATCTTGAAAACGGAAAAATGAGGAAGAGCACGGACGAATGACCGCCGGGCTTCGGGCAACAGTTGATCCTTTATAATGTCGCAACTGTTTTATGCGGAATCATAGCATAATTTTTTCCGGAGTAAAATCGTACCGGTCTGAAACCGGGTATTGTTCTTACCCGATCCCGAGAAAGTCCCTGATGATCTGGTCTGCTTCCCTGCAGGCTTTCGGCAGGTCATCATTCACAATGATCTTATTGAAGTGATGTTTGAAAGAGATCTCATAAGAAGCTTTGTTGACCCTTGCCTGTAAAGATTCCACTGTTTCTGTGCCGCGGGACTCAAGCCTTCGCTTCAGTTCGTCAACAGAAGGTGGCTCTATAAAGATGGTCAGCGAGCTGTCGGGATATTGTTGTTGTACATGTATCGCACCTTTTACGTCAATATCGAGAAGGGGGCATTGGTGATTGTCCCAGATACGTTGTAATTCGGACTTGAGCGTTCCGTAATATTTCCCTTCATAGACCATCTCCCATTCTGCAAATTCGTTCTGCTGGATGCGCTGTTTGAAGTCATCTGCTGCCAGGAAATAATAGTCCACACCATCCGTTTCATAAGCCCGTTTGCTTCGGGTTGCCGCAGAGATCGAGAAAGCCAGCTCTGGGTATTTTTCCAGCAAATACCGTGTAATTGAGGTTTTGCCGGCGCCAGAAGGTGCCGTAATGATGATGATCTTATTTTGAAAAGAAGACATGTGCAAAGAAAGGAAAAAAGTAAAAATTCAAAGGCAAAAAGTAGAAAATCGTCCCTTCCGGCCAAGCTTTTTACTTTTTACTTTTGACTTTTTACTTTTACTTTTACTCTATGGCAGAATGGAATAAAATAATCTGGTTTGTGATCACCCTGCTCCTGATGGGTTTTTTTGCCGGTATAGAGATGGCTTATTACAGCGCCAACCGGCTTAATATAGAATTGAAGAAGAAACAGGGAGGTACAACAGGTCACCTGTTATCCAAATTCATCGATGCGCCCACAAGTTTTATCGGCACCACGCTGATCGGGTTTACATTGTTCCTTGTGTTCTTCGGGCTGGTATTCAGCGCGGTGATGAAACCGATCTGGGATTATGCGCATGTGCATGATGTAGTGCGTATCATGATCGAGATCGCGGCTGCCACACTCATGGTACTCGTGTTTGCCGAATTTATTCCGCGGGCGATCTACCGTGCCCGCAGTAATAGTGCGCTGAGCCGGCTTGCATTGATCACCGATTTTTTTTACCAGATCTTTTCACCGGTTGCCGAAGGCTTTATCCGCCTTTCCCAGTGGTTACTAAAGTATGTGTTCAATGTTCGCATTGATCAGCACAAGGAGCCGCTGAGCCATGCTGAACTGAAAAACCTGTTCCAGCAATCGATGAATGAAGACCGCCAGGACAGGAATGCGCAGCTTTTGGAAAACGCGCAGGAGTTTCCCAAAGTGAAGATCCGCCAGTGTCTCGTTCCCCGGAAAGAGATCGTTGGTATAGACCGCACAGCCGGGATACAGGATGTGCAGGAAAAGTTTGTGCAAACCAAACTGAGCAAACTGGTCGTATATGAAAATAACATAGATCACATTGTTGGATATATTCATCAGCTCGACCTGTTCAAAAAACCAGCAGATATCAAATCGATCCTTCTTCCGATACCGGCAGTGCCTGCGAGCATGAGTGCAGCTGACCTGATCGGTAAGTTCAGCAAGGAGAGAAAAAGTATTGCTTGGGTTGTAGATGAATTTGGCGGAACAGCGGGGATCATTACGATGGAAGACGTGCTGGAGGAACTGTTTGGTGAGATCATGGATGAGTATGATACGGAAAAGTTTGTGGAGAAACAGCTCGCGGAGAATGAATATATTTTTTCCGGCAGGCTGGAATTGGATTACCTGGAAGAAAAATACCGTTTCGAATTCCCCGAAAACGAATCCGAGACACTTTCCGGTTATATTATCAATTACCATGAAACAATTCCCCAGCAAAAAGATCGCATCATCATCGATGATTACGAGTTTGATATTATCAGCGTGAGTGATACCCGGATCGAGACGGTGAAGATGAAGAGGCTGAAGTAGTACGCAACAGATGGCTGAAGACTGAGTTAGCATAGAATAGTTTTCCTGATCAGGGAGATATTCTCCTTTTCAGGCTGGTCCGGCCAACAGCCATCGGCCATCGTACAGCTTCCCGCCTTATCTTTGCCCGCACCTTTTAAATCGCACTAATGGCTTTAATGGATTTTTTTAATAAACGGAAGAAGGTACCTAGTGCCGAAATGTCTTTTATAGATCATTTGGAGGAATTGCGCTGGCACCTGGTCCGTTCGGTTATCGCCATCCTGGTGTGTGCAATTGTGGCTTTTGTTTATTCTGAGTATATCGTTGACACGATTCTGTTCGGACCAACCAAGCCCGATTTTATTTCTGCGCAATGGCTTTGTGCGGCGGGTCAGAAGATCGGGTTGGGAGATGCCATTTGCTTCAAGGAAGTAAAAGTGAACTTTCTCGAGACTACAATGACGGGGCAGTTCATCGCTTCATTTACGGTCGCATTCATCGGCGGCTTTATTGTTGCGTTCCCTTATGTATTCTGGGAATTCTGGCGTTTTGTAAGGCCTGCCCTTTCTGATAAGGAAAGAAAAAACACGCGCGGTGTGATCTTCTGGGTTTCCTTCCTTTTTTTCCTCGGAGTGGCTTTTGGTTATTTTATTCTGACACCGTTCATGGTGAACTTCTATTTTAACTATAAGCTCAGCGCCCAGATCACTATCATGCCCACATTTTCCGATTACCTGGAAAATCTGATCTATACAACGGTTGGTATCGGCATTTTATTCCAGATGCCGTTATTGGTGATGGTGCTGGCGAAAGTAGGTTTTGTGACCGCGAAGTTCTTGCGCAAATACCGTCGCCATGCGTTTGTTCTGATCATTATCGCTGCTGCGATCATTACGCCGTCAACCGATCCTTTCAGCCTTACGATCGTAACCATTCCGCTCTATGTGTTATTTGAAGCCAGTATCGCTGTGGCTTCTCGTGTAAACAAAAGGCAGGAATTGAAGGATAAGGAGGAATGGAGTTAAGCACCCCGTTAGCTGAATGACCGTTGGCCGGCCGTTGACAGGCCTGTGAGCTCTGCCGGGTAGAGACCGGCCAACGGCCCCGATGTTCCTCCGCCAACAGGCTGGCATGGGGTTTACCGAACTTCCTTACTTTTACACTATGACATCTTCATTCGACCTGACTAAACCAATAGCCATCGGCAGTGACCATGCCGGTTTTGACTACAAAGAGCAGTTGATCTCCTTCCTGGAAGGAAAAGGCCTGTCTTATAAAGATTTTGGCGCGTTCTCAAAAGATTCTGTTGACTACCCGGACTATGCCCATCCCGTTGCGGCGGCGGTGGAAAGCGGTGAATGTGCATTTGGCATCCTGCTTTGCGGGAGTGCCAATGGCGTGGCGATCACAGCCAACAAGCATCAGCAGATCCGTGCCGGCATCTGCTGGGGCGATGAGATCGCTCAGCTCGTGCGGCAGCACAATGATGCAAATATTCTTTGTATCCCTGCACGCTTCGTCCGTGAACAGGATGCTGAAAAAATGGTCAGCACTTTCATTACAACTCCATTCGAGGGCGGAAGACACGCGAACAGGGTGGGAAAGATCGCCTGCTCATGAGATCGTTGACCGTTGACCAGGGTTTCCGGTGAAATGATGCCCGGTTTACATTTTGCATTATTTCTTCGTAGCCCTGTTTCCGAACGGTTAACCGTGAACGGACAACGATCCAGCCATTTATCAAAACCTTCCACTCACTTCCACTTTTTCCCTTAAGTTTGAGGCTATTCTTTTTCAATTACAAAACATATTACAACCATGAGAAGATTACTGCTCCCGGTTTCCCTGGGGCTGGGCCTGTTTGCTACAGCACAAAAGACAGGCAACCCGGCAAGCTTTGCCAAATCAATCACTGCAGAGGACATGAAGCGTCACCTTTACATTATTGCGGGCGCAGAAATGGAAGGTCGTGATACTCCTTCTCCGGGCCTTGAAAAGGCGGCAGACTACATCGAAAATCATTTCAAATCGCTGGGATTGCTTCCTGGTAACAACGGAAGTTTTCGCCAAACCTATCCGCTGTATAAAGATTCGATGACGTCTGCGACGCTGAAAGTAAATGGTACCGGTTTCACCCTTACCAAAGATTTTCAGCCACAACTCTCCATGAGCCATACATCCGAACTTCGCTTCTCTGAACTGGTGTTTGCAGGTTATGGTATCGTTGACGGAGAACTTGATGCATATAAAGACCTCAACGTTCGTGGTAAACTGGTCATGATTGTAGATGGCGCGCCTGCCAGCTATAAACCAACAACACAGGGATTCAACTCACCAGCGAGCATGCCCGCGAAAGTGGCAAAAGCACAGGAAAAAGGAGCAGCAGCTGTTCTTGTAGTGTATGGCAATTTTCCACGCAACACTTTCAATGCAGCAGGTAATTACAACCTGAACGGATACCCTGCTTCTGTTTATCCGCAGACATTCAGCATCTCTTCCTCAGTTGCCGCTACAATCCTTGGATTGACCGGTACGAATGTGATCGATAAAATGAAGGCAGAGCCCATCGCTTCAGCCGTTTACAAAGCAAATATCGATATGGGCTTTGCAAAGACAACGCTGACAGCAAGCGCTTCCAACGTAATTGCAGTACTGGAAGGAACGGATAAAAAAGACGAATATGTTTTCCTCACTTCACACTATGACCACGTAGGTAAACGACCTGATGGAACGATCTACTACGGCGCTGATGATGACGGCAGCGGTACCACCGGCATCCTGGAACTGGCGGAAGCATTCGCAAAAGCGAAAGCCGCCGGCAAAGGACCACGCAGAACAGTTGTATTCATGACTGTAAGCGGTGAAGAAAAAGGCCTGTGGGGTTCTGCATACTATGCAAACCACCCGATCTTCCCACTGGAAAAAACATCTGTTGACCTGAACATCGATATGATCGGCCGTATCGGTGAAGAATACCTGAAAGATAAAGACTCTGCCAACTTCGTTTACATCATCGGTGATGATAAACTGAGCACAGATCTTACTCCGATCACAGATGCCGCTAACAAAAATGTGAAGCTGAAACTCGATAGGAAATACAATGACCTGAATGACAGAAACCGCTTTTACTATCGTAGCGACCACTACAACTTCGCAGAAAAAGGCGTTCCGATCATTTTCTACTTCAACGGTGTACACGCAGATTACCACCGCCCGACAGATACTCCTGACAAGATCAACTATCCGTTGATGGCGAAAAGAGGACAACTGGTATTCTACACCGCCTGGGAAATGGCCAACAGAAATGAAATGCTGAAACGCGACCTGAAGCTGGACAAGCCTAAGGGATTCTAATTCAGTATCTAATAAATAGTAATAAAGGCAGTTCGGTTTTTCCGGCTGCCTTTATTATTTTGTGACAGAACCAAACCCACCACAATTATGTCAAACGAACAAACTCCCGCACCTAACAACACTGATGTTATTGCTGATCATTTCGATGAATTAAGACAGATCGAACTGGAGGGCTATGAGCTCGCCGTTAAAAAAGCAAGAAACGCCCTGTTCCTCGTCGCGGGTCTTATCCTGTTCTGGGAATTATATGCGAGTTATCGTGATACCGGCACACTTGATTTCACTGTTACAGCATTTGCGGTCATCGTATCCGGAATATTTGTTGCCCTTGCCTTATGGACCAAAAAGAAGCCATACACTGCACTGGTCTCCGGCATCATTGCCTTCATCCTCTATAAATTGCTTGTAGTAGCTGCCAACGGATACATTGAAGGAGGCGAAGGGATTGTCAAAGGTTTAATGAGCGGTATTATTTTTACCATTGTCATCTTTGTTCAGTTATTCCGCCCCCTTAGTGATGCAAAAGAATTACAACGGGCAAAAGAAGAAAAAATAGCTCAGTAATTATTTGACTGATCAGGTGCTCTTAATAGTAAGTACCTGAAAAAAATAAAGGTTTAAATGGTCAATGCCTTTCCGGAGAATAACATTGAACATTTAAACCTTAAACTTTTGAACTTAACTCTCCCTGCTTATTGCCCCAGTATCCACGCGAAGATCAACGGTGCTACGATCGTTGCATCACTCTCCACAATAAACTTCGGAGTGTTTATGTCAAGCTTACCCCAGGTGATCTTTTCATTTGGAACCGCGCCGGAATAAGAACCGAAAGACGTAGTGGAATCGCTGATCTGGCAGAAATAGCTCCAGAATGGAACATCATGCCATTCGAGATCCTGGTACATCATTGGCACAACGCAGATCGGAAAATCTCCAGCGATACCGCCACCGATCTGGAAGAAACCAACCCCTTTACCAGACGAGTTATGACGATACCAGTCGGCCAGCCAAACCATGTATTCGATACCATTTTTTACAGTGCTTGCCTGCAATTCGCCTTTGATCACATAGCTGGCGAAGATGTTGCCGGTAGTACTGTCTTCCCAACCCGGAACAACGATCGGAATATTCTTTTCAGCAGCAGCCACGATCCAGCTGTCTTTCGGATCGATCTCATAGTATTGCTGCAATTCGCCGCTTAATACAGTCTTATAAAGGAATTCATGCGGGAAATAACGTTCACCCTTTGCTTCAGCATCTTTCCACTGTTTTACCAGGTGTTTCTGCAAACGACGGAAAGCCTCTTCTTCAGGGATACATGTGTCAGTTACCCTGTTATAATGATTTTCCAGCAGATCCCACTCATCCTGCGGAGTCAGATCACGGTAGTTTGGTACTCTTTTGTAGTGTGAATGCGCTACAAGGTTCATCACATCTTCTTCCAGGTTTGCACCTGTGCAGCTGATGATCTGGATCTTATCCTGGCGGATCATTTCTGCGAGTGAAATACCGAGTTCAGCAGTACTCATGGCCCCGGCGAGCGATACAAGCATCTTTCCGCCTTCCAGCAAATGGGTTTCATAACCTTTTGCCGCATCTACCAATGCAGCTGCGTTGAAATGGCGATAATGATGCTCGATGAATTTTGAAACTGGTCCTTTGTTCATGTTATATGATTTTTAGACCGCCTTCAGATCCGCTTCAGCGGAGACATTGCGGGAATGAGCGGCAAAAATAGGAATAAGTCAAAAGTCAAAATTAAAAAGTAAAAATTAAAAAATCGTCCCGAAAAGAGGGTTAGGCGGTTTTGCCTGTGTTGCAGACTGTTTATGAGAAGAGAAAATTAAAAA
>JBEVKW010000354.1:0-4080 GCA_040509495.1 Chitinophagaceae bacterium | reverse complement strand
CAACGGTCAACGGTCAACGGTCAACGCGCATCGTAGTTCTCACTCTTCACATCCGATCGGCGCACCTGGAGGCGCTACGGCATGAACCGGAGGTTTGGCATCTGCAGGCGTTTTCATTCTTTCCAGCGCCAGTAAAATATGCCCGGTGTAAAGTGTGTCGGCAGATGTTTTCTTTTTGGCTTCGAGGTAGGTTTTGAGTTCAGAAAGGGATTGTGCCAGTATTGCGCGTGTAACAAAGGAATTGTTATCATGAATGCTTGATGAAAGCAGGTAGGTCAGTAATAACTGTTCTGTCTGTTGTTGTATCAATCCTTCAGTCCCTTTTTTGCGGGGTGCTTTCCAGGTGGCATTTACCAGGAGGTTCAATACTTCGGGAAGTGCGAGCGTATTGGTTTGCGCGATATTGCCGGAGAGGCGGTTCAACCGGTCGCTGTTGAACAGGAATGACAGGGGCAGATCTGCTGCTGTTTCTGCGGGACTTAACGCATCGAATGCCATACCGCCTCTTTTGCGGAAAAGTTCGCGGCTGCTGCCATAACCGGAAGGCCGGGGAGGAATGAGTTTTATGATCCGTTCAGGAAGCAGTAAAACGGAAGGATCCATCGTGCCGATCACCGCCTGCAGTGCAGCTAGCTGTTCCTGGCGCGGGAGCTGTTTGGTCACAGTTTGCCCATCTCCCCTTAATGCATAACGGTAATCCATGCCACCGATAAGTTTGATCGTCGCTTCCACCTGGTAGCGGTGGAACAGGTAGATTGGTACCAATGCATCTTCCAGGAAAGCCATGGGGGTGCCGGGCCGGATATTGTTCTCTCCGAATTTGAGCAGCGCTTTTTCCCGAACTTTCATCACATGTTTCAGTTCGTCGGTGGCATTGCTGCCATTGTCCCAAAGGTGGGCAGTGGGATGTAGTCCGCCGGGTGCCCTTGCATCACGATCACTGATGAACTGCATCCCTTTCTTATCGGCATCTGTGAGGAGTTTATTAAGTGCAGCCTTTTCATCGGTGCCGTTGGGGAAATCCTGGTAGCCCCAGGTGATGCTGAGTTTATCCCACTCGCCAATGCCATCTCCATAAGCCTGGCTGATGTCTATATTGCCGTTCGCATCAATGGTGGCGGCGGGCGGTGGGTAATCCATCACGCTGGAACGGTTTACAACACTGGCAGCATAGTTATGCATCAGTCCAAGTGTGTGACCGATCTCATGCGCGGACAATTGTTTCAACCTGTTCAAGGCCATCTTCAGCATTTTATTATCAGCGGGCACACCATTTTCAAACGGAGAAAGCAGGCCGCTGGCGATCAGGTAATCCTGCCGCACACGCAGGGAGCCGAGGGTTACATTTCCCTTAATGATCTCGCCGGTGCGGGGATCAGAAACGGAGTAACCGTACGACCAGCCACGGGTAGAACGGTGTACCCAGTTGATCATGTTATAACGTATATCCATCGGGTCAGCATCCTCGGGCAGGATCTTTACCTGGAATGCATTGATGTATCCGGCTGCTTCAAATGCCTGGTTCCACCATTGTGCTCCTTCGAGAAGTGCGCTGCGGATAGGTTCGGGAGTGCCATTGTCAAGATAATAGATGATCGGTTTTACCGCCTCACTTTTGGCAGCCGAGGGATCTTTTTTTTCAAGCCTGTGCCGGATGATGAAATACTTGTCGATCGGTTCGGTTACAGGCGTACTGTAATCGAAATAAGACATGCTGATAAAGCTGCTGCGCGGATCAAACACACGTGTTTGATAGTTGTTATCCGGTAGCTGCACAAAGGAGTGATGAAGCCGTAGTGTGATCGCTTCTGAAGATGGCGTTACCTGCTGAACGAAGTTGCCCGCTTCCCCATCATTGTTCACAAAGGTCAATGTCGTTTCCAGTTCTGTATTCTGCGGGAAGTTTTTGCTTTGGGGAAGATAGAATGCTGAACGTGTTTTATCGAGCATATAATTTCCCTGACGCATGCCACGGATGCGGCTTGCTACTTTCATCGCGTCGCGCATCAGGAAATCAGTGGCGTCAACCAGGACGCGTCCGGTTGATTCGGCCTCGATCGTGAACCCCCAGAGAACAGACTGCGCAAAGGATTGCTCAACAGCCCGGCGTTCCGCTTTATCACTGGAAAGAGCGCGGTAGTCGTAGTTCGGTTGCGTCATCAGCAACTTGCGGCCGGTCCGGTTGAACCGCACGATCCGATTGTCTCCCAATAAACCACGATCAAGGCCGATATCGTTAGAACCAAGACCAGCCGGGAGTGAGTTGATATAAAGGATCGCCGAGTCCAGCTTATCTATCTCCAGCCAGATCTTACCATTGTTCTCATCCCAGTAGAAGTTAAGATACCCTTCATATTTTTTTAAATTCTTTGTTTTGTCCTCAATCGAAGGAAGTGTCTGTGCATGCGTGAGAAAAGGCGATAATGCCAGGAGGAACAGGGTGATCCGAGCCATAACAGTCAGAGGTTTTAGTATGACTCAAATTACACCAAAAGCTCAATATAACACACACGCGAATGCACGCTTATTATTCGCGAATGATCATGTTGTACCGTTTGGCCTGTTGTCTTACGATCCGTTCTATTTCAGTTTCGAGGGTTTGATCTCCCTTGGAGGTTGCGTTCTTTGCTTTTTCAGTTGTGATGAAAGACTCTCTTTTAGTGTTGTTATCTTCGATGGCTTTCTGGATCTGTTTTCTTTCTGCTGATTTTTTATCTACAAAAACTTTCAGTTCTTCTCTTGATTTTGTTTTGAGGCTATCGGGGAGCGTTTTCATGTCTACTTTTTTGTAGGCCGCCGCATCATTTTTGCTGGCATCTACGAGGTCCCAGGACGCATTATCGTACAGTTCTGCTTTAGCTTTTACAGAGGCCCGTTTTGCCATCACGGATTTATTCATTTTGGTATTCATGTTATCCACTTCTTCCTGCCGCAGTGAAGCCGCCGCGCCTTCAGCTCCATAGCCGATATAGGTTTTGTTGAGCTGATCATTCAGTGCGAAAATAGTGCTGTCATACGGGGTCGCTATATCATCGATTTTTGCATCCTGGTTGATGTTGGTAAAGCTGCCCGAGCCGCATTCACTGCCAAGGTTCCAGTGTTCACGGATCCCCTGGATCTTATCACCGCAATAAATGGTGTTCACGATCACATTTCGTTTTCGGGCTTCGGCGCATGCTTTGGTAAAGCTCAGTTTGCCTTGCAGAAAATCCTCATTCCCTGCAATGAAGATCACTTTATAACTGTTTGCTGCCGTGTCCCAGTTCATTTCTGTGAGAGAACTGTACATTACCTGTCCGCAATATTCATCGCCACCGTTTGTAGTAAGCGAGAATAATTGTTTTGAGATCAGGTCGAGGTCTGATGTGAAGGCTGTGATCTGTTTTACATATCCTTTTCTGAGGTCATTATTATCTCTTCCATATTCATACAATGCAATTTCAACAGTGGGAGCAGCACCGTCGCAGGTGGCTTTCCCCATGACGCTGACCATATTCCATAACTGCGCTTTTGCCTGATCGATCAGGCCATCCATGCTATTACTGACATCGAGCAATACCGCTGCCTGGATCTTTGCGGAACTTTTTCGTAAAAGTGTGTCGGGTGGAAGGATGTGCTGATTTGTGTTACCAGGATGATCGACACCGGGCATTTGAGCGGAATGAGTGTATCGTCTGGCTGTTTTTTCTTTGTTTTCTGTAAATCTTGCGATGGCGTATACGGAGGCGAATACGCAGAGGGTTATAGCTGCGGGTCTAATAAGGCTGTGCATAACAGAAGGTTTTATGAAGGGGAGATGCCGGGGACGGAGTGATTGCACAAGGACCGGGGGCAATGGAGATGGCTTTAGATTTATTTTAACGAAAAATCATCGTGGGATGTGTTGCCGGGCGGGCAAAGCGCTTTTTTTATTGTTGCAGGTTTTCGAGGTGAGAACCTCGGAGTCTCCGTTTACATTTTTTGCCTTGAAGCAAAAAAAGTAACAAAAAAAGATAAATGCTACGCGCACATGGCTAAAAATTGGAGGGTGTCAACTGTTTGCCGGCGGGCAAGGCGCTTTTTTTCCGAGGGGGCTCGGAG
>JBEVKW010000353.1:0-5338 GCA_040509495.1 Chitinophagaceae bacterium | reverse complement strand
CGGGAAGAATGTTTTGTTTAAGTCATTATCATCCGGAGAACAATAATTCTTTCGCAGCAATCAACTAAAGTTACATTGTGCCTACTCTTGCTCCTACCACAACAAAGATCAGCAGCACAAATACCAGTACGATGATCAGGATGATCGAACAAGCCATGAAGTAAGCTTTCAGGTTACCGAAGCTGGCATTGAGTTTCCACTGGTCATGTCCATCGAGACCGGCTTTTGCCTGTGAAGCAAAGCGGTACAGGAAGTAATTGATCAGTAATCCGATCGCGATACCAAAGAATACCGAGAATGCATTAGAACTTCCCATGGTACGGGTAAAGCCGCCGAAACCTTCAATACGGCTGCTGTATTCAGGTTTTGCACGCAGGAAATCGAGGATTTCCATTACATATCCGATCACGGCAACAACTACGATCACCATAGCCCAACTGGCGATAGAGCGGATATACTGCTTGCCCATAGCGTCTATATCCATCTCATTAAAGAGGTCAGAAGATCTGTTATCCTGTTCCATGCTATAAAGTTATTGAAGGAAGAAATTCATTATTTTGATTACGAGGCCGAGCAGGCTGAGAATACCCGCCATGGCAAAATAATTCCTGATGTGCGCCAGTCCTGTATTGAACAGAACAGCATCCTTGCGGGTAACCGCCTTTTTAATAGCATTGGCACCTTTGAGGAGAAATGTCATAAGGATAACAACGATTGCTAACACAATGATCAGCGCAATAGTAACGATTACTTTGAGCATACTTGCATTACGTTCGTCAAATTCATCAAAAGACTGGAATGCAGAAGTTGCGGCGCTCCAGAAGCCAACGAATATTAAGGTAACCAGGCCAACAGCAGAGAGAATTGCTATGGCCAGAAATTTTGCCCATCTCGAGGTTTCATGAAGATTGATCGCTGCCTGATCGTCTATCTGCAGGTCTAAAAAGGATTGATTATCCTCCATTGTATAAGTTTTAACTAAGCTAAGCGTTTAAAGAGAAAAAAGAGAAGAAAAGCATATCTATATTTTAGTTTTCTGCTATAACTGCGCGGCCGGATTTAACCACTGCCCATGAGAAACTTATTGATAATCGAAAAAGAGTACCTGTTAACAGGTACTCTTTCAAGTCATTTAATTCCAATGTTGTCCAGTTAAGTGATCGTCCTTCCAGTTTGATGGCCGATGACCGAGTGCCGATGACCGAGTGCCGCCTATAGTTTAAAGCTATTGGTGCTAACAGGTACAGGGTATGCGGAAACCAGGTGTTTGTATTTCGGTCATCGGCCATCGAATGAACTTTCGGGGAAATCCTTAACTAAACGAGCTTGCTTTTAATTCTTTTGCACAAAGTTTAGTAAGCGCGGGCGAACAGCACACGTTGCGTGGAAGGTTTTCCTGTCAGGATACAGATACCCTGTTCCTGAACATTATCCAACGGAATACAGCGGATCGTTGCCTTTGATTTATCCTTGATCTCTTCTTCGGTTTCAGGAGTTCCATCCCAATGCGCAGATATAAAACCGCCTTTCTCATCGAGCAGCTTCACAAATTCATCCCAGCTGTTGGCTTCGGTTACATGTTCATCCCGGAAGGTTTTTGCCTTTTTGAACATGGAATGCTGAATATCGAGAAGCAGTCCGTCAATAAACTGGGCGATGCCATCCAGCCCTACCGTTTGCTTTTCTTTTGTATCCCGGCGTGCAACTTCAACCACGTTCTTTTCAAGGTCGCGCGCGCCAAGTGCCAGACGGACCGGCACTCCTTTCATTTCATATTCTGCAAATTTCCAGCCTGGACGTGCATTGTCATTGTCATCGTACTTCACCCTTACCCCGAGGTTCTTAAGCTGAGCAGTGATCTCGGCTGCTTTGGCATCGATCAGTTGCTTTTGCTCATCGCCCTTATAGATAGGCACGATCACCACCTGAAGTGGAGCAAGCCTTGGAGGAATGATCAGTCCTTCATCATCGCTGTGGGCCATTACAAGCGCCCCGATCAAACGCGTGCTTACCCCCCAGCTTGTTGCCCATACATAGTCAAGCTGATTTTCCTTATTGGAGAACTTCACATTGAATGCTTTCGCAAAATTTTGTCCCAGGAAGTGTGAGGTACCCGCCTGCAATGCTTTTCCGTCCTGCATCAGCGCTTCGATACAGTAAGTATCTTCTGCACCGGCAAAACGTTCATTAGGTGATTTCACACCTTTGATCACCGGTAAAGCCATATAGTTTTCCACGAAGTCGGCATATACATGCAGCATCTTTACGGTTTCTTCGATGGCTTCCTGCTTGGTAGCATGGGCGGTGTGGCCTTCCTGCCAGAGGAATTCGGCTGTACGGAGGAAAAGCCGTGTGCGCATTTCCCACCTGACCACGTTCGCCCATTGATTGATGAGCAAAGGAAGATCCCGGTATGACTGGATCCAGTCGCGATACGTATTCCAGATCACCGCTTCACTTGTAGGGCGGATCACCAGTTCTTCTTCCAGTTTTGCTTCCGGATCAACCATCAGCTTTCCCTTAGCGTTCGGATCAGCTTTCAGGCGGTAATGCGTTACGATCGCGCACTCTTTTGCAAAACCTTCCGCATTTTTTTCCTCTGCTTCGAAAAGACTTTTAGGAACAAAAAGGGGGAAATAAGCATTGACATGCCCGGTATCCTTGAACATTTTGTCCAGCACATCCCGCATATTCTCCCAAAGTGAATAACCATACGGCTTGATCACCATGCAGCCGCGAACAGCCGAGTGATCGGCCAGGCTGCCTTTAATAACCAGGTCGTTATACCATTGAGAGTAGTCCTGCGCCCTCGAAGTGATTTCTTTACTCATATATCCAAATTATAATAGTTGTCAAAATTCTAATACCAGTTTAATGCCCCGCCAATCTTTAAATTAACCTTAACACACCACCACATACTATTTGAATTGGCCGAATGTAACTTCGGTACACAAACGTTTGCGTAAAATTCAAGTCGCACAAAAGTAGTAACTTCGATTTTAACTAATAAACCCTTTTGCCATGAGATCATATATTTTATTCCTGGCGCTTGCAGCAGTTTCTCTTGGAAGTTGCACAACAGCCTATAAAACCGGGCAGACTGTAGATGATGTCTACTACTCTCCCACCCGCCCTCAGGATGAATATGTAGTTGCGCAGCAACAGGATGACCGTTATTACGGTTCAAGTCCTGACTATTATACAGACAGGTATCTGCGTATGCGCTCCACCAATCCATACCGTTGGTCTGCGCTGGATGATTATTACTTCAACAATCCCTTTGCTTATAACTATTACGGTTCCTATAATAACTGGCATAGCCCATGGAACAGCTACTGGGGTTGGAACAGTTATTACAATCCGTATTATATAAGTCCGATCTTCATCAAAAATCCGGGAGGCTTCAATACTGTGCCGAGCCGTGCCACAGTGTTCAATCCAAGAAGCTATCTGAATACAAGCCCGATGAACGTTACACCAGGGAAAGCCAATGGACTGAATGGAGCGCCACGAGGAACCAACATGTCTTATTACAACCCGACGAATAATAACGGGGGAGGCAGTACACGTTACAATAACAGTAACTCCCGAAATTATTCTAACAGTAACAACTCCAATAACAGCGGACGCAGCAATTATACACCGCCAAGCAATTCAACACCCACGCGGAGTTATACACCGTCTTCAAGCAGCAGCTCATCTTCAAGTGGAAGCAGCAGCTCCGGGGCAACAAGACCGCCGAGATAAGCTACAATAGCCTCAGGCATTGAAACTGGTCTGGCGCCCGTTTGTGCTAACTTTTGGAAGGAGGAATGGAATCTGAGTTTAAATACTTAACCGTCCTCCTTTTTTGTTTCCTGTTCAAAGCAACAGGCTGATGATTTGTATTCCTGATTGTAATTCAGACGAACCTAAATATTTGAAAAATGAATACGCGAATTATACAGAAGCGAATTACGCGAACCGGGCTGATCGCTGTAATGATCGTTTCCACCAATGCAGCTTTCGCCCAGATCCCCGAAGACGTTTTAAAATATTCATGGCAGCCCGTTAACGGGACGGCAAGGATCAATGCCGTTGGCGGTGCGATGGGTTCTCTCGGCGGCGATATTACTGCCACATTCGTAAACCCTGCAGGACTTGCCTTTTATAAAACCGGTGACCTTGTGATCAGCCCTGGTTTTAATTTCCAGAAGAATAAAACTGACTTCCGCGGCACTGCGAACAATGATCCGAAAAACAATACATTCAACCTTGGTGCATCAGGATATGTAACGGGATGGCCCGGAGGCGGCCGCGGCAAATGGACCAACCAGGCGTTAAGCATCGCGGTGGCGAGAACAGCTAATTTCAATAACAGTTATTCTTATTCCGGCCTGAATGACTTCAGTTCAGGTGCCGAACAATACGCTGCAGAAGCTGCATCAAGTGGAGTATCACTTGAAAACATGCCATTCAGCAACCGCGTATCATTCGGCACACGGATGGCCGCATGGAACTACCTGATCGATTCTGCCACACTTCCAGGTCATACCGGGCAGGATGTGATCTCCATGTCAATGTGGAATGCATTGAAAAACGGTGGAGATTTTCTTGTTCAGCAATCTCAATGGACTGAAACAAGTGGAGGTATTACCGAGATCGCGCTCGGATATGCAGCCACCATGAACGATAAGTTTTATTTAGGAGGCTCAGTCGGTGTTCCAATCGTTAATTACGAGAAGAAGTCCCGATTCCGCGAAGAAGACATGACCGGCGACAATAACAATAATTTCAATTTTTATGAATTGAATGAAACCTTTAAAACAAAAGGTGTTGGTGTCAATCTGAAATTGGGTATGATCGCGAAGCCGGCAGAATTCATCCGCCTTGGCCTTGCTGTACATTCCCCAACCTGGTATGCGATGGAAGATTCCTATTCCGGCACGATGTCCGCAAACCTGGATCAGTACCGTACCACGCCCGGCACAACCACGGTAAGTTCGAATCAGTTGCTGAACAATAACGAGTCTACGCCTTTTTACAAATACCAGCTAACATCACCCTGGAGATTCATGGTAAGCGGCTCTTATGTACTAAGAGAAGCGGAAGATGTGAGAATGCAGAAAGGATTTATTACAGCTGATGTCGAATATATAACATACAAGTCGAACAAATTCGCCAACGCAGATGAATCCGGAGATAATTCTTACTATGAAGGAGTGAATGAAGTAATGAAACAGTATTACAAGAATGCCTTCAACTTCAGACTGGGTGGCGAATTGAAATTCACCACTATCATGACAAGGCTCGGATTTTCTTATATGGGTAATCCTTATGCGGATCCTGAACTCAAAGC
>JBEVKW010000352.1:0-44244 GCA_040509495.1 Chitinophagaceae bacterium | reverse complement strand
AGAGCATAGTCAGTATAGACCAAAGAGACGGGGAATAACATTCCCATTAACACTGTGGTGTGAAGTAAACAGTGTTACAAATCGGCAAAACTTCTTGTAAAAGATAAGTTATCAGCATTCATTACCGATCTGTTCTATTTTAAAGTAACCGCTCCTATGCCCTGCTGGCACATATTTTTCTTCTAGCAAACGCTTACCGTTAGTCAATAAAATCCAACCAACATAATCAAAAAAAAATGGCCCTGATCTGCTACCACGCGTCACACGAACAATTTTCACCTTCCGAACTCCTGCAGTATGCAATACGTGCAGAAGGAGCAGGATTCGACGGTATACATTCTTCTGACCATTTTCATCCATGGAGCAAGCGGCAGGGGCATAGCGGGTATTCCTTTAGCTGGATCGCTGCCGCTATGCAAGCCACTACTGTTCCATTCAGCATGGTCTGTGCTCCGGGACAGAGATATCACCCGGCACTGGTGGCACAAGCGATCGCAACCCTTGATGAACTATTTCCCGGCCGTATCAATGTAGAGTTAGGAAGTGGTGAAGCATTAAATGAATGTATCACCGGTGAAGGATGGCCCTCTAAAACCGACCGGAACGAACGACTACGAATCTGTGCACAAATTATCCGGCAGTTGCTTGCCGGTGAGGAGGTCACTCATCGGGGGATGATCAACGTGGAAAAAGCGAAGCTCTACACCCTCCCTAAGTCGAAACCTCTGCTATTATGTGCGGCGATATCGGCAGAGACCGCGCAATGGGCAGCAAGCTGGGCAGATGGGTTATTAACTACCAACGAAGCGGCTCAACCAGCCCTGCTCAAAAAAATAGCCGCATTCCGCAACGGTGGCGGTAACGGCAAGCCGGTATACGTCCAATTCGCCTTCAGCTATGCACGTGACAGGCATTCTGCTGAACAGGGAGCTTTTGATCAGTGGCGTTCCAATATTCTTCCAAAAGAAAAACTGGCAGGCCTGCGGCAGGTGGAAGAATTTGATGCGGCTGCAGAAGCAGTCAGTTTACAGGAAGTGCTGGACGCGATCCCCGTCTTTACTTCAATGGATCACTTAATGGAAGAAGTAAATAAATTAAAGAGCACAGGTGTTGAACGGATCGTCCTTCATAACATTTGCCGGCCGCACCATGAGTTCCTGGAAGACTTTGCCAGTTTCAACAAGCGCAAAGACAGCCTTCGATAAACGAGTGATGATATCCGGCTGCAATGGCTGTTGACCGAAGTCACATTTTGCGAAACATGACCTGTCAGACGGCTATGGCCGCTTTACGTCACTACGCTTTGTATCAAAGCCTCTGGTCTGATTCTTGGAAACTGGTTAAGGTGATAAGTCGCCTGCGTAATCAGAAAGATCCACATCTAACAAACATGACACTAACTTCTTTTACAATAAATGGGGAACCTGTTGAACTGAACTTGCGTCCGTGGGTTTCTCTTTTAGATGCGCTTCGGGAACATCTGCATCTTACCGGCACTAAGAAAGGTTGCGACCACGGACAATGCGGTGCATGCACCGTGCTCTGCGATGGCAAACGAATTCTGAGTTGCCTTACACTGGCCATTATGAAAAGCGGATCCCATATCACGACCATTGAGGGTATCGGTAGAACAGAAGATCTTCATCCCCTACAGAAAGCGTTTATCGAGCATGATGCATTTCAGTGTGGCTACTGTACGCCTGGCCAGATCTGCAGTGCGATCGGGTTGCTGGAAGAAGGGCGGGCGCATACCCGTGAAGAAGTAAAGGAATTGATGAGCGGCAACCTCTGCCGCTGCGGCGCAAATAAAGGGATCATTGATGCGATCATGGAAGTAAAAGACGGAGGCAACGATGAATAGTTTCGAATTCATTAAAGCAAACAGCATTGAAGAAGCGATCCAGTCTGCAAATGAATCCAGCGGATCAATGTTCATAGCCGGTGGAACAAACCTTGTCGACCTTTGGAAATATGACCTCGTCCACCCTACTTCATTGATCGATGTAAACCATATTTCAGCAGAGCATTCCATCACAGAAACTTCAAATGGCGGCCTCCGCCTCGGAGCGTTCGTCACCAATGCAGATACAGCCTGGCATCCGCTGATCGAACAAAAATATCCCTTATTGTCAAAAGCGATACTCGCCGGAGCGTCTGCACAGATCCGGAACATGGCGACCAATGGAGGCAACCTCTTGCAACGTACCCGGTGTTATTATTTTTATGATCCGGTTGCGCCATGCAATAAACGTGAACCGGGAACAGGGTGTTCGGCTATTGGGGGTTATAATCGTATCCATGCCATTTTGGGAACCAGCGACCAGTGCATTGCGGTCTTTCCTTCCGATATGTGTGTTGCCCTGGCAGCACTTGGAGCAGAGATCCAGGTAAGAGGGACAAATGGAGAACGCACTATTGATTTCGCCGGTTTCCATCGCCTGCCGGGGAACAATCCCGAAAAAGACAATACGCTTGCGCAGGGCGAGATGATCACCTCCATCATTTTACCTGCTAATGGTTTTGCGGATCATTACTCCTATCTGAAGTTGCGCGACAGGCATTCTTATGCATTTGCACTGGTGTCTGTGGCCACAGGTCTGGAACTTGAAGGCAATGTTGTCCGCGAAGCACGGATCGCTTTGGGAGGAGTTGCCCACAAACCATGGCGGATACCTGACGGCGAACGATTTCTACAGGGAAAAACCGCCGATGAAAACAATTTCGCTGCTGCGGCGGATATCATCCTCCGTGGCGCGAAGGGTTATGGTCACAATGACTTCAAGATCAAACTCGCGAAAAATGCGATCATCCGCAATTGCATGATGGCCCTAAAGCCGGATTCGCAATTGCCGGGAGCGCGGCCATCCGCCTGATCATTTAGCTCACTATTGTTTAATAACTGAATAATCATGTCAACGCGACCAACCATAGGACAACCGATCAGCCGTTTGGAAGGACAACAAAAGGTTACCGGAACGGCTAAGTATGCAGGAGAATACATCGTTCCGGATCTGCTATACGGATATGTTGTTTGCAGTACCATCACAAAAGGGAAGATCCTGGACCTGGATACATCTTCTGCATTGCAGCTGGAGGGAGTTGAACATGTTATCACACACCTCAACCGCCCCAGCCTTGCCTGGTTCGATATTCAGTATACAGACATGGATGCGCCACCGGGTATTGTTTTCAAACCATTATACGATGCGGAGATAAAATTCAATGGCCAGCCCATTGCCCTCATCATTGCAAGAGATTTCGAGACGGCGAGGTATGCCTCTACACTGGTAAAAATCCGTTATGAAGAATCTCCTTTCGAGACTGGCCTGACCAGTCATCTCGATAAAGCACGGAATGCAAAGAAAGGATTTGCCACACTTCTGAAACCGCCACCGCCGGCACCGACAGGCAATTTCGACAATGCTTTCAGCAATGCTCCATATAAAGTCGACGCTTCCTTCAGTCATGCAGCAGAACATCATAACCCGATAGAATTATTTGCCACCACTACGGTGTATGAAGGAGACGACAGGTTAACGATCTACGACAAAACGCAAGGCACTGTTAACGTCCAGATGTTTGTGGCAAATGTATTCGGCCTTCACTTTAAAGATGTACGTGTTCTTGCACCATTTGTAGGAGGCGCATTCGGATCGGGATTAAGACCGCAATACCAGCTGTTTCTTTGCGTAATGGCCGCACTGCATCTTAAACGAAATGTACGCGTAATACTGGAGCGTAAACAGATGTTTTCATTGGGCCACCGTCCGCAAAGTTCTCAGTGGCTCCGATTTGCTGCGGAAGAGACTGGCCAACTCACGGGCATGAGTCATATGGCATTCAGCGAAACATCAACATTTGAGGACTATGCAGAATCTGTTGCCGAATGGAGCCACAAATTATATCCCGCGCCAAACACGCTTTTTGGATTCCAGGTAGTACCGCTGGATGTGCACACACCTATGGACATGCGGGCTCCCGGCGGCAGTACGGCGATGCATGCGATCGAATGTACAATGGACGAACTCGCCTATCAATTGAAAATGGATCCGCTTGAATTACGCTTGCGGAATTATGCTGACGCAGACCCATCTACGCAAAAACCATTTACCAGCAAAGCACTGCGTGAATGCTATCTGCAGGCTGCGCAGAAATTCGGATGGCAGAACAGAAATCCCGAACCCCGCTCGATGACGCGCGGCAACAAACTCGTCGGTTACGGTATGGCTACGGGCATCTGGGATGCCTACCAGTTTCCGTCAAGGATCGAAATGATACTGACGGAAGAAGGACGACTGGTTGTCAATAATGCCGTGACGGATATTGGCACTGGAACGTTAACTGTGATGACACAGGTAGCCGCAGATCAGTTCGGGCTGGAACTGAGTGAGGTCAGCTTTCAATACGGTGACAGTAAAAAACCGTTTGCGATGTTCCAGGGCGGGTCAGCAGCAGCAGCATCGACAGCCTCGGCCATTGTGATAACGGCCAACCTGCTTAAAAAGAAATTACTTGCCAAAGCAAAGCAACTTTCCAATTCGGTCTTTAAACATTGCGGCGAAGCTGATGTGATCTTCGTCAATGGACATTTATGTAAGAAACAGGATCCTGAAGTCAGGATATCATTGGCAGCGCTGATCAAAGCAAATAAAGGAAAGCCCATTAAGGTCACAAAAATGGGTATGCCCCATATGATGAAGTTGCGGAAGTATAGCAAGGCTACACATAGCGCTGTTTTTGCAGAGGTGGAAGTAGACAAAGACCTTGGCGTTGTAACAGTGACCCGGGTAGTTTCAGCAATAGCAGCCGGCCGCATCCTGAATACAAAAACTGCCCGCAGCCAGATCGAAGGCTCAATTATCTGGGGCATCAGTAAAGCCCTGCATGAAGAAAGCATTATGGATGAAAGTCTCGGAAAATTCATCAACACAGACCTCGGAGAATATCACATTCCCGTTCATGCCGATATAAACCATATCGACGTGATCTTTGCAGATGAAAAAGACGAGCTGATCAATGAACTTGGCATGAAAGGAGTCGGTGAAATCGGGCTGGTCGGTGTTCCCGCCGCCATCGCCAACGCGATCTTTCATGCAACAGGTAAACGTATCTATACATTACCGATCCATTTTGACGAATTGATGGAGCCGCGTGAATGATGCAGGTAAAAACAGGAGCTCCGGCTTTCACCGTAATTAACAAAGCGAACGGTAACCGTGTCTAAGCAGATTATGGATTCACCGACGTTTTTTCAGCAAAGGATCTTTCAAAAAATGCGGGTCATCGAGAGTTTTTAAAAAAGCAAGAATGTCGCGCTTTGACTGTTCATTGAGAAAGATCCCCGGCCGGTCTGGCCCTGCTAAGACAACGTCAAGAGTTTCTTTACGATCTATTCCATTTACATAATGCTCCAGTACCTGTGGCAACGTAGCAAACCGTCCATCATGCATATAGGGAGAAGTGTACGATAAATTACGTAAACTCGGTACACGGAACTTGAATTTATCGTCTCGCTGTTTCGTTACCCCTGATCTTCCCTCATCAAAGTAATTGCCAGTCGGAAGGCCGTTATTCCTGAAGCTATTATCGGTGAATAATGGTTCTGCGTGACAGGAAGAACATTTCTGCTTCACCAGTTCGTAGCCTCTGCTTTCCTCTGCTGTAAACCTTGCATTCTTTTTACACAATACACTATCGTATTTCGAGTTTGCACTGATGCACATGGTCATGAATTGAGAAAGAGCCTTCATAACCCTCGCCGTTGAAATATCTGCACTTCCGAATGCTTTGGTAAATAACAGCCGATATACCGTATCAGTACCCAGTTTCTGAATGATTGATGCCATGTTTTCATCCATTTCCACATGACTGGTGATCGGCACCAGCGGTTGAAGATCCAGATCTGACTGATTGCCGTCCCAGAAAAAGGATGTTCGCCATGCAAGATTCATTATAGCGGGTGAGTTTCTGAAACCCATCCGCTTATCAACTCCCGGACTGATGGCAATCCCGGAATCAGCGAAAGCGTATTCTTGTTTGTGGCAGGAACCACAAGAGATCTCACTATTTCTGGACAGGCGTTCGTCATAAAAAAGCATATTGCCGAGAATGATACCATCCTCAGTAACAGGGTTGTTGGTAAAGCTGTAGGAAGGTTCAGGAAAATGGATGGGCTTTTTGAACGGTGCTTCATTATGCAGGAGGACCAGCCGAAAGCCGCCCAATGATATTAATAAAGCAGATAGACAAAAAAGTTTCTTCATGATACCGTATAAAAACGGGATTACATACCGTGATTACACCTCAAAATAAAAATAGAGAAATATTGTTTGAAGTTTTGGTTTTTTTTAACGTACTTAGTTTTCGAATGCAATACTGGCTCCTGCCAGTCAGTCCGCCACCCTCGAAACTTTCACTCGTAAAACTCCAATTCATTATTGATTCTCCGCGTTGATTCTTGTTGTTAAACAGGAAGAAGCATCCTATTGTCAATATTTAATCGTTATATATGCGTTACCTGAAAGTTATTTTCCTGGTGCAGATTCTTATTGTCCTGACGGCATTGAATCAATTGCAAGCACGCATCCTGCGTGTAGGTTATAATGGCGCCCCTTTAACAGGGGTCGATTATGCCAATCTGGCTGCTGCCCAAACCGGTGCAAATGCGGGCGATACAATACAGGTGTATGGGTCCGTTGGATCTTTGAACGTTACTAAAAAACTCGTCTTCATCGGGTTCGGCTTCAACCTTGACATAGCCAATACATTGCAGGTGAATGCACTTGACATACCTTCCTCTGCAACACTAAGCTTCCGGGAAGGTTCCGAGAGCAGCGTAGTCGAAGGGCTTCAGGTTGATATAAATCTTTACATTTCCAATGTGACGATTCAACGTTGCCGCGGGTCGATTTCTTTATACAACAACACCGCCGCTATCAACAATATAAAAGTGATTGCCTGTGCGTTAACCAGTATGTCCATGATTTCTTCAACTGGTTTTCCCTGCACTAATTTCAGAATGAGCAATTGCATCTTTTCAGGAAGTGTAAGTTTTTATCTGCCGGGCAGTTCGGGCCTGATTGAAAACTGTGTGGGTTCAAACTATACAGGCGGCTATGTGAACCTGAATGATGCCGGGTTTCTTGTCAAGAACTGCATCCTCTCCGGATACAACACAAATAGCATCAATACCATTTTCAACAATAACATTTTCGATGTAGCGCAACCGTCCGTACTTCCTTTAGGGAATAACAATCTGTGGGGCCAGCCTTATCTCAATATCTTCGACGCGTTGGGTGGCACAGCGAACGCCATCACTACTTATGTTGGAAATGGAGCTTTCAATGACCGTTACTGCATTCTTAAAACCGGATCTCCAGGCATTAATGCAGGCCTTGACGGAACCGGAGCGCCGACAGACTGTGGCATATTTGGAGGCGAGCTAGCTTACCGTTACCGTATCAGTGGTATTCCCGCCGTGCCGGCTATTTATAAACTGACCGGATCTTCCGCAACTTCCGGCAACCCATATAACGTCACTATCAGCGTAAGAAGCAACAACTAATAGCAAAACAGAACAGCCGTTTCCGAAATCACCACCACACCTTATCATACGCCACCTTATGCACGCAAGAAAGTTCATCTGCCTGATGATCATTTGTTCGCTGCTGCAAAATATGCAGGCTGTGCTCGCACAATCACCCCCTGGAAATGCATTGCATTTGGATGGAGTGAACGATCACATCGTGATACCACACAATAGCCTGCTGAAACCCGCTAACCAGATCACCATCGAAGCATGGATAAAAGTTGACGACATTCATACAAATCAGTATTATGATATATACCGTAAAGAAGACGTGAATGCAAGACAGATCTTTTCCTTCCAGGAATATGGCAAAGTCCTTTCTTTTGGATTGAATCTCAGCGGCGGATACTACGAACTGGACGCAAATATTACTCCCGCACAGTTTGAAGGCTCATGGGTGCATGTCGCTGCAACGTATGACGGTACGACACGTAAGATCTACCGCAATGGCGAACTGATCAAAAGTCAGAGTACTACCGGACTAATACCAACCACAGGAACTGCTCCGGGTCTGATTGGCTCCTATCTTGCAACATCTGAATTCCTCAAAGGATCCGTCGATGAATTCCGGATCTGGAATGTAGCCAGATCTCAGGCACTGATCAGGGAAGGCATGAGGAATGACGTATCACCCAATTCGACAGGTCTCATCGTTTATTATAAATTTGATATCGGAATGAATGGCGGAAATAACGCTGCCCATACCTCCATTCTCGACCAGACACCGAATGGGATCAACGGAACACTCACTAACTTCCTGCTTAGTGGAAATTCCAGTAATTATCTCGAAAGCTATGCGATGGTCCTCCCATCTGCTCTATCTCCTACAAACACCACGCTGACAGGTTTCACTGCAAACTGGGCATCGCCACCAGTTGGAACAGTCGGTAATTATTACCTGCAGATAGCTACAGATTTCAATTTTCTCAATCCGGTTGCCGGCTACGAATTGTTCAACGCTGGCACTACTACCAGCTACAATGTTACGGGACTGTTTCCCGGCCAAACTTATTATTACCGTATAAAAGCAAACAAAGCTTCTGTCAATGGCGAGGGTGCATGGACCCCGGCAGTATATGCGCCGACTCCTGCTTCGCCAACTGCCGCGAGCGTCATTTCACGGATTGAATATTATCTGGACAATGATCCCGGGTTGGGCAACGCTACCCAACTCAGTTTCAGCCCATCCGCCGATGTTCAGAATGTAACGATAGCTGTTGATCCCGCAACATTAACGGAAGGCGTGCATCGTTTGTATGTACGCAGCCGGGATCTTGCCGGAAAATGGGGCATGACGAACTTGCATACATTCTACAAACCTTATGCAGTAAGCAACCCGCCACCGATCGCGCCTCCAAATATTACCAGGATTGAATACTATCTCGATACAGATCCGGGTTACGGCAATGGAACGACCGTTAACGTAACACCTGGTGTTGATCTTGCAGACATAACGATACCTGTAAACGCCTCCTCTTTGACGGAAGGAGTACACCAGCTTTATGTGAGAGCAAGGGATGTTGCCGGCAACTGGAGCATGACCGCCTCTCATATCTTTTACAGACCTTATCTGACGGAGATGCCGCCGACCCTTGGTCCGGCATCGGACATTACAGTTGTCGAATATTATATCGATAATGATCCCGGCGCCGGTAACGCCACCCAGTTAACCATTACACCTGGTTCCGATATACAGGACGCCGTCATCTCTATTGATCCCACATCACTGACACAGGGAGTACACAGGCTGTATGTAAGAGCAAAGAATGCATCGGGAGGATGGAGCCTGATCAACTCTCATATCTTCTACAAACCGTATGATCATTCCGATCAACCTCCTGTAGCCGTACCGGCCACTAACATCACACGCATTGAATACTATATAGACACAGACCCAGGATTAGGCAATGCTACTTCGATCGGTATCACTCCGGGAACAGATATTCAGGATGCAGTGATCGCGATCGATCCGGCGATACTTACTGAAGGAGTTCACCGATTATACACTCGATCAAGAGATGCCAGTGGAAAATGGAGTATGATCAACATGCACCTTTTCTACAAACCTTACCCTACGGCCGGCATACCAGTACCTGCCGAGCCTGCCGCCATTACCCGAATTGAGTATTACGTTGATACAGACCCTGGCTATGGCAAAGGCACTGCCCTGCCTTTTAGTCCATCACCCGGCCTGGAGATAACCGATCTGACTCTGGCGGTTGATATCAGCACTCTTTCTCTTGGGAATCATACATTGTACATCCGCGCATTGGATGTAGCTGGTAGATGGAGCATGGTGAATACTAAACCTTTCACAAAAGAACCACCTTCTGCATTGTACCTGACATTGGGAGAGATCAATGACAGTTTGTGCAGTGGTGCGATTGTCAATCTTCCGTTTATATTGAATGCTCCGTTCGATACAAATAATATTTTCACCGCGCAGCTCTCCAACAGCAACGGTTCCTTTGCATCTCCCGTAAATATTGGAACACTTACGGGATATAATTCAGGCACGATCACAGCAACGATCCCTGCCGGAACAGTAAATGGAGACAACTACAGAATCCGGATTATTTCTACTGCGCCGTTGGATACGAGTGACATTAATCTTCAACCGATCCATATCCGCCGAATACCCCAGAATACATTTTCGATTAGCGGGAACACCACTATTTGCTTCGGCACAGAAAACTACACAGTGAATAACCCGGAAACCGGCGCTTTATACAGTTGGCAGGTCTCGGGCGGCGGCACGATCACACCGACAGGAGCAACTGCTTCGATCATATGGCATACAGCAGGAACGCATACGATCACTGTAAAGGTTTATAATTATTGCGGAGACGGTTATACCGCTACAAGAACGATCACCGTCAATAACCTTGTACCAACACAAACGCCCGTTTTGACAAATACCGGCAGATGGTTGTATACCACTGCGGCCAATGGACTCACACTTCGCTGGTTCAGGAATGGAGTAGCCATTGCTAATGTAACAACTACTTCCTACCAGGCCGTACTGGAGGGATCATATTCGGTGAGATATGTAAACAGTTGCGGTGAAGGCAATGCCTCGAATGCAATCAGTTTTGCGAATCCAACAACAGGTCAGACCATCTCTTTCCCTGCTGTAGGTGTAAAGACCTTCGGTGATGCGCCATTCGTACTGACGGCAACAAGCAGTTCAGGCCTTCCGGTGTCGTATCGAATTGTTTCCGGATCTCTCATTGCAACGCTGAATGGAGATACGGTGAATATTTCGCGCGCTGGTTCTTTTGTGATTGAAGCCATCCAACCTGGAAATGACACCTATTCTCCGGCTATCGCCGCCAATCAGACGATCACAATAGCCAGGGCAACTCAAACAGTGATTTTGGATTCAATTCCCGACAAAATATACGGCATACAACCTGTGCCCCTGAGCGGTAATTCATCCTCCGGCCTCCCGGTTGTATATGAAATAATAAACGGACCAGCCAGTATCATATCAAACTCATTGCGGGTAAATGGTGCCGGATTGGTTACAGTTAAAGCCAGGCAGGCTGGTAACATAAATTATATAGCGGCAGAGGCAATCAGGATATTTTGCGTTTCCCCTGTAAAGCCTGACAGCGTTACCGGTTTCCGCGCCACCTGCCTTGGATCGCAGAAGTATAAGGTATTCGCGCCTGTACCCGGCTCGTCTTATTACTGGTCATTGCCCGCAGGTGGATCTTTATCATCATCAGGCGGTAACGAAGTAACGATCACGTGGACGCAAACAGGAACACATAAGTTATTTGTATCCGCAATGGCAAATTGCGGAGCTGTGACGGAAGCAGATACGCTGGTGATCAACGTAACCAATCTTGCTACTCCTGAAGCGCCGGTACTACATCTTCCCGCTGATGGTCTCACCATTACGACGCTGCCTGCCACTTTCTTCTGGCAAGCATCATCGAATGCATCATTATACGACCTTTACATCTGGAAAGACGGTGTAGCAGAACCAACGATTCCGCTTATAAGCGACATCGAACAGGTCGGACAAGTGATCACACAATCACAATTACCAACCTTCGCTTCAGGATCCACTTATAAATGGAAAGTGATCGCAAAAAATGCCTGCAGCCAGGCCAGCAGTACGATCAGATCATTCAGCATACCATCATTACCCAACCTGGTTGTCAGCAATGTTCAAACACCACCATCCGTATTCTCCGGCAAACAAACAGAAATACTGGTATCAGTTACCAATACCGGACAATCAGCAACACCACCCGGGCGGAGATGGAGAGATCTTGTTTATCTGTCGGCCGATACCGTATTGAACCTGGCAATTGATCAGGTGATAGGCAGCGCATTGAATGTTTCTGCACTTGATCCTGGTCAGAGCTATACATCTGCCGTGCGTGTGGAGATACCCAAACAGGTCAACGGGCCATATCACCTCATTGTTAAAACAGATGGTTATGATGATCTGGATGGCGAAACCTCTAAAACAGACAATCTTGCGCATGAAAGTCTTTTTATCAGTTTAACACCACCTCCTGACCTGCAGGTAGTATCAGTAGTAAACCCAGGTGATGTATTTTCCGGCGGAACGCTTAACGTTCAATATGCAATCGCGAATAAGGGCACAGGCATTGCCGAGGTGCGGAATGGGTGGATAGATGCGATCTATATCAGCCCCGATCCTGTATTTGATATGAATGGTGCCATCCGCCTTAAAACGGTGAGCCGCAGTGAATCGCTGGCAGTTGACGGTACGTATACCGTTAATACTTCCGTTTCAGTTCCCGCCCAGGTCTTCGGAACTTACTTTATATACGTGGTGACGGATTTAAATAACGCGCTGTACGAATACACCTTTGAAAATAACAACGTTCGCAGCAGTGATGCCGTCAATGTATTCCTGACCCCTCCTCCTGATCTTGTTGTCACAAGCTTCAACTCACCGGCTGAACGGGTGGTCGGATATGAAAACATACCGCTTTCATGGACCGTGCGTAACCAGGGAGCGACTGCTCCAACCTCCTATAATTGGCATGACGGGATCTATATCTCCACGTCTGGAGTATTCAGCACGGCAACGGCAACATTACTCACATCACAGTCCGTCCCATCGGGCGCTAATCCATTGCCACCCGATGCAAGCTATAACAGGCAGATGAACCTGGAACTGCCCGGAAATCTTGCCGCCGGAAGATATTACCTGCATCTTATGACCGACTATGCAAACGGGGTATTTGAATACCAGTCAGAAAACAATAACCTCGCTATCGACTCTATTGTCATTAGCAGACCTGACCTGGTTGCAACAAACGTAGAAGCATCTTCGGTTACGTCTTCGGAAGCTGTGCTGCCTGTTCAATGGACGATCAGCAATCAGGGTGATGGAAAAGTCTTAGCCGGCCGCACGAGGTTAGACCAGGTATGGTTATCGCCCAGCAATAATTTTAATGACGCTGCAAAAAAATTACTGGCATCAGTCTATTCACAGAACGCGATCGATACAGGAAGCAGCCTTCTCCTGCAGCAGAACGTTACGATCCCGCAGGGATTGAGCGGAAACTACTTCCTGTTTGTAAGAACGGATGCCTCAAATACTTTCTCTGAAGAAAATGAAGACAACAACGTTTCAACACCATTTGCCCTTCACATCAACCTAACTGCATCCCCCGATCTGCATATCGATACTGTTATAGTGAAAGCCGAGATCATCAACCCGGGACAGTCTGTTGCTATTCATTATAAAGTCACCAACGCAGGCACAGGCGATATTACCGGCAAAACATGGCAGGACAGGATCTATGTATCCAAATCACCTGAATGGAATACCGGAACAGCATATCTGGTTAAGACGATCGAGCGTATACAGACACTTCCTGCTGCACAATCTTATGAAGTAAATGATTCGGTATCGCTGAGCATGTCTGTACTGATGTCTTTCCAGGGATTTGCAACGAACTGTTATTTCTTCGTGTTTACAGATGCTGGCGATAAGATCTATGAGCACAATGCAGAGAATAATAACATTAAACGAAGCGGATCAACAACAGCACTCCAGCAATGGCCATCTGATCTCGTGATGGATACGGCGACGATGAACACAGCGGATACAGTCACGTCCGGTTCATTTGCAACGATCAACTGGAATGTCACCAATAACGGGTTTACTACCTCTTATTATGGCAATTTCTGGTATGACGGCGTATATATATCCGCAGATACGGTATGGGATGACAGTGATATTTTCATTACCGATAAAGTCATCTACGGACCTGTGGAAAGAGATAGGTCTTATGCCGGACAACTCGGTTTTACAATTCCAAATGGTCTTTCGGGAAGTTATTATATCCTGATCGTTGCCGATCATAAAAACACACAACAGGAGCAGATCAGGAACAATAACTATACAACGATCAGAAGCCAGATCAATGGCACACCAAAACCGATCGCTGTCAGTCTTGTGCCCCCACCCGATCTGCTGATCGATTCTTTCAGTGCACCTCAACTGGCGTACGCCGGGCAACCCATCCAGGTATCCTGGAAAGTGAAGAACAATGGCCCGGGGGCAACAAAGAACGGATCATGGAGCGATCGGTTATACTTTGGCAAAACGCCCACATCGCTTTCAACGGCTCTTCATACCGTAACCAGGGTTGGTAATCTGGAAAAAGACAGCACGTACACGGTTACTGCGGAAGTATTTGTTCCATCCACCCTTTACGGGAGCGGTTACTTCATCATTAAAACAGACAATAATAATATTGTGTATGAGCACGGGCAGGAGCAAAATAATCTCGCGAGCGAACCTGTATTTATCGTTCAGCCGCCTCCTGCAGACCTCGTGACAGAAGAGGTAACTGTTCCGACTACAGTCAATTCCGGTCAGCAGGTTACTGTTACTTACCGTATGAAAAATAGCGGTACACACCCGGCCAGTGGCTTCACCAAGACAGGATTTTATCTCTCGTCAGATGAACTACTCAACGCCGGTGACCAGCTTCTCGCCGAACACGATCAAGGGATCTCCCTGCTACCGGGACAGGACACCTCTCTTACCAAAACATTTGTTGTAAATGGTATCAACCCGGGCAGCTATCACGTGATCGTAAGGGCAGACATGATGAACAACATCCTTGAAACGGATGAACAGAACAACGCTGCTGCCTCACTGACCACCCTGAATGTGATCATACCTGAACTAGTAATGAATATCAGCACTGCTGCTACGCTCAGCAACGCAAGCGCGCTGTATTACAGGATAGAAGTGCCTGAATCATTGAACGGAGAAACAATGATGATCACGCTGAAAGGCGATTCGGCACTTGCGGCGAATGAACTGTATGTACGCTACGACAGTGTTCCAAGCCGCGTGATACATGACTTTGCCTATACACGAGCGCTGAGTGCGGGCCAGGAGATCGTGATCGCCTCGCTCAAACCCGGAACATACTACGTGATGACATACGGATCAACACGTGCAACCGGCGGCCAGCAACCAATCACCTTACTGGCACAGAAAATCGATTTCGGCATTCATTACATCACCGCAAAAGAGGGTGGAAATACAGGTGCTGTAACCCTATTGATCAAAGGTGCAAGGTTCGAAAACCATATGACGGCAAGCCTCCGCAGCCCTGCAGGCAGCAACATCCTGGCCCAATCAACCAGGTTTGTCAACAGCACGACCGCTTACGCGACATTTAACCTGAGTGGACAAACTACCGGTCTCTATGATGTAAAATTGGTGAAGCAGGCCGGGACTGAAGCAATGCTGGATGATGGTTTCAAAGTGGTGACAGGGTCCGGAGGATCAGTGCTTGGCGGCACTTCAGGTGGAGGTGGTTTCTATTGTAATATTTCGAATGTTGGCGTTGAATCACTCCTGGGACTGGACGTTCAGCACCCCGGTGCCACAAGAACACGGAGAGCCTTTCCGATGACGATCAATTTTGGCAACTCCGGCAATGTAGACATCCCTGTACCATCAAGAATACTGGTGAGCATGAACGGAGACCCTGTCTCGCTTACACCCGAAGGACTGGAAGAGAACAAACAGGAAATGTTCCTTGAATTTGCTGAAAAGGATGGCCCGCTGAACGTATTGAGGCCGGGCGCTACAGGTTCGATCATTATCTATACGAAATCAATCAACCGGAACTCGCTCGTATTCCGGTTGTATGAATAAAATCATTGTATGAAAAAAACTGACTATCGTTCACAACGGTTAGGAACTTCCGGAGGGTTGTTGCGTGCAGTACACGATCGGTTTGTGCATGTAAAACATTTAGCCTGTGCGCTTGCCTTGCTGCTATCAGGGATATTTACCCTTACCGGGCTTGCTCAGAATATCAACCGGCCGAACATTGAAGGACCGAACGGACTCTTTGCCAACAGCTATACCGGTGGACTGTATCAGCAACGCTCAGATCTTTTTATCCCTGGCCGCGGACTATCCATTGATATCAGTTTCTCTTATAACAGCGGTAATCGCGGGCTCGACCTCGGATTTGGATACGGATGGTCGTTCAGTTACAGCTCTTATTTCTATACTGACAGCCTTGGAGTCGTTATCGTAAATAGCGATGGCCGCGAAGATCACTACAGAAGCAATAGTGGAATCTATACAGCAGCTACCGGATCATTCAACAGATTAGTGGAGCTGCAACCGGGCACCTTCAAAGTGATCAGCAAAGAAAAGATCGAATATTTCTACGAGTCTTCTGTTCATAAAAGGCTGACAAAGATCAGGGATCTTAACGGCAATGAGATAGTTCTCTCCTACGCAGGCAGTAACCTGACAGAGATCACAGATCCGTCTGGCCGGAAGGTTTCCCTGTCATGGGCAATGAACCGGGTTGCTGAGATCAAAACTGTTGCGCCGGTCCCAACAAGAACCATCAGGTATACCTATGATCTTGCAGGCTGCCTGAAGTCTGTCAAAGACCCGATGAACCATACCATCAATTATGATTACGCACCCGGAAGATTATTGAACAGTGCAACGGACAAGAACGGAAATCCGGCAAGCATTACCTATAATGCAAACCACGCCGTGATCCGGTTTGTTTCCTGTGAAGGAGAAAAGACCATTTCCTATAATGCTGGTCAGCGGAAAACATATGTGACGGAAAAGAACGGAGGCCTGTCAACCGTGACAAGTTTTGAGTTTGATACAACAGGAAGGTTGAAAGAAAAATCAGGTAATTGCTGTGGATTTAAAAACTCGTTCACGTATGATGACGGAAACAATATCAGCAAAAAACTGGATGCACTAGGGCACGCCACCTACTTCACGTATGATCAACGGGGTAACCTGCTTTCGGAGACAGATGCCCTGGGGAACACGGTTGTATACAAATACGATACTGCCTTCAATAAGATAGTAAGTATCACAGATAAGAAAGCTAATACGACCACATTTAAATATGATACGAGAGGAAATCTTTCTGAAATACACTACCCACTCAATATCTTATTAAAATACAGCTATGACACGCATGGAAACAAGATCAGCTTCACCGACTCGCGGAACAATACAACAACCTATCAGTATGACCTGAACGGCTATAATACAGAAGTTCTGAACCCAGATGGCGGAGTGATCAGGTATAGCTATGACCTGCTCGGCAACCAGCTTACACAGATCGATGCCAATAATCACCAGACAAGATCCGCTTATGATGCCTTAGGCAGGATTCTGACTGTCACTGACCCCCTGAATGGCATTACCACTTTTACTTACGACGGCAATGGAAATGTATTGACGGCGAAAGACGCTAATAATAATATCACCAATTATGTATATAATTCTTCCAATAAGGTATTATTCGTAAATGATGCAGCCGGTTCACAAACTGCCATGTCCTATGATGTGGCCGGCAATCTTGTTAGCGTTAAAGATGGGAACGGGAATACGAGTAATTATGAATACGATAATTTGAGGAGGCTTATTTCCGCCACAAATGCGGAAGGAGAAAAAACCGGATATTCCTATGATCCTAATGGAAATAAAACGCTGTCCGTTTCCCCTAATGGAAACTCAATAGAGTATGTATATGACGAATTGCACCGCATCCGGGAAATAAAAGATGATGCGGGGTCGATAGAAAAATATACCTACGACGCCAGTTCTAACAGGGTCTCTTATACTAATGCAACTGGCGGAATGTTTGTTTCATCTTTTGATGCCGCAGGCCGCCTTGTAAAAGAAACAGACGACCTCGGCAATGCAGCGGCCTTCGAGTATGATCCTTCCGGAAACCTGCTGAAGGCAACAGACAGAATGGGCAACATTACTGAATATTCCTATGACGTAATGGATCGTGTTTTGAGTGTAAAAGATCCGCAGAATCACCTGACAACATACCGGTATGACAAAGCGGGGAATCTCCTGGAGGTAAAAGACCCAAAAAACAATGCAACGATCTATAGTTATGATGCGCTCAACCGTAACCTGTCCGAAAGATTCGCAGATAATACCCAACGGAAATATACCTACGACCCTGCAGGGAATCTTATAACCCGCGAAGACAACGCCGGTGTGGTCCTAACTTACTCTTTCGATAAACTGAACCGGCTGCTGACCAAGACCTACGCAGCGGGAATAGATAGTTTTTCATACGATGCCACAGGGCGGCCCCTGCAGGCAAAAAGCCCTGACGCAAAGATCTACTACACGTATGATAAAGCCGGCAGAATTACAACAGAAACACTGAATGGCAAATCCACAACATACAAATACAATGCAGCATCCGGAAGAAAGGAGATAACCTACCCTTCCGGAAGAAAAGTGGAATTTAAAGCCGATAAACGGGGTAATGTCAGTGCTATTGCCAGCAATGGAAAAGCAGTCGTTGATTATACCTACAACGCACTTAGCCAAAATACTGCAAAGACATTCGGCAATAAAACGAGCGGCGACTATACATATCAAAACAAGGAGAACCTCACAGCGATCACTTTCAATCCAGGTTCTTTTGTGGACCTGAGATTCTCCTATGATAAGGGAAACAATATCGCCGAAACAAAATTCGCACACAGAAATCAAAGCTCCGAGCAATACACCTACGATAATCTTCGGCAATTGACACGTTTCGCTAAAGGTTCATCGCTGGAAACTTACAGTTATGACCCAGTTGGCAACCGGAGTTCAGCAAACATAAACGGAAGTTCGTTTACGTATGGCGTAAACAACATGAATGCGTATAATACGATCACCGGGCAGGCTCCTATCACGTATGACATGAATGGGAATGTCACGCAGGAAAGAGGAAGGCAATACAGGTATGATGAAGAGAACAGGCTTACCCGTATTAACAACGGCGCAATGGCCAGTTACGTTTACGATGCTTTAGGCAGGCGTATACAAAAGAATTTACCATCTGATACCACCCGGTATTTCTATGACGGCGCGCAAGTGATCGAGGAGCGGAATGAGCAGGATGCTGTACTGAAAAATTATGTATGGGGTTTATCTGTTGATGAGATCGTTGCTTCATTTAATAATGGTCGATCATATTATTATCATAATAATGCAACCGGATCGGTGATGGCAGTGACCGATTCAAACGGAACTGTGGTGGAGAGATATGAGTATGATGCGTTTGGAAGAAGATCGGTCTTTTCACCGGAATATGCAGTGAGAACGGTAAGCGCTATTGACAATTCTATCGGCTTTACTGGTAAAATATATGATACAGAAGCTGGTTTGTATTATTCAAGAGCGAGGGTTTATGATCCGGTGAATGGAAGGTTTTTACAGCGGGATCCGTTGGGTTATGTGGACGGGTTCAATAATTATGCTTATGTGGCGAATGACCCGGTGAATTATGTGGATCCCCTCGGAACTATTCGATGGAAGCAGGCGGGGATCGCATTTGCAGGGGTGGTGGGCAATGGGTTGGGGGTTGCAGGCGGTGTTGCTTTGGGGGCAGCTACGAGTTGGACCGGAATAGGGGCTGTCGTGGGGGGTGCTGTTGCAGTGAAATCGGCTTATGGTTTTGGCGCAAATTTGGGCAATCTTGTTCAAGCTTTGCGAGACGAAGACCCTGGTAGCACAGGGGCCTTGCTTAACGACCTGGCGAAATGGTATGACCCGTGTAATGAAAGCTTACAAAATTGGGCCACTGGTGCTGATCTAGGTCTTGATGTCATCGGTGTAGGGGTGGCCGGCAGATTGGCCTTAGCAGCTACTAAGATCACATCCAAAGGTACCACAGTATTGGGGCATTACCCAGATTATGTTAACCTGGCAAACGAATTGGGAGCTAGAAGGTTTCAAATTCCCACTGAGATTTGGAACAAGATGACTAAGTCTGAACAATGGGCGGCGAATCAAAAGTTTCTAGATAGAATGATTGCACGTGCTGATAATATTAGACTAGCCACTCCACTTGAAAAAGTACGTCCCAATACTTTCTATGAGCAGGAATTGAAATATTTACTTGACAAAGGATATAAATTAAGCCCTGATGGCCTTTGGTTAACGAAATAATATGGCAAACTTTAAAGCACTAGATCATTTCTTACAAGTCAATAAATTTCAACTATTGGCAACCAGCAAATCTGAAAATTTTGGAGATGAGTATAACATATTTTCAAATGAAGAATTAGAGATAAAAATCAGCAGCACAAAATCTGATATCATAATAGATGTCAGAAAACGTTCTTCAGGAGAAAAATGGTTTGATCTTATTCTAATTAAATCTTTAATTGACAATCATGAGAAGTTTACCGTATCCTTATCCGTCGAAGAGCTAAGCACTTTTCTGAAAGATAATTTTGAGAAAATCCTAGATCTATTTAAACAGGAAAATTACGATAGTACTATAGCCCGTTTGCAAGACCTTGAGAGATCTAGGATTAAGCAGAATTTCCCTCAACTATTTAAGCCAGATCAATAATTAGCTTAATGATTAAATAAAAAAATGATCATAAGTGGTACTAATATAGTAGCCCTTATCATTTGTTTGACACAACAGCGAAACAAACTTATCTGACACATATATGACTAAGCTGCTAAAGATTTCTAACTTCTTATTGCTATTGACTTGTATCGCATGTATAAGAAGTTCCGCTCAATGCCCCCCACCCGGTGGCAACCAGAATGGCCCTTTTGGCGCCGGCGGCGGACGATTCCCAGGCGCCCCGGGTCAATCCGGCAGCCCGTTCTACGAATGGCCGGTCCTTGCCGTGCACGCTGTTGACCCCAATGATATCCTGGGGCCCATCGGTTATGATACCACCATCAAATGGATCTCCATCCGCGACCGCATCGAATACCGGGTTCGGTTTGAAAATGATCCGAAACTTGCCACCGCTCCCGCACAAAACGTGTTCATTCATATCCCCGTTCATCCGCGCATCAACGCTAGTTCATTACGGCTCGGAGGCTTTGGATTTGGCAGCTACACTTTCACTGTGCCGGACAATCAAAGCCATTATACGGCAAGACTTGATTGCCGCGATTCCCTCAATGTATTCGTCGATGTTACCGCAGGTATAGACGTTGTAAAGAATGAAGTGTTCTGGATCTTCAGATCAATTGATCCGCTGACAGGTCAGGCACCCGCCGACGCACTTACCGGTTTTCTACCCGTGAATGATACTGCCATCAACCGCTTCAACGACACTTTACCCAAACCTGGCGAAGGTTATGTCAGCTTCCGCCTGGTGGCGAAGACCGATGCACTCACAGGCGACACCGTAGCTGAAAAAGCAACGATCGTTTTTGATACGAACGAAGAGATCCCAACAAATGTATGGAGCAACACAATCGATGCTTTGCCTCCTTCCAGCGACATTAACTTTGCTACACTTGCTACCGACACGATCTCTCTTTTCTGGAACAGCAATGATGACAACGGGGGATCAGGCGTAAAGGAACATTCCCTGTATTACTCAGAAAATGGAGGGCCATATCTTCTGTATAAAAGCAAGATCAGCGGACTCTCCGAAAAATTCATCGGAACAGCGGGCAACACCTATTGCTTCTTCACCCTGGCCTTTGACAACACGGGCAACCCGGAGCCAATGAAGAATTCATGCGATCTCTCCCTGCGTATACCTGATGGAAATATTGCACTACCGGTCAACTGGCTTTATTTCCGCGGAAAAAGGCAGGATAAAGACGTTGTGCTTAACTGGGCTACTTCTTCCGAAATAAATACAGAGAAATATGAAATTCAGCGCTCCCTCGACGCGTCGTCCTTCACACGTGTTGGGATAGTGAATGCTGTCGGCAACGCAACCAGTGTAACAAGATATGACTTTACCGACCAGAATGCCGCATCCCTTCCGTCCAAAAAACTTTATTACCGACTGAAGCAGATCGATAACAACGGTGTCTTCGAATACTCAAAAGTTATTGAGATCGATCTTGACGTTCAGGAACCGCACATAACTGTATTCCCTAATCCATTTAATAAAGTACTGACGGTAATGATCAATAATGTCACTCTGGCAAAACCAGGCGATCATTTGCAGCTTTCATCCATCGACGGAAAAGTTGTTTATAAAAAAGGCTTAGGAACATGGCAAAATAATGTTGCCATTCCTCTCACCGATCTGCCAGCATTGAAGAACGGTGTATATGTAATGACGATTATACTGGATGGGAAAGTAAGCTCGGTTAAGCTGATCCGGCAATAGAAATTACAGTCATCCGCCTCAACATATTCAGCGCAGCCCCATCTGCCCAGCTGACCGCTTCTTCTGAGGATCTTACCGCTCCTCAGAAGAAGTCTGCTGAAAAACGATCAGGAATATTACCGACCTGCCATGTCTATTATCCTCCTGGCGTGACTGAAAAGGCCGATAAGGGGTCTCTCCGATGAGCGGCCGGAGATCATTGAAGCATATGTTGATCAGACAACTTCGCCATTCACCTTAATGACATCTTTTAAAGAGTTGCGTGCAGCTGACAAAATCCCGGGATACACCTCTCAAAAAAAATAATTACAGGGAATAGGCCTGGGTCAATACGGCATTTTGGCCTTAATTAATATTGTAGAACATACCGGCATTTACGCGCTCATCCCCACACATTCACCACTTGGCAGGAAGATCAATTTAAATAAAAAAATTATCGATACATTTAACCGCATCAGATCATACCAATCCTGCTGGCAGGGCCATGTATTGACATTCTGATCGAAAATCTTATTCAACAGACCCGAAAACTCTTAAATTAAACAGCTATACAGCATGAAGTATTTGTTTTTCTTCTGTCTATTCATTTCAACCATTGTGAGCGCCCAGCAAGTGGATGTTCTGCTTATCGGTGTTTCCCACAACTATAGCAACTACCCTACCCAGGATTTTTCAGGTATCCATCAAAAAATAAAAAAATTCAGGCCAGATGCTTTCTTTGGCGAATTTCTTAGCAGTGAAGACGAAAAACTGGTTATGGATTACTGGTGCAAACAGGATAATCTCAAACGACTCAAGACCCTTAAAAATAACCGGAACATTCCTTTAAAAGAGCTGACCGGCAGAATCGACAGTTTAAAAAAGCTGACTCTTTTACATCCGCGCGACTATCAGTTGAAAGTGGACCTGGCGCATGCCTACTATCTGAATCAGGATGTTGCCAATGGTCATTATCAATTCTGGCAGGTATTCGATCATACACTTCGGGCACCTGATGCTGGTCTTGAAAGCTATGTCAGCAAGGTGCTCAGTCCTCAACTGGATACCACAGGAAGAAGCATGCGAAGATTGAAAACGTCTGAATATGCCGTGATAGCTTTCCCTATGATGCTGCAATTGGGAATACCGGTATTGCTTCCCATGGATTGCCAGGATTATGATCTGAACTGGAATGCGTCCTGGGCAGCATTTGATGCAGTATTCAACGTATTCAGAAAGGATACTACTGCATCATTCAAAAACCAGTTAAAATCGAAGCTGAACAAGCTCAACAGCGGTTTTGCAAAATATGACAGTATCGAAAAATACTCCAACAATATAACCGAATGGCTGAATACCGATGAGGCTGCCGCCATTTCTGCATCCGGCGATTTCTATTTACCAGAGATGTATCAGATGGCGAACTTCCCCGAAGACGAAATGCAGTCCAAGATACACTGGTGGATCATGAGAAATCGCGGCATGTGCGACAATGTCGTGAACCGGGCAAGAAAAGCAGGCGCAAAAAAAGTGGTCGTAATCGCCGGAGCAAATCACCGGAAATATATGCAGGACATTTTCAACACTATGCCAAATGTGAAAGTTCAAAATATAAACGAGTTCAAATGACAGGCATCAAAACTCCTGTGAGTTAGATCATCTTGCAGTGCGTGCAGTGTGGCGCTCTTCAAAGTTGTCTGTGATATCATCTCCGTGCACCTACCCGCAGCAATGCCTCTATAAAGTAATAATCCGCATAATTAAGCGGCTTATCGATCTCTGAACCTGCGGGGCGGTTTCCTGTTGAATGCATCAGTATAAAATTATTATTCGTATTTGGTTTCGCCAGATATCTGTCAGAAGATAAACTTTTCAATATGGACCTTGCCGCCGATTTATACCGCACAGATTCCTTTCCCGCATACCGGCTCAGCTCAAGTAATGCAGAGGCAGTTACTGCGGCTGCCGATGCGTCCTTTGAGGTGTTGGGAATGGAAGGATCATTAAAATCCCAAAAGGGGATCTTATCAGCCGGAAGGTTTTTATTGCCGAGATAAAAATCTGCACATCGCATGGCCTGCTGAAGGAATGCGGGATCCTGTGTTTCCCTGTATACCATCGTAAATCCATAGATCCCCCAGGCCTGGCCCCTCGCCCATGCTGAACTATCGGCGTATCCCTGGAAGGTTTGTTTCTTTCGCGGCAACCCTGTAAGGGTGTCATAATCCACCACATGATAACTGCTGAAGTCTTCCCTGAAATGATTCTTCATCGTTTGTGAAGCGTGACTCACCGCCGCTTTATGATACGCGGAATCTCCTGATTCGCGTGTTGCCCAAAACAGTAATTCAAGATTCATCATGTTATCGATGATCACGGGGAATTGCCATTTACCAAAATCCCATGAACGGATACACCCGGTTTTACGGTTGAACCTTGACATCAGTGATGCCGCCCCATTTATCAGGATACGTTTATACGTCGGATCGCCTGTCAAACGCAGGCCATTCCCAAAACTGCAGAACAGCATAAAACCGAGATCATGCGTGCCCCTGTTGAATTGCTGATCCGAAAGGGCGACTGTTCTTCGCTTTGCTTCTTTTAGCCAAAACGTATCGTTCGTATGCTCGTACATATACCAGAGCGACCCCGGGAAAAAGCCACTTGTCCAGTCACCAGAATTTACGTACTCCACTTTCCCGCTTTCGCCAACAGACCGCGGAAACCTGCTGGCCGTGGTATCTGCGACGCACATATTCCGAAGATGATGCGCTGCTTTTTGAAGCGCCTGCGCACCGGTCTGATTGTATCCGCTGGTCATTATAACGAATAAACAGACCATATAGGTTTTTGCCTTCAGACCCTGGAAAGAATTTACGTTTATCATAACTGGTTAGAAAAAGCTGGTTAATGCTTGTTGCGTACGACTCAATCCTATCCGGTGTCCGTACAGATTATAACGATAAAATGCTACTGTTGATCATCTAACGTCTTGAGACCTCTTCGATCCGCAATACAACGCTCGGCCTTGTCGATTTTACATCCGGGTTAAAACCGACTTTCATCAGCAAATCACCCGACAGCAGCTTCGTTTCCGGCAATGTCCCCGATTTCCCTGGATAAAGATTGATTTCTTTCACTGAGTAATAGCTGTCCGGCTTAAGTCCCTTTAGCTTTATTGGAAGTTGACTACCGGCTCCGTAACGATCATTAACCAGATAACTGAACATCACAGCCGAGCGGCCTGTAGTATCAACATACATTATTGACGCAACATCGTTCTTCTGCGGATCAGACAACCGGTATTGATCTCCCTGCCATATCACGTACTTGATACTGTCAAATGTTTTAACGGATGCCTGCGCAAACCGGAGTTCATTTTCATTCAGTTCATGCAGAACGATATCAAATCCGAATTTTCCCATCATGGCGACGTCTGTCTTGAACTTGAGGGACTGCTTACCCCAACCCGTTACGTGATTCGCTGAAGTAAGCGCCGGATAGAAATAGGAATACTCCCATTGGATAAAGATGCGCTCGAGCGGGTCGGTGTTATCGCTGGGCCAGTATTCAGTAAAATATTGCAGCGCTCCATAGTCCACCCTTCCGCCACCGCCTGAACAAAGCATCATGGGCACCAAAGGATATTTTGTCCTGATCTTTTTCAATACACTGTACAATCCCCGGTAGTATTCAATATAGAAATGATTCTGCTGTTCTTTTAAAAATGAAGAGTAGGCATTATAGATAATACTGTTACAATCCCATTTCAGGTAAGCCAGTCCGGGATGCTTAATAAACAGGGAATCGATCGTTCTAAAAACAAAATCCTGTACGGATGGATTAGCGAGGTCGAGTACCAACTGGTTGCGATAGTAATGCTCCTTTCGTAACGGCTGCTTCACCACCCAGTCGGCATGCTGCTCATACAATTCACTTTTGGGACTGACCATTTCAGGCTCTATCCACAATCCGAATTTCACCTGCTCATCAGCAGCTTGTTTAATCAGCCAGCCAATGCCATGCGGGAGCTTTTCTTTATTTGCCTGCCAATCTCCCAGCGAACTGCGATCATCATCCCGCGGATACTTCTGACCAAACCAGCCATCATCCAGCAGGAACAGATCAACACCGAGACGTTTCGTATCATGCAGTAATGCTGCCAGCTTCGGTTCATTGAAATTGAAGAGTGTTGCTTCCCAGTTATTAAGGAGCGTCAACCTTGAACCTTTTCCATCCAGCAGCTGGTAGTTACGCGCCCATCGATGGATCTGACGGCTGGCCTGCCCACGGCCTTTATCAGAAAATGTAAATACGAATGGAGGCGTTTCAAACTTCTCCCTTGCTTTCAACTGGTAAGCAGATGCATAGTTATTGATCCCCGACATGATACGTAGATTATCATTCTGATCTACTTCCAGGTCGACCCTGAAATTGCCGCTATATGCCAGCATGCCCAGTATAACTTCGCCATCATCTTCCGAAGACGGCTTGCCTGGCGATATCATAAAACAGGAAGGCATGAACATATTTGCGCGGGTACCAAGTTTTGTATCCAGGGTTTTGATGCCATGCGTAAGCAACGTTTCTTCCGGCTGCATTTCCCTTACCTTATTGCCGTGATATTGCCGGAGATAGAACCTGTCGCCTTTCAGGTAAAGATTACCGGAGGCATATTTATGCAGTGTAACTTTTCCTTTTTCATTATGCTGGATAGATGACCATTGTTCTATTACATCCTCTGCGAAATGAATTTTGTAGAATAATTCAGTTTGAAAATCATAAACAGGGTCTTTCAGAAGAATTGTCAACAGGGTAACATTTGCATCTAATTGTTGAGTTTTAGCAGAAATGAATTTGAGATCGAGTGAATTGTTGCCATCTGCATGTGTTACCGAAATAGCCGGTTCATTCAGACTTCTGGACCCTGATGATGGATATGCTGCAGCCAGCATCTTTGAGTAATCATCCGGTTGCCGGTATGCGTTGCCGAGATCACTGTACTCACTTGAGTCGGCGAGTTTTGTACCGAAGTACAAGATGTTCAGCGTACTGTCCGGAGCAACATGGAAAACAAGTGCTGTATGCTGTGTAAAGACAGGAATGATCTTTTGAGAAAAAGCCTGCAATGAAATGGAAAGAAATAGCGTGAGTACGATGAAAGAATTTCTTGTCATGATTAGACCTTGTTAATTTATACAAACTGCCTGACCAGGCGCCGTCGTGTTGCGGATGGCTTAGTTCCCGCAGATTCACGCTGACCAAGGCAGATTCGCAGATATATATCTGCTAGCAAAAGCTAATCAGCGGATCTGCGCCTTGATCAGCGTAAATCTGCGGGAACCCTACGCCACTCAATCCGGCAATGCAAAGGCGATATACTGATCACCTGACCTGCTACCTATCTTACCACCGCCACACGCGATAACCAGGTATTGTTTCCCGTTCAGCATATAGGTCGCCGGCGTTGCATATCCCGGCACGGGAAGAGTCGCTTCCCATAACACTTTACCACTCGTTTTATCAAACGCCCTGATCTTCGCATCCTTTGTGGCAGCAATAAAAACCACACCTCCTTTTGTCACTACAGGCCCGCCATAGTTCTCCGTTCCTGTTGCAGCCATGCCTTGTTTCTTCAACTCTTCAAACTCGCCCAATGGCACTTTCCAAAGAAGCTTACCGCTGTTGAGGTCAACAGCATTCAATGTACCCCAGGGCGGTTTTATACCGGGATAGCCGTCTTTATCAAGGAACCTGTTATAGCCGGTCATATTATACTTCACTTCATCCATGATCGAATGGGTTGATGCAACTGTTACATTCTTAGCCGCGTTGGTTTTTTTTGCTGCTCCGGGTTCTTTATCTTCCTGCTCCAGGAGAAATGCAAGCAGTGCATTTTTTTGACTCTCAGGGATCTGTTTGAAAGCAGGCATCATGTTACGGCCATTGGTGATGATCTTCCAGGTCTCAGCCGGGTTATACTTTTTTTCGAGACCGATCAGCGAAGGAAATGATGTGCCGATGCCTTTGCGTTCCGGGCCGTGACAGCTTACACAATATTTGCCATAGATTGTTTTGCCCAGCCCTTGCAAACTATTATCAGCGCCTTTTACCGCGTCGATCATTGTCAATGACCAGGGAAGTTCACTGCTGTTCACATATAATATCCCGGATTCGGGATCGACTGCTGCCCCACCCCATTCGCCACCACCATCAAAGCCCGGAAAGATCCAGCTGCTTTCTTTATCAGGTGGGGTGAACATGGCATTATACTTTACCTTTTGAAATCGCTCCATCATTTCCTTATGCACTTCAGGATTGCGGTCGGTGACATCGGCTGCTGTGATCGTCTGCCTTGCGAACGGTTCCGGCAGTGACGGGATCGGCTGTGTGGGCCATGCTTCTTCACCGTCAAGTGAAGAAGCCGGAAATGATTTTTCAGTAATGGGAAACAATGGTTTCCCGGTGGCACGGTCAAATACAAACACATACCCATGCTTGGTGATCTGCGCAACCGCTTTTATCTTTTTGCCATTGTGTTCAACCGTGACAAGGTTAGGGTTCGCAGGTAGATCCCTGTCCCACAGATCATGATGCACCACCTGGTAATGCCAGATATATTTACCCGTATTTGCATCGAGTGCGATCAGTGAATTGCCAAAGAGATTTTGTCCTTTCCTGAAGCCGCCATAGAAATCTCCCGAGATAGAACCGGTGGGGATATACACAATGCCCGTTTCTTCATCGAGTGACATACCGGCCCAGCAATTGGCGCCACCTAATTTTTTCCACGCGTTTTTGTCCGGCCATGTATCATAGCCTTCTTCTCCGGGATGAGGTATGGTATGAAAGATCCACTTCCGCTCGCCTGTAACAATATCATACGCCCTGATCGAACCAGGTGCCGCATCTGCAGACTCTGCCACGCGGGTGCCAACGATGAAAAGGTTCTGATAGACCACACCTGGTGTGCTGTTTGAAACAAACGGATTGAAGGTGGAGGGATCTCGATCCAAACCAGTGGCAAGATCAATGTAGCCGTTCCTTCCGAAAGACCTTACCGGATTCCCATTCACTGCATTGATGGCGTACAGTTTTTGTCCGACACCATAAAGAATGCGTTGATCATTCCCCGATGCATCCTTCCAGTACGTAACACCCCGTGCGATCTTGAAAAAGGCAGTCGGATCTTTTTGTACCGCTGTATCTTCCCTGGCGGGATCAAAGATCCATTTGGGTCTTCCACTGGCAGCATCAAGCGCAAATAATTTTGAACGCGGAGAGGTTCCATATAAAATCCCATCAACGATGATGGGGTTACACTGGATCTGTGTTCTTCCTGCCGTATCCTTATCTCCTGTACTATAGGTCCATGCGACCTGCAGCTTTGCAACATTTGCTGCTGTAATCTGCGTGTTGGATGAATAACGGTTGCCTTCCTTACTTCCTGCGTAAGCTGTCCATCCGCTGTGATCAGGTTCAGGTGGTTGCTGGCAGCTGTTGAGAAGAGCGAAACCTGAGAACAAAATGATCGCGGCGACATTTATATTTGAAAAGATCGGTTTGTACATGGTTCTTGTAATATCGGTCAAAAATCGACATGATAATCTTTCGGAAAGGTTTCTCCCTCCCATGCTTTTACAGCTGTCCATGGTGCAGGTTTTCCTGTCCAGAATACATTATCTGCCGGTAAACCCAATGGCAGAAAAGCAAGTGTGGCCATATACAAACTTCCGGTCGATGTATAAAAATCAGCGATGCCGGGCTGGTGCCCGTTAAAGCCCAGCAGCAGCCATCCGTTATGATCAAAGTTCCGTTGATCATCGAACATTCTGTTCATCACTTTTGTGAGTGCGCAACGCACCTGTGCGGGTTGTATCGTTTCCGGCAGACGCTCTTCGAGTGCAGACTGCGCAAGCGATTGAAAGGCACCGGTACGATAGGTGATCGATCTGCCGAATGCCGGATACATGCCGTCGGGCGTGATCATTCTTTCCAGGAACACCGCATAGCGCTGCATGCGTTTTTGTGCATTGGCCAGGTCATTGGCGCTGGCTACTTTCTTCTCTACACCAATCCGCAGCAGATCCACCATCATCGGATGGATCACATAACTGTTGTAATAGTCCATACTGAACCTGGTACCATCGCTATACCATCCATCACCGACATACCATTCTTTGAGTTTTTGTACGGCCATAGCCATCCGGAATGGATCGTGCGTTTCACCGATCTTCAGCAGAAATGCTTCCGTAATACCAGAAAACAACAACCAGTTATTATAATAGCTGGCACGGTTGCGAAGACTGATAAAGGCATCGATATAACGTCGCTTGGTAATGGTGTCAAGCGGTTCCCATAAAGCTTTCGGCGCGCGGATGAATGCCTGCGCGATGTACGCCGCGTCGACGATCGGCTGAAGATGATCTGCAAAATTCAGTTTATCCGGACTGTTTGGATCAACGGCATTTTTAAATCCGCGTAATAGCCGAGTTCGATATTGCCTACGCAGTACTCCTTCTGCCGTATTATCATCGGGAAGAGAAAGCCATGGTGCGAGACCAGCCGCAGTACGCCCGACAGCTTCTACATAAGACACATCTTTCGCGATGAATTGGTAGTCGGAAGGAACCTCCAAAGGCATATTCTTTTTCAGTGTGTTCTCTGCAAGATTACTCACGACCGGGTCGGCGATCTTCATCAGCGTTTTTACCCAGTAGGTACGATCCTCTGCGCCAGTGGCGAATACGGGTTGAAAGAGTGATGGCTCTTTCGACGGTTGTGCAAATGCGGTGTGAACGATGACCGCACTAAAAAGAATTAACCGGATAAGGTTGTTGAAACATATTTTCATCAGAACGTTTTTTACAAATGCCGTGTTGTACAGTTACCGGACTATTAAAGCAGGGCGTACGGTTCCCGCTGATCACGCAGATCAAGCGCAGATACGCAGACTGGTTGAATGTGCTCCTGCTCGTCTGCGTGATCTGCGGGAGCTTACGGGTTGCCTTTTTTAGGCAAAGTCATCATAGTTAATAACCCGGGTTTTGTGTGATGACAGGATTCGTATTGATCTCCGTAATGGGAACAGGGAATAACAGGTTATGCTCGTCGATCTGCACCGGGTTGCTTCCTACCCTGATATTGTTGGCAATAAAATGCTTATTCATCACGTCGATCGCCCGGCCTGTTCTGACAAGGTCAAACCATCGATGGCCTTCCAGGTTCAGTTCCATCCTGCGTTCCGCTTCTATCGCCAGGCGGAGCTGCTGTTGCGTCAATGTTGGCTGCAACAAACCGGCGCCGGTAAAACCAGCCCGTGTTCTGACCTGGTTTACATAAGTGATCGCCGTCGCTACATTGCCAGGATCCAGCTCATTCAATGCTTCCGCATACATCAGCAGGACATCTGCATAGCGAAGAATGATCCAGTCATTGTCAGCATCGCCTTCAGTTGTAGGAACATCGAGATACTTTTTTGTATAATAGAAACTTCCGCCTATCAGTCCGAAAGAGGTCTTGAAACGGATACTGTCTTTTGACAGCGCATCAAAATTCCGGAGCGTATCATATAATTCCTTTCTGACAAGGTTGAACTGATAGCCATTTCCCACACCAACAACAGCGACATAAGGAGGTCCGAAATAGTTATTGAACGGACTGCCCGTATTCGTACCGCCTTTTTTATAGCGAACGGCGGAGATGATCTCAGGATTCATTTCATTCGCTGGAAGGAATATATTGGCATAGGAAGACTGCAGGCTGTGTGTACCCGGTGCAATTACTGTGATAAAGTTATTGAGTACGGCAGCCGCTTCTGTATAATTCTTCATTGTGAGATATACTTTGCCTAATATGCCCAGTGCCGACCCGCGGGTAGCACGGCCAAGATCCGCTGTTGCAGTATACTTGATGGGCAGACGCGGAGCCGCTTCTTTCAGATCGGTAATGATCTGAGTGTATACATCCGCCACATTCGCTCGTCCATATTGATAAGCATCCTGGATAGTCGGGATCTCACCTGTTACCAACGGCACGGCACCCCAGATCCTGACTGCATTAAAATAGAATATCGCACGCATGAACTTAGCTTCAGCCATCAGCCGCTGTTTGGCTGAATCTCCCATGGGCACTGCCGGTGCACGGCTGATCAGGATATTGCAGCGCGCAATTCCCCTGTACATCATCTGCCAGGAACTTTGCAACACGGGACTGGTCGATGTAAAGTTGAAATATTCAAATTCTCCAAGTCCGGTGCCATCTACCACTGAATAAGTATCATCGCTCGTTACATCTGCATAAGGAAATATACCCCGGCTTCCTGAAAGCCTGCCATACACATCCATCAAACTTGAATAGCAGGCATTGGCTGCTGAGGCAATAGAAGCGGAATCTTTATAGTAGTCACCCGTTTCTATCCTGGTTGGATCTGATAGTTCCAGGAAATCTTTTTTACAGGATGAATTCACCAGCAACATTGACACACCGATCACAGATGCAGTAAATTGGATCAATCGTTTCATGGTCATTATATTAAATTAGGTTGAAGTATTTATTAAAATCCAAGGTTGACACCCAGTGTGACCGTTCGGTTCAGCGGGTAACTTCCCTGATCCACACCATAAGTCGGATTCACTGAATTACCATAAAGGTTGGCTTCAGGGTTATAACCGAAATAACTGGTAAAGGTGTACAGGTTCTGCGCCATTGCATACACAGACAGGCTTTGCAGTTTTGCACGCTTGACCAGCTTATCAGGGAATACATACCTTACCTGGACACTCCTGATCCGGAGGAAGCTCGCATCATGCAATTGCAGGCTGGAAAAACTGGACAAAGAAGATGGCGTATTATAGGTGACCCTTGGAGTAAAACCATCACCCGGATCTTCTGGAGATCTCCAGCGATTGAGCACACGCGTCGTTGAATTGAATCGTCCATAGAAGTTATATGTATAACGGTCCACCGCGTTCAACACCTTTCCTCCTTTGTTTCCCTGTATGCCGATTGAAAGTGTCAGCTTCTTATATCTGAAATTATTAGTGATGCCATAAGAAAAATCAGGAAATGGATTACCGAGCAATACGATATCGCTGTTGTTGATGACTTTATCACCATTTACATCACGGAATTTGATATCACCGGGCGCACTTCCACCTGCACTCCATACGGGACTGTTGGCCACATCGGCCGCATCACGGTAAACGCCGACCTGGTCATATCCAAAGAAACTTCCCATCGGTAAACCCGGCACCACCCTGATAGAGCTCGTGTATCCGAAAACTGCATCGAATAAGATCTGATCATTCGGCGTAGCCAGCGCGATCACCTTATTCCGGAAGAAAAAGATATTTGCATCGGTACTCCAGGTAAAGTCTTTGGTAACGATATTCTGTGTATTCACCGCAAAATCAAAGCCCGTATTCTGGATCTCGCCCACGTTATTGAAGACGCGGTTTGTATAACCGATCACTGCCGGCACGTTCCTGTTCAGCAACAGGCTTGTTGTATTTTTCTTATACCAGTCGGCAGTAATGTAAATACGATTATGGAATAACCCGATGTCGATCCCCAGATCGATCTGCTGGCTTTTTTCCCAGCTGAGATTCTTGATCGGCACAGAGTTCGGTGCCAGACCAAATACAAGATTTCCCGGACCTGAACCAAGCACCGCATTCGCTGCGATCTGGTAGCTCTGCCAGTTATAATCACCAATGTTGTGGTTACCTGTCATACCAAAGCTTGCGCGCAATTTCAATTCGGATATGTTGGCGGCTTTGCTGAATGATCTCATGAAAGGCTCTTCCAGCACTCTCCAGGCAATAGACGCCGCGGGAAATGTGGCATATTTGTTATCCTCACCAAATCGTGAAGAACCATCCCTGCGCAATGAGGCAGAAAGAATATATTTCGAACGGAAGTTATAATCCAACCTGGTAAAGAGGGAAACAAGATTATTTCCTGATGCGCCGGCAGAGCCAAAGATCTGGCCCGCCGCTGTAACATAATCCAGCGCATCATTGGTATATGTACCATTTTGTCCGAATACTTCACTGCCCTGGTAAGTATTCTTTTGCGCACTGTAGCCTGCAAGGATCGTAAAGCGGTGATCTTTTACTGCGTGTGTATATGTGAGGAGGTTTTCCCAGAGCCAGTTATTGCTGGTATTATTTTGCTGTCGTGCATTGATGTTCGCCAGTATCGGGTTGGAAATATTCGCTGTTGGCGCTGCATTCGTTGCCAGTGTTGCAGGTACATACCAATTACGGCGGTTATTAATGATCTCACCACCAAGGTTTGTGCGGAAGCTCAGTCCTTTCAATACCTGGTATTCAAGGAATGCATAACCTAGTCCGCGAAACGATGTTGTTTTATCCTGGTAAAGAGCAAGTGTTGCAACAGGATTGAAAAGGCCTCCAAGATTCACCTGGAAAGGTGTATTAAGCGCCTGTGTATAATCGCCGTTCGCATTCCTGACCGACCATGTCGGAGGAAGTAACAAGGCATCAGTGATCGCAGCACCGACGTTACCGGGACCGCCGCCGGAGATCGTTGCATTATTGAAATTACCGGAGATTGGTTTTGTATCCGTTGTTGTGATGGATGGAGCCAGGGTGATCCCGAGTTTTAGTTTCTTACTGAGCTTTGTATCAAAATTGGCGCGAAGCAGCATCCGCGAAAAACCGCTTCCTTCAACAATACCTTTCTGTGAGAAGTAGTTTCCCGATAAATAAAAACGCGACAATTCAGTACCGCCTGACGCAGAAATGCTGAAATTATTTTGCTTTCCAAGGCGGAATACTTCATCCTGCCAGTCTGTATTGGCGGGCACTTCCACGCCATTCGCATATACCGGAGGGATCGCCACACCTGAATTCGTATAAGCGTCTTTCAGGTATTCAATGTATTGTGGCGTGTTGAGCACTTTCACTCTTTTGCTTTCCTGCGCAAGGCCGGTATAAGCATTAAAAGCAAAATTGGTTTTACCATTTGCCGACGCCCGTTTGGTCGTGACCATCACGATCCCATTTCCGCCGCGTGAACCATACATGGCAGAAGAAGCCGCGTCTTTCAACACCTGGATGGATTGGATATCCTGCGAGTTGATATTATAGAAGTTATCGCCACTGTTCAGCGGATAACCGTCAACTACGAATAGCGGGTTATTACCTGCGCCGAGTGAACCAAGGCCGCGAACGCGGATCCAGGGATTCTGACCGGGTTCGCCGGAAGGAGTTCCAACAAGAACACCGGGAGCGAGACCCACGATCGCTTCCGCTGGTGAAGCCACCGGCATATCCTCGATCTGTTTCGCAGAGATGGTGGTCACAGAGTTGGAGACCAGTTTTTTGGTAGTGTTGCCGTAAGCTACCACCACCACATCGTCCAGGTCTTTCGCAACGGTTTTTAACGTTACCTGCAGATTCGTTCTCGAACCTACAGCAACCGTTACCGCTTCATATCCTACGGATGTGATCTGTAAAGTGTCCCCTGGTGATACGTTCAGGTTGAAAAACCCGGAAGAATCGGTCACGGTTCCGGCCGAAGTTCTTTTCTTCGGCTGAACAGAAGCACCGGTCACGGGCTTTCCTCCCTCATCTCTGACCTGCCCGGTCAGTTTGGTCTGAGCAAAAAGAAAAGCAGGGAAAAGAAAGGTCAGCAACAGGAAGAATTTTGGGAAGCAGGCATACCAATGCAGTTTGTTCCCCGGTACATTAGGCATAAGCAATCGTTTAGATGGGTTATATAGAAGGAAAGGCTCAAAGGTGCCGGTCTAAGCGGATCAGTCACCCGGAGCAAAGATGTAGCGCGATCTAAAAAAAAAGGCCGTTTATTTTAAATTAATAATATGCTTTTTATAAATTCTGTTTAAAAAAAGCGGGTATCTCCTTTAAACGTGTAGTTTACAGAGGAAAGAGCGATGAAGGAAATTGAAAGAATGGCAGCACCGGTTTTTCTTATTTATAAAAACTACATGTTACCTGCCTTCAAGCTTCACTGATCTCTAATTATTTCTTACGATTGCGATTGCACATGCCGTTAAAACTAATCATAGCTGCCTTACAGGCCCCGATGGCCGATCACCGATGGCCGTTGGCCGGGGGAGTCATTGGGATCAAAGTTCCCGCTGCCAAACGAGACAGGTCATTACAACTAACAGACCCTTGTATTTTCGGCCAACAGCCATCGGTCATCGGCAATCGAACAGGCCTGATCCGGATAATCATCGCTTGTATGGTTATCGTCTTCGTGCTGAAACCTGGCGTCACCAGCAGCCAGCAACTGCTTTTCCGCAACCTGACCATCCAGCAGGGATTGCCGCAGAATTCCGTAATGGCGATCACGGAAGATAAAAAAGGCTTTATCTGGTTCGGCACACGCTATGGGCTCAGCCGGTATGATGGCTACCGCTTCCGCAACTTTACCAATGACCCGGCTGATTCAACCAGCCTTCCTGATAACCAGATCTCCGGTCTTTATATCGACTCAGAAGGCACTCTTTGGGTTTCCTGCACCGACTATGTATGCAAGTACGATGCTCAGTTTGAAAGATTCCAACGGATACCTTTTATATTGAACAAAAAAGATGGACTCAACCAACGCGTGGTAGATTGCTTTTTTGAAGACCGCGACAAGAACCTGTGGATGGGAACACGCCGTGGGCTGAACCTGGTAAAAGACCGGAAGAAAAACCTTTTCACAAATACCTTCAAGCTGAACGATTCACTGCAATCGATCGCACCATATGCCAATATCATTTTCCAAAGCACCGACGGTGCATTGTGGGTAGGCACTTCACAAGGACTGATCAGGATGCATTATGAGAATGGCCGCATCGCCAGTTATGATCTTTACCGTCACACTGCAGGAGACCCCCAAACCATCAGCGGCAACCATATCACCTCGATCAGTGAAGATCGCGATCACCGGTTGTGGATCGGCACACAAAAAGACGGCGTAACCGTTCTGACCTATACGAATGGATCGATCCGCCGTGTATTCCCGGAAGGGTTTGCGCACACATCACTGAATGTCTCCAGCGTTCGGCGGCTCATTGCCGATCAGCAGGGAAAGATCTGGATCGGTACACAAAATGGCCTGTATGTATACGACCCATCGAAAAAACTGCTGCAGCTTTACCAGCATGACGCCGATAATAAAGCAAGTCTTAATAACAATTCCATCCACAGCCTTTATCAGGATAAAAATGGAACTGCCTGGGTTGGCACCTATCATGGCGGCGTAAATATCGCTTACCAGTACGCCACTCCGTTTACCGTTATCCAGAATAACCATGATCCCAACTCACTCAACAACGACGTCGTCAGCGGGATCATCGAAGATGATAAACATAATCTGTGGATAGGCACCGAAGGTGGAGGGCTGAACTATCTCGACCGGAAAACAGGCTCGTTTAAAAGCTATCGCCAGATCCCGGGAGACAAAAGCAGCCTCAGCTCTAACTTCATCAAATGTCTCTACCGTGACCCCTCAGGCAATACCTGGATCGGTACCTCCTATAACGGAGGCCTTAACCGGTTTGACCAGCAAACGGGCCGCTTCGAACATTATAACCTTGAAATAGATGAAGGAAAAAAAGTCGGCTATTTTGATGAAGTGCTTGCCATACAGGAAAAACCAAATGGCAACATTCTTATCGGAGCCCTGTTGGGATTATACGAGCTGAAGAAAAAACCGGATGGATCATTTGAACAATACGCTGAACGTACAACATTGCGAAGTGACCTTGCCAACAAGTCGGTGCATGCATTGCTGATCGACTCAAGAAAGAACCTTTGGATCGGCGGGCAAACGGGCCTGCATGTTCTGCGCAATAGCGATAAACAGGTGATGAGCTTTTCAAAAAGTGCTCACGCGGACAGTCTGCATGAAACAAATATCAATTTCATCCGGGAAGATTCAAAAGGACTTATCTGGATAGGCACGTATTACGGTGGCTTGTACAGTTACAATCCTTCTTCAAACAGCTTCACCAACTTTACTCAAAAAGACGGACTGCCCAACAACAATGTGCTGGGCCTGCTGGAAGATTCCAATGGATTTTACTGGATCAGTACAGATAATGGGCTGACAAGATTCGACCCTTCAAAAAAAGCATTTAAGAATTATACAGTAAGTGACGGCCTTGCGGGAAACAAATTCAATCACCGATCTTTTTTCAAAGACAGCCAGGGCGGGATGTTCTTTGGAGGAAACAATGGACTTACTTTTTTCCATCCCGAAAAGATCCAGGTAAATAAATACGTAGGTGACCTGGTCTTCACTTCACTGAAACTATCCGGTTCTCCGGTGAGTATCATGGGCACTGATAAGTTGTTGCAGGAAAGTCTGACAGCTACAAAACAACTCGTATTTAAACATGATCAGCGCCTGTTCTCTATCGACTTTGCCCTGCTCAATTTTATAAAACCTGAAAAGAACCGTTATGCTTACAAGATTGATGGGTATGAGGATAAATGGAATTACGTAAACGACCCAACAGCCACTTATTCCAATCTTCCATCTGGCCATTATACCCTGCTCGTTAAGGCCGCAAATAATGACGGCTTCTGGAACACCGAACCAGCAAGGCTTTCTATTGTGGTATTGCCTCCTTTATGGAAAACATGGTGGGCCTATACATTGTATGTGCTGGCAGCCTGTGCTATTGCTTTTGTAATTATCCGGTTCTTTTATATGCGTGCATTGTTCAGGAAAGAACATTTACTTCAGCAATTCAAGCTCAACTTTTTTACCAATGTATCGCATGAGATCAGGACACATCTGTCATTGATCTCTACACCGGTGGAACAACTGATCATGGAAAAGCAACATGACGTAACAACCAGTAATAAGCTCAAGCATGTAAGAAAACATACGGAAAGACTGGCCAAGCTGATCAGTGAATTAATGGATTTCCGTAAAGCCGAAACCCACAACCTGCCATTGCAGGTGAAGCAGGCTGATATCATTTCATTCCTGGAAACGATCCTGCATTCATTTCATGATCTGTCGCAGTCCAGAAAGATCAACCTGTCTTTTACGTCGCCGGATGCACCAATACCTGTCTATTTTGACAAACAACAATTAGAGAAAGTTATCTTCAACCTGTTGACAAACGCTTTCAAGTTTACGCCGGATGGTGGTTTTATCAAACTGGAAGTAAAAGACAGGAAAGACGATCTGCTCATCGAAGTAACAGATAATGGTAAAGGAATAGCACCGGAGAATCTCAAGAAGATCTTTACTAATTTCTTCCAGGTACAGGACGATCCTGCGCATAACACAGGGTATGGAATAGGGCTGGCATTATCAAAGAGCCTGATCGAGTTGCATCATGGCTCTATATCAGTGACGAGTACGATGCCCATGCAGCCTGGCTTTTCCGGAAGCACCTGCTTTTCGATCACCCTGCTCAAAGGAAGTGAACATTTCGCCAGGGAGCAACTGATCCAGGAAAAAGGAACACTGCTGGCTGATATATCTGGTGAAGGAGAAACTCTCTCGGAAGTAAAAAAGCCGGTGGTCTTTATTATTGAAGACAATCACGAGCTACGTTCTTTCCTGAAAGAAACATTGAGCCGTTCTTATACTGTGATGGAAACAGACAATGGCGTGGAAGGTCTTCGTGCAGCAACTGAACAGATCCCTGATATCATCATCAGCGACGTGATGATGCCGGAAATGGATGGTTATGCATTATGCCGGAGACTCAAGAAAGATGAACGCACCTCGCATATCCCGGTAATATTACTGACAGCTAAAGCTTCTGCCGAACACCAGGTGGAAGGATTGGAAATGGGCGCGGACATCTATCTTACCAAACCCTTTAGTCTGCAGGTACTCGAGCTGCATGTGCACAACCTGCTCACTTCGCGGCTTGCGATGCGCCAGAAGTATTCACGCCAGGTGACGCTGGAGCCAAAGCAATTGGAGATCAGCAACGCTGATGAAGGCTTCCTGCAAAAGGTGATGAACATCATCGAAGAGCATATGGACGATGCGGATTTCGGAGTGGCACTGCTGGCAAGAAAAGTAGCAATGAGCCAACCGGTGTTATACAAGAAACTAAAGGCATTGACGGATATGACCGTGAATGATTTCATCAAATCGATACGGCTTAAAAAGGCAGCCCTATTGCTGCAGCAACACCAATTGACCATTGCGGAGGTCGCATACACCGTTGGCTTTACGAGACGGGAACATTTCAGTGAAGAGTTCAAGAAACAGTTTGGCCAAACGCCAAGTGAATATTTAAAAGGAATGCGGCAATAGATCCACCGGCTTAGTGACCGAAGAAAATCACTCTTTCAATGGTTGCGGGGCGGGAGTTCTATTGCAGCGTTCGTTTATCTATTCACGATATGCTCACAATACCGCATCACTTCATCACTTCACCAAAAATGCATCGAGCGCTTTGGTCGGTTTTCCATCTTCGCCCCATGCACTAAGTTGATACCTGCTCCAGCTTCTCGCGCCCTGCGGCTCCCAATAGATCACGCCAAGACCTTTACCATTCGGCACTGCTTTTACTTTCTGCATAACAGCTACGAGCAGATTGTACGTATTATCAGGCTTCGTATCCTCGCCACCCACTTCTACCACCATTACCTCTTTATCGTAGCGAGCCGCCATATCATTTAAATTATTGGCCAGATCATTTATCGACAATGTGTAATCAGGTTTACCGTCAAGCCACCAGGGATAATAAGACAAACCGATCACGTCATATTTTGCACCGTGTGTTTTTGCGTTATCGAACCATGTTCTGAAACGTTCGCTGTTATTTCCCTGGTCAAGATGAAGAATCACTTTTGAAGACGGGCTTACAGCTTTGATCGCATCGTAACCTTTATTGATCAGTTGGGCCAGTTGCGGCCAGTTGGCTGTGCTTCCTTCCGGGTAGATCATACCACCAGGTGTTTCATTACCTACCTGCACCCATTCAGGCTGTACGCCTGCATTTTTTAATGCAGACATGACATCATAGGTATAATCATAAACATCTTTCAGCAGGGTGGGAAAATCATGTCCCTCCCATGCGGCTGGCTTTTTCTGATGACCGGGATCTGCCCAGGTATCGCTGTAATGAAAATTGATCATGATCCGCATCCGCAGCTTCTGTGCCCTAACCGCCATGGCGACGGTTTCCTCTTTACTGTTATGTCCACTGATCTTATCATCTGATGGATTGACCCATGTCCGTAACCTGACCGTATTCATGCCATGATCACGAAGGATCTTCAAACAGTCTTCCTGCTTTCCATCATCGTTCAGAAAACGGTAGCCTGTCGCTTCCATTTGCTGCACCCACCCTATGTCTGCACCTCTCACAAACTCATCTTTTGCGATGACTTCTTTCTGTCCACTGCATCCGGTATTCAGATACGCAAGTATTGCAGAAAGAGCGACCAGTGACTGTTTGAATCTCATACTAACCTGTTGTGTGATTGAAAAATTATAATCGCCAGCCATCAAACCTGTACATACATCTTTCTTTTATGGCTGATGGATGAATTAGGGCCCTTTATCAGATTGATGCCGCAACACATATGGCAGGCATAAAGTTATACCAGCGATCGTTATCTGGAAAGGATTTCTTGGTATACCATTATCAGTTAATCACTCAAATCTGTGAGTCTGCTACCTCTTTGTGGCATTGTTTCGATGTTTTTACCATTTTCAGTCAGCATATTCATCTATAAGTGCGATTGTCTTGGGTCTGGTACTGTTCTATTTTCGTAGTGCTAATCAAAAACACTTTTATGAAAAAGAATCTATGCATGTTCATCGCCATAGCCTTTATTGCGATCGATCTTTTGTCCTGTAAGAAAGGCGACACCGGTCCGGAAGGCCCACCGGGCACAGCCAACGTGATCTACTCACCCTGGTTCAAACCCGCGACCTATCGCAAAGACACGCTCTTCGGGATCTGGGGTTTCAATTATGATAAAGCCGAACCAGCAATCACTCAAGCTATCCTGGACAGTGGTACTGTGTTGACCTTCGGCAAATTACTGGGATATAATCCCACCGTCTGGCCGACCAACAGGGTCACGCAGTTACCCATCCTGCTGAATTATAAACAGTCGGGCGTCACCCAACTTGATACGTGGTCATCCCATCTTACACCAGGAAATCTGCGGATCAAATTCGTCAACGATAATAATGAATATAATGTGATCGCGACGCAACATGAGTTCAGGTATGTGATCATACCGGGCGGACAATCTTTGACCGGCCGGGTACAGCTGACTTATGAAGAAATCTGCCGCAAATACGGTATACCGGAATAGTGATCAGTTTCACTGGCGTAACGGCATCTCCGTTCAGGGATGCTGCTGCGCCAGTTATTCTACCGGTGTAACAAAATCATTGAAGTTTTCAATGATCGCCGCCTGCTCTTCTTCCCGCCACTGTAAGCGGAATATCACTTCTTCACGCGGATCATCGAACAGCCGCAAATGGACTGTAAGGCCATCTTCGTAGGGCAAAAAATTCGTACGGAGAAATGTCCATGTCTCACCCGTGGGATGAAGAGTTCTGTCATAATCCGTGAATGGCTTTACTAAGCGATATTTCTGTCCGGGAATGAGCTTTAATGGATTACTCATACAGATGCTGTTTTTATCTACAAGTTGCCTTTAAAAGTAATTAAAAGCTTTCAGACCGTTCCTGTTCACTAAAATGGTCGTCAGCTTAAAGTGTCAGTCAATCTTACATTCCTATCCTCCAAAACCAGGCACCTGGTCAGAACTTTTTTCGAGGCTTTAGTGTACAAACAGGATGGTGCCCAGTTCAATGAACCATTAATACCCACATTTGTTGTAATATCGGCCCGGCACAAAAAGTGCCCGTGGTTTATTTAAATAAAGGGAGTACAATGGAGATCGGTATAGACAGTTTTGCATCCGCGATGTATGGTAGCCAGTCATTAAGCAGTGTAAATGCGATGGAGCAGTTACTCGAGCGCATGGAACATGCAGACCAGGTGGGTTTGGATGTATTTGGCATCGGCGAACATCATAAAAAGCAGTTCCTTGATTCTGCACCGGCAGTCATCCTTGCAGCGGCAGCGGCACGTACAAGCCGTATCCGCCTCACCAGTGCGGTAACGGTGCTAAGTACGGCAGATCCGGTGCGTGTATATCAGAACTTCGCTACGCTGGACCTGGTATCAAAAGGAAGAGCGGAGATCGTAGTGGGCCGGGGTTCGTCTGTTGAAGCCTATCCGCTGTTTGGTTTTGATCTTGACGACTATGACGCGCTGTTCAAGGAAAAACTGGATCTGTTGTTAAAGATCCGGGACCATGAAGTATTGACATGGTCGGGCAAATTCCGTCCTGCCATCAACAATTTACCCGTTTATCCGAGAGCAGTTCAACCGAAACTGCCTGTCTGGCTGGGAGTAGGCGGCACACCCGAATCATTTGTACGGGCCGGACAGTTAGGACTACCCCTGATGGTGGCGATCATTGGAGGCAATACGTCCCGTTTCCGGCCGCTTGTTGACCTGTATCGTGAAGCGGGTGCCAAAGCAGGCTTCAGTGCAGACCAGCTTAAAGTTGGTCTCCATTCTCCCGGCTATGTTTCGCATTCTGATGAACAAGCCGAAAGTGAATACTTCCCCGGCTATGCGGAACTATGGACCAAACTCGGCCGCGAGCGTGGATGGCCAGCAGTAACCAGGTCGCAGTTCGATCATCTTATCGCGCCGGCTGGTGTACTGGTGGTTGGTGGTCCTGAACGTGTGGCGGAGAAGCTACGCCGCCATAGTGATGCACTCGGCGGTGTAGATCGTTTTACTTTTCAAATGGATAATGCCGGCCTGACACATTCGCAATTAATGAAGTCTATTGAGCTTATAGGGACGAAGGTTATGCCGTTATTGGGGAGGTGATTTGCCGGGCGGGCAAAGCGCTTTTTTTCGACGAAGGGTCGAAGTCTCTGTTTACTTTTTTTGCCTTGATGCAAAAAAAGTAACAAAAAAAGATCAAGGCTGCGGAAAAAATGGCTAAAAATGGGAGGGTGTC
>JBEVKW010000351.1:0-11438 GCA_040509495.1 Chitinophagaceae bacterium | reverse complement strand
GGAGAAGATATGTATTTCGCCGCGCCCGCCGCGTATCGTTGCGTTCGCCGCGTTCCCCTACGCCAGTTTCATATTAAGCCCATACCGAAGCGAAAACGATCCCCTTGAAGTTCCCAATTTAAAAAAGCGCGACCCTCGCTACGCCCGTCGGAAACGAAGCGCAGGAGGGCCGCGATATATTCTTAAGACGAAAAAATATTACAACATCGCCACGCTTCTCTTCACAAACTCCGTCAACTCCGCACCGGTCAGTAATCCCTGAGACAACAATGCGAGATCAAAAGCCTGCTTCGCCATTCCTTCTTTTTCTTCTTCCGAAGAAGCCGAAGCGATCTTTCCGATCAACGGGTGATTGCTGTTGACGGTCACATTATAGTTATCCGGTAATGAACCATAGAAGTTCATTCCGCCACCGCCGCCCATCGCAGCCATGTCTTTCATGCGGCGCATGAATTCATCCATGGTAACGGTCACCGGTAATTCAGATGGTGAAAGGCTTTCAACATGCACATTCATACCAGGTTTCTTCACCGCTTTTTCAAACACTGTTTTTACTGTAGCTGATTGCTCTTCGCTTAATACAGAAGGCAGCGGCTCATCTTTTTTGATCAATGAGTCGATCGTGCCGGAATCAACACGTTTTACCTGTGTTTTCTCCAGTTTCTGTTCCAGCTGACCGATGAAGTGATTATCCAGCGGAGAGTTCATCAGCAATACATCATATCCTCTTGCATTAGCGGATTGAATAAATGAATCCTGCTTGCCCGGATCTGTTGTATAGAGATAGACTTTGTTGCCTTCTTTTTCTGTTTGCAGCGGTGCTACTTTCTCTTCGTATTCGCTAAGCGTGAAGACTTCATCTTTTGTATTGTTCAGCAATACGAAGTCTTTGGCGCGATCATAGAACTTCTCATCCGTAAGCATCCCGTATTTCACAAACAGGCCGATATCGCTCCATTTCTCTTCATAGCCTTTGCGGTCTTTTTTGAAAAGGTCGCCGAGCTTATCCGCCACTTTCTTGGTGATATGCGAGTTGATCTTTTTAACATGGCTATCTGCCTGTAAGAAGCTGCGGGATACGTTCAGCGGAATATCCGGAGAATCGATCACACCATGCAGCAACATCAGGAATTCAGGTACAATGTCTTTTACTTCATCAGTGATGAATACCTGGCGGGAGAACAGCTTGATCTTATTGGGACGAAGCTCCACTTCCTTCTTTACTTTAGGGAAGTATAGAACGCCGGTCAGGTTGAAAGGGTAATCAACATTCAGGTGGATCCAGAACAATGGATCGTCGGACATTGGGTATAACTGGTGATAGAAATCCAGGTAATCCTGATCAGACAATTCAGAAGGAGATTTAGTCCAGATAGGATTCGTGTTGTTGATGATATTATCTATCTCAACAGTTTTATATTTCGTTTCGCCGTTCTCATCCTGCCCGTCTTCTACGGAAGTGTTGCGTTTACCGAACACAACAGGAACCGGCAGGAATGCGCAATGTTTTTTGAGGATCTCTTCCAGTTTGTGCTGATCGAGGAATTCTTCGGAATCAGCATTGATGTGAAGAATGATGTCGGTACCACGCGTTGTGCGGTTGCCTTCGGTGATCTCAAACTCGGTACTGCCATCGCAGATCCAGCGGGCCGGGACGGCACCTTCCTGGTGCGACAGGGTTTGGATCTCTACCTTATCGGCTACCATAAAGGCGGAGTAAAAGCCAAGGCCGAATTTTCCGATCAGCTCGTTCGCGTCTTTGGCGTCTTTGAATTTTTCCACGAATTCTGTGGCGCCGGAAAATGCGATCTGGTTGATGTATTTCTTGATCTCGTCTGCTGTCATGCCGAGGCCACGGTCGCTGACAGTAATGGTTTTTTTCTCTTTGTCAAATGACACGTCCACCTTGAGTTCTCCCAGTTCGCCTTTGTACTGACCTATTGAAGAGAGGCGTTTGATCTTTTGCGTAGCATCTACAGCGTTGGAAACCAACTCTCTCAGGAAGATCTCATGATCAGAATAGAGAAACTTTTTAATGATCGGGAAGATATTCTCGGTGTGGATGGAGATTGTACCTTTTTCTTGCATATTTGGATATGTTTAGAGTATTAGCTGGTGGCTTTATGCAAGGGGTGTTCCAAAGATGCCGGTGCGGACAAAGTGACAGATACATTTGAGAATGGCGTGGCGTGAGGGGAATGCGGCTTACATGGCGAAGTGCAGTGAATACGGACAACATATAAAACACCAGGCCTTGCGCTCGTTTCGGCGGATAATCTATTCGGATCACCGTTGCATCTTCCATTCGCGGAATGCGCGTTATTAAATTTGTGTATTGATCTTCTTCTCAATTCCTTCCAGCATTTGCATCTGTAATTTCTGGATCTCCAGCAGTCGTTTGTTTTGATGAAGCAACAAATGATCGAGCTTTTCATGCAGCATGCGGATCTCCACTTCCGCCTTCAGGTTTACTTTATAATCATGTTCAGCGCGCTCACGGTCTTTATCTTCCTGCCTGTTCTGGCTCATCATAATGATCGGCGCCTGTATGGATGCGAGGCAGGAGAGGATGAGGTTTAGCAGGATAAACGGGTATGGATCGAAGCCCTTATTATTAAGCCACCATACATTGAGGATCATCCAGGCGATAAGTATCGCAAAGAAAATGATGATAAATCTCCAGCTGCCGCCAAAGCTGGCGACTTTATCCGCGAGACGTTCTCCGAAGGAAGAATTCTGGCCGGAAGGGCTGGGTTTTACATTGGACAACATTCTGCGATTGTTGATGCTTTTTGCAACAAGCTTTGCGACTTCATCCAGTTCACCGTGATCTTCCAGCAGCAGTTGATCGATATAGTTTCTTCGCAACTCGATCAACTCTTCCGGTGCCAGGCTGGAGATATCTTCTTTTTCCGGCGCGTGTTGTTTGAGATAGTCGGTGAAAGAGCATTCTATAGGGGATGTTCTATGCTTCATACGAAGGGGTTTACAGGAAAAGGTAGTGAAATTTTGTGTTTGACGGAAAGCAGATCGTTGAGCAGGGATATACAGGCGATGGCTGAGAACGGATGGCTGCTGGGCATGGCCGCCCCTGGCGCGGAGACGGCCTGGTTAAACCGATATACTCAAAAAGCCATGAGTTTCTATGAGAAAAAAACGCTGAGAAATTGTTTTTTCCTCATTGCTTGACTTTGTTTACGGGGCAAATTTGTATTGAAACCAAATCCAGTTTATGGGCTTTATCAAAACTGTAGACGCAAAAATTCTCAGTGAGTACATCTTTGAGCGCGGAGGTAAAATGTCTCATCTGAAGCTGCAAAAGCTATTGTATTATGTGCAGGCATTTCATTTGGCGTATTTCGATCAGCCGGTGATCGGGGAAGATTTCCAGGCCTGGTTACACGGGCCGGTCTGCCGGCCGGTGTTTGACCGGTTTAAGGACCAGTCCCTGCTGTATACGGAGTTTGCTTTCTATTCCCCGCCGGGAGAAAAGAAACCTTCTGAAATATTGCCTGGCATGATAGACGAAGAGCAGTTGGACCTGATCCACCAGGTGGCGGACGGGTATGCAAAACTCAGCGCCGCCGATCTCGAAAAACTTACACATGGCGATGCGCCATGGATCGATGCACGAAAGGGTTTTGCGGATGAAGACAGGTGCAGCTCCGTGATTTCGAAAGAATCAATGAGGGTCTTTTACAAGAAGTTTATTTATGGGATAAGGGAGAGGTGACCTGTTCAAAACTGTTTCATGTAATAACCTTGTTGAACAAGATGCGTACGATCGCTATGTCATCTGCCGGGAAGAGACTATATTTTTCAGCAAGTGATCTCAGTCTTACTGATAGCATATCCGGTTCGTTTTCCTGTGGCTGATCAGTAAGTAAAAAAGTGACAGGATTTATCTCAGCAGTATGCTGGTTGATCCTTTGAAAGGTTAATATCCCGTTCGATGCGATGCTGATATCCTGAATGGTTGACAGTGCTATTTTTTGCTGATGATGTTCAAACCATGTGTCGAATGTACCGGGAGTACTGATTACCGGAATAGTATTGCTATCAGCTGTAAACTGCATTAGTTTTCCGTTGATGCCGAGTATGCTTTCTCCCACGCCCAGGAGTGCTCCTTTATTCATTTCTTCGTCAAATACAGCGAGCGTAAATGAACTAAATGGTTTTGATGAAGTACTATCAGGATGAAAAAAAATATTCAGCTCGATATAAATGACTTCCAGTATTTCTCTCAGGATCACTCCGGGATGTTTTGTTCTGAGGTCATTTGGTTGATGCTGCTTTTTTTCATGGACGATGTTTTGCAGAAGCAGGTCTAATTTTTTCTTTATTGATCCGTTGGGTTCAGCAGTTGAAAGCCGGTCTATCAGCAGGCATATACAGGCAGAAGGTGTTAGCGATTCAATGAACACATAGTTATGATATCCAGTATGATGATCCAGTCCATTTTCCTGACAACTGTAAACTTGCATGAGATGAAATTACAAAAAGTAAGGGTGATGCAGACTTCTGTCAACATCACCCTTAGAAAAACGTTCGCGGGAAAAATATTTACGCGCCGGCATAGATCCGATCGATCGCGTCCTTGTATTTTTCGGTGATCACTTTCCTCTTCATGGACAGTTTTGGCGTCATTTCACCCGTATCGATGCCCCATTCATTTGGAAGTAATTCAAATTTCTTTACCTGTTCTACGTGGCTGAAATATTTATTGAAGCGTTCGACCACGTCTTTATACAAACTGATCACTTTTGCATTTTTGATGATCTCTTCATTTGTCGTAGCAGGAATATTATTTTGCTTACACCAATCGCGCAGGGCAGGAAATGCAGGAACGATCAATCCGCCAACGAATTTGCGTTCCGGTCCCACCACCATTACCTGTTCGATGAAGGGAGATTCTTTCAGTTTGTTCTCGACCGTGAGTGGAGCTACATATTTTCCGCCGCTGGTTTTGAACAGTTCTTTCTTTCGGTCGGTGATCTTTACGAATTGCCCGTCTACTATGGTACCGATATCCCCGGTGTGGAACCAGCCATCGACGATCGCCTCTGCGGTAAGGTCGGGGCGTTTGTAATAACCCAGCATAACGTGCGGGCCTTTCGTCAGTACTTCTCCATCTTCTGCGATTTTCACTTCGTTTCCTTCGAGAACGGGACCTGTTGTACCGAATTTCCGGCCTTCTTCATCAAAACGGTTAACAGAGATGACGGGTGATGTTTCAGTAAGGCCATATCCTTCCATTACGATGATCTTCGCGGCAGTGAATATGCGGATCAGTCGAACCTGGCAGGCAGCGCCCCCGGTGATGATACATTTCAGTTCATTACCCAATCCCTCGCGCCATTTGTTGAAGATGAGTTTATTGGCAAGACCGAGTTGGAAATTATACCAGAAACCCTGGTTTTGATTGATCTCGAATTTTTCAGCAAGCCCGTGTGCCCAGAAGAATAGTTTCTTTTTTATGCCGGTGAGTTCGGAGCCCTTTGCCATGATCCGGTCATACACTTTTTCCAGCAGGCGCGGAACAGTAGTGAACAGGTGCGGCTTTACCTCTTTCAGGTTTTCTCCGATCGTGTCGAGACTTTCTGCATAATAAATGGATGTTCCTTTGAACAGGTAGAGATAGCTCACCATCTTTTCGAAAATATGGTTCAACGGCAGGAAGCTCAGTGCGCGCATATTTTCACCGGGCGGAAAACAGGGAAGGCCGGCAATGATATTGGAAAGGATATTGCTGTGCATTAACATTACGCCTTTAGGTGTGCCTGTAGTTCCGGATGTGTACAGGATTGTTGCAACGTCATTTTCCCTGACCTGGTCAGAGAATTCTTTTACACGGGCTCTTGATTCATCCGTTGCATGCGATGCAATGTCTTTCCAGTAGGTAGCATTGGCTACGTGTTCTATCGTGAAAATTTCCTGGAGGGAAGGCAGTTTTTCTTTCAGGCTGAGAACTTTGAGATAGAGCTCTTCATCATTTACGAAAACGAATTTTACTGCGGCATCTTTCAGTACAAATTCGAGTTCACCAACGCTGATCGTGGGGTATACGGGTGTTAAAATGGCGCCGATCTTTTGTACTGCCAGGTCAACGATCAGCCATTCGGGCCGGTTTTTGGCGATGATCGCGATCTTGTCACGACCTTCTACCGTCATATCGTTAGGACCAGCACCGAGAGCAACCAGGCCCGCAGCGATATCTGTCACAATGTTAGAGACATCCTGCGTGCTGTATGTTTTCCACTTCCCATTCTCTTTCCCTGCAAGCATCACGTCCAGCGGGGTTCTTTCAAGATGCCATTCGATACAATCAAAAAGTCTGCGTGGCTCTGTCATAGTACAATCGTTAAGTCATTAAATTCTATCGACAAATTAGGAAAAAAAAGTTTAAAAGTTTAAAGGTTTAACAGTTTAAAAGTCAGGAAGTACGATAGGTTTTGCCTTCAATGTCTCCTGATCTTTGAACTATTAAACCTTTGAACTTTTAAACCAAAAGGTTGCGAAGCGGTAAACTTTGTTTATTTAGCCGCTACCACTGCATAATATTGCCCCTGCGGCATTCTGAACACACGGTTTGCCTGGAACTTTTTGAATGCTTCGTATTGATCAGCATGGTTTTTTGTCCAGTTATCATAAGCAGCCAGGTTATCAACCGGGCCGAATAACCACTGGTTATATGCTTCAAACATACCTGACTGCAGCAGTTGTTGCTGATAGTCAAACAGCTTGAAAGGGAACTTCGTAGAGTAGGTATTGTACCAGTCGAGGATAAAACGCGAGCGTACAGCGCCAAGTGATTCAACCGTTACGCCTTTATTGGTCAGCGACAGTTGTTTATTCATGATCGTCAGGAAGGCTTTTGAAAATTCATTTTTCGCCTTATCAATGTCTTTTTGCAAAGTAGCCTGGCTGAACAATTTCTCTTTATACGCTTTCAACAGTAATTCTTTCATAGCGGCACCTCTTTGTGAAAGGCTTTCCATGTTGATGAAGATCTCTCCATATACGATGCTCCATACTTTGTCTTCCGTAGAGAAGTAGTATAGGGCGGCATTATAGTAATTGCCTCCATAAGCAGGATCGGCCTGGATCCCTTTTTCCCACATATCGATTGCCGTGCTGTTATGTGCAGATAGCAACAGTTCGCCGTATTCGCTGTAAAGCGGTCCACTTTTAGGAAATTTTTTCAATCCTTTCCTGTACATCTTATCACACTCTTTTACCTCTTCGAGTGCTTTGTAAACGTTGCCGGCGATCTGGAAGCAGATCACGTCTGCGTCTTCACGTTCGATCAGCAGTTTTGCGCCTTCCAGTGCTTTTGTGTATTCTCTCTTGAGATAGTAGGTCATTACCAGGTCTTTTTGCATCTCAAGATTTGTCTTATCCTGCACTAATGCCCGGTTCAATACCAGGATGGCATTATCAAAATCACCTGAGCGCATATATCCTTTGGCTGTTTCGTGCATGCTTTTCGCATCTTCCTGTGCAACAACGGCAGCAGCGAACAAAACGAGCGATGGTAAAAGAAGAAGTTTTTTCATAATTACAAATTATAAAAGAGAACGAAGTGAAAAGTCAAAATTAAAAAGTAAAAAGTTAGCATATCGTGAAAGCGTTTCGGCCGCAGACTATTTTTTACTTTTTGAATTCAATTTTGAATTAAATGCTGTGCGTAAGGAGTCCGTCTCTGAGCTTTGGTTCAAACCAGGTGCTTTTCGGCGGCATCACATTTCCACTGTCTGCGATATCAAATAGTTGTTGGATGGTAACCGGGTAGAGGCTGAACGCCACTTTCATTTCGCCGCTGTTCACTCTTTTTTCCAGTTCGTTCAAGCCGCGGATTCCTCCTACAAAATCGATCCGCTTATCTGTCCGTTGATCTTTAATGTCCAGCAGTTTGTCGAGAACATTATTGGATAAGATCGTCACATCCAGCACGCCGATAGGATCCGAGGTGTAGGTGTCTTTACGGCAGGTAAGAATGTACCACTGGTTATCCAAATACATGCCGAACTCATGCTGGTGAGCCGGCCTGACAGCCTCGGGGCTGCGGGTGATCATGAAATCATCCTGCAGGGCGCTGATAAAGTCTACCGTATCGTGGCCATTAAGGTCTTTTACGACGCGGTTATAATCCATGATGGCGAGTTCGCTCGCCGGGAAGATCGTTGTGAGAAAATAGCCTGCATCAGTACTGTTCCTGATCTCTTTGCTCACTTTTGCAGCGGACGCTGCACGGTGATGTCCGTCGGCGATATAGGTTGCAGGAACTTTTTCCGCAAAGATCCTGGTAATGTCCGCCACGGCGCGGTCATCACTGACCACCCAGAGCGTATGCTGTATTCCGTCTTCAGCGGTGAAATCATACGTGGGTGCATTTTGTGCTTTCCAGTTGTTAACGATCGTATCGATCTCTGTTACGTTATTGTAAGCAAGAAAAACATTACCGGTTTGTGCACGGATCGTTTTCATATGATCGATCCTGTCTTTTTCTTTTTCAGGACGCGTGAACTCATGTTTTTTGATCACTCCATCGAAGTAATCCTGAACGGAGGATACGCAAACCAGACCAGTCTGGCTACGCCCATCCATGATCAGGCGATAAATATAATAGCAGGGTTTGCTTTCAGTGAAAACGATGCCTTTGTGCTGAAAATCCATCAGGTTGTGACCAGCCTGGTCATATACCGCCTGGCTGTGGATATCAGTTCCTTCAGGCAGATCAATTTCAGCCTTCGTGATATGCAGGAAGGAATACGGATTTCCTTTCGCTTCTTCCTTTGCTTCACTGCTGTTCAGAACGTCATAAGGCCTTGAAGCCACTTTGTCAGCAAGTTCCTGTTTTGGGCGCAGAGCCTGGAACGGCTTAATGATTGCCATACTTATTTATCCTTTTTTATTTGCAAAATCTTTCATGACTTCGGTGATCACTACGACGCTTTCGAGCGGTAATGCGTTGTACATGGATACACGAAAACCTCCCACGCTACGGTGGCCTTTTACGCCATACAATCCTTCCTGTTTACAAAGATCCTGGAATTCCTTCTCCAGTTCTTTGTTATTCATTATAAATACCGCATTCATTGTACTGCGGTCCTCTTTTTCAACAGTTCCTTTGAATACAGGCAGGCTATCCAGCGTATCGTAGAATAAGCGGGCTTTTGCATTGTTGAGTTTCTCAATTGCCGGAACACCTCCGTTTTCTTTCAGCCATTTCAATGTGAGCATACAAACATAGACAGCAAACACGGGTGGTGTGTTCAACATAGAGCCATTGTCAACATGCTGACGATAATCCATCATGGTAGGCAATACTCTGTCAACTTTGCCCAGGATATTTTTATTGATGACAACGAGGTTCACACCTGCGGCGCCAACGTTCTTTTGTGCACCGGCATAGATCAGATCGAATTTATTGAAATCCATATCGCGGCTCAGAACATCACTGCTCATGTCTGCAACAACCGGTACTTTGAATTTGTCGAACATCGACATGTCCTTCCATTGAGTACCATAGATCGTGTTGTTACTCGTGATGTGGAGGTATTTGGCAGTAGCCGGAACATGAAAGTCTTTCGGCAGATAGGTGTAGTTTTTATCCTTGCTGCTTGCCACCACTTCGACATGGCCAAACAGTTTTGCTTCTTTCAACGCTTTCGATGCAAAAACGCCGGTATCTGTATAGGCCGCCACTTCTTTCTCATTCAGCAGGTTCATGGGTACCTGCATGAACTGGGTGGAAGCGCCTCCGTGGAGGAACAGTACTTCATGATCACTATCGAGATTCATGAGTTCGCGAACAAGCGAGCGGGCTTCGTCCATTACAGATTCGAACGCGGGTGTCCGGTGACCTACTTCGAGGATCGAGAGCCCGGTATTTTTGAAATCGAGAATGGCGCGACTGGCTTCTTCAAAAACTTCTTTAGGGAGGGTAGAAGGTCCAGCATTGAAATTGTGCATCACTGGTCGTTGATTTGTTGAATAAGAAGCGCAAAGTTAAGGCTAACAGCAGAAAGGAGGGGAAAGAGGGGTGGAAAGTTTATCCCGGACCCTGGTTTAAATTTTTGTAATGTATTCCGGAGACAGATCGGGCTTAATGATCGTCGTCGCCTTTGTTACGCCAGGCCGTGTTCAACGCATCGAATTCTTTTAATTCGTCGGGTGTGAACTCCTTGTTGGCGAGATTTTTCAGATCAGGCTGGCCGGCATTCACCCAGGCGGTGTACCAGAATGAGGCGATGGCGAAAATGGATTGCCGCATACGTCTTTCCACCATGCCATTTAGCTTTTCGTCATAAAGACGGGTATACCAGGATGAGTATTGCCTGATTATCTGGCCATTACGGTCTTCAAAAGCATATCGTTGATCTGGTTTGACAAGTTGCGAGAGCTGTTTCTCAAGGTTCAATACCGTATCGGCGGATGCGGCGCTTTCAAGGATGCGCTGCCAGATGAATTTCCCTGGGTCTGGAATGTATTGGGCTTTACCGAGTATGAAGTCCCATTCCTTATCTGCCAGCAATTCGGGAATACGGCTTTCCCAGAATCCGTGAATGCCTTTTTGCCCTGTTTTCTGGCCATTGTGGTTACTGCTTGCATGGAGAGGCACGTGGGCGTCAGCGATATAATGCCCAAGTTCGGCGGAATACTTTAGGATGCCCGCCTGGTTTTTTTCTTTAAAGGCATTGGTCAATCGTTGCAGCATGGTTTGGATCCACCAGGGAACGATGCCGTGGGCATTCAGGGTATCTGTGGTGTATTTTTCGACAGCGGCATTCCAGGCCCTTGGCAGATCGGGATATGGATAAGAACCGTAGCGGTCGATATCAATGTAGTGACGCGGGCCTTCGGCCGGGATCATATAACGGCGTTTGTCGGGATCGACCGCGTGTTCTTCGATAAAGGCAATGTTTGGTTTATAGAGGATCATCATTTCCGGTGGCAGGAGGAAAACGGCGTGAAGGTTGATCTTTTTATGACCGAAGAACCCCCAGGAATGGGCCTGAAAAGGTAATGCGAAGAGTAAGGAAAGAAATACATTTTTCATGGAGTGGTGATTGAGTTGAAGAGAGATCAAACAAGCATTACAGGCATTCACATTGTATCGGGGTCCCGGATCCTGATTAAAACAGCATCAGCGCGGGAGTATCGCCAGGTGTGCAAAGTAGCCGCGAAGAACGCAGAGAAATACTTAGCGTTCTTCGCGGCTACTTTACGCGCTTTGCGATACTCCTGCGCTAATGCTGTTTTAATCAGGATCCGAGACCCGATACGATGTGAATGACTACAATGCTTTTTTGCTCTCTCTTCAACTTAATCACCACTCACATGAAAAAAATATGTCTTTCCTTACTATTGGCATTACCCTTTCAGGCCCATTCCTGGGGATTCTTCGGTCATAAAAAGATCAACCTTCACGCCGT
>JBEVKW010000350.1:0-97377 GCA_040509495.1 Chitinophagaceae bacterium | reverse complement strand
GAATATGTGAGGGGAAACGATTGCTACTAGTTCCCGACTAATACCGGGCAATTCTATGCAGTATTGATTTACTGCTTTCGACTGGTAAGCCTTGTAAAGCGCCAGCCTAGTCCACATTGTGAAAGCAGTATCTTGAACGCGTTCCCTGAAATTCTTCCTCAAGTATGGACCTTGTTTTTTCAGCAAATGAAAGAAAACCGTCTTCTTATCACATGAGGAAAGTATCTCCCTTTCATCTTCCGATTTATCATAAAACTGATACACTCCGGCGGAAGAAAGGGCACGACAATTTTTATAAAGGTCAGTCCAAATTGTGAATATAAAATAGTTAGTAAAGGTTTGAAAATCTCCCATTTGTGGCTTGAAACGAGTCTCCACTGACTCACGATTTTTGCATACGCTGGCAATCGCTGCCTTGGTTGAGCCTACGCCGGGAATGGGCACTCCGGTTTCGCCCCCGCACTTCGCGTGCGTCCCTTTAGGGAAATTGTTATCGTCCGTTCACGAAATTCCAGCCGTTGCCGGAGCGGGGAACAAACCCATCACGGGTTTTTGCGTTCTTCTGACGGAAGCGCTTGAAGGCGAGCCGTTCGGCTTTTTCCTCCTGTCGCTTGTGCCATTCAATGCAGCGGACGGCTTCCGCTCCAAGTTCCTCCGGCAAACCGGGAAACGGTATGGCTTCGATATGCTCCGCCAGCGCATAAAACGCGGTAACATGGGCTTTGGTTTGGAGCGGCTGACTAGCGTTCAAATAGGGTCTTCCGGTTTCAATATCGCGGTTCCCTTCAAAATCGACGGTTCCCGCAACCAACCCAATAACTGTTTTCGATTCGTCATCCTCATGTGTGTTTGTCGGAGCGGACTGAAACTCAAGCTTGCCTTTTTCAACGTAGGAAGCCGCGTAAGCGCCTTTTCTAAATCCGTTTTTAGCTTTCATGATGTCGATTTTGAGTTAGAATTAAACTTTCAGAAGACCGTGAAGCCCTTCGGTCACGTAGCTCCACTTAACCTCAAAAATGGTTTCGTCAATATTGATTCCAAGGTTAATTTTTTCCTCAATCATACGGCAAAAATCACGGCAATCCATGAGGGACAAATCGGAGCCAATCGGTCTTTTCTGGAACAAAAGGAGCGCTGCTTGTCCGTAATGCCCGCCCCTGATAAAGTCGAGTGGGCTATTCTTTTCGCGGGCGGCTTCCATGATAGCCATTTGGATTCGGCTGGCAAGGCTGAATGCAGCCATGAGGGTTTCTTTGCTTGTATCGGCAAAGGACGGGTCAGCGATTTCAGAATCCAGAGTTTCGAGAACGGCAAGAAAAGCTTTTTCAGACATTGGTTTCAGCGGTTGAGTTTGCAACAGTTGCGAAAAATCAGGCATGATTCACCAGAGTTTGCCACCGGCCCTTAGTCAGGGTTGACGAACGCTCAACCCTGACTAAGGTATTCCCCGCACCAGACTTTTACGCGACCCTCGCCACGTGTCAATGCGCCCCTTACCATTGCGCGTCCGGCCCGGATGGCTCCCCGCACCGTCTTTGCCTTGCAGCAGGGAATCGCGTTGGATTCGTTTGACGCACTCCATGTGATTTTTTCGGAAGATTTCATGATTTTTGAAAGATAAGATTTTGAATTTATTGAGAAAGTTATAGAGGGGGAGCGGCTTGTTTGGGGTATCCCGCTCCCCCTCCCCCGGTCACTGATTATCCGGGTTTTGGTGTCCCTTTCGGGAAATTTTAGGCATTAGCGCGAGCCTTGAAATGAGCGGCTACAGATTCGTATTTTTTATCGCCTTTCAGGTAATCCACTGCGGTCCGAATAGCGTATTGCTTAATCCGGGATTTAGCCGCCATCGTAAGAACTTCGGTCATATACCCCATTGATTCCATCGTTCCCGGAATATAAGACGATTGCTCCATGGCCACGGAAAGTTTACCGGGATTCAAGCCGCGAGAAATAGCGTTCAAGCAATAATCCAGCCAGTCAAAAGCGATTTTAGTAGCGATACGATTTTCATCCGAAGAATTGATGCGTTTGGCGGTTTTCATGGCTTGCGGTTTGGTCGGTGTTGTCAATGTCACTTGCGGTAACGTGTGGAGATTAGCCCACGTTTTTCCGGTCCGCAACTGGTTTTTTCGATTTTTCGGAATTTTTTCCATTTTCGCAACTGTTGCAAATTTTCCCCAATGCAAAAACCATGCCAAATTGAAATTTTTCAGCTTTGGCACAAAAAATGCAATGCGGGCGGACGTTTCACTTAAAAACCGATTTTCTTCATGAATTCCGGAATTGCGTAAACCATTTGGACTTGAAACTTAGCCAACGGACAGTTTTCCGCATCCAAAGTGAATTTTCCGCTTGCGTTTGAGTATTGAGCAATTTTCGCCAGCACGAAAGCATCCGCTAAATTGTCGTCTTCAGTATCAAACCCAAACCACGTTTTCACCCGGTTAATCATATCTTGTTTATCTGCATTGCCTTCTCCGATAAAACTTTTTACGACGGTAGGCGATACCATAACAAAATCCCTTCCAAGGGCAGTGAACATTGTGTTTCTGACAATACCGCCAATTTCTGCCAGCGGAAGCCCTGCCCTGCCCTTGCCATGCATGGCGTAATGCTCAATCGCGGCAAACTCGCAATCGTTCACTATATCCGAAATCGTGTTATTAATGACGGTCCAACGTTCAAACCCTCTTAGCTTTTTGGAGTCAATGATGCGGGTTGTAACTTTTGCGTTTCTGCTGCAAATGTCCGTTTCCGGAACTTGCAGTATCACTATCCCCGTTCGGTTCAGTGATAAATCAATTCCAACAAATTTTTTATAACGGACTAGCCGTAAATTTCTGATGTTCATTTCAAAGAAAAACACACGCCTACATGCGGACAGGCTTTGGCGCGTGTTGAGTTAGGGTTAATACAAAGCCGTTGCGGAAGTTTGGAAGTGTCAAACACTGGCAATGCGCTGAGTTTCAGATTTTCCGCCTGAATATCCCAAATGCTACCCGGCTTGAAGTCCAAGGTGAAAACCTTGTAAGGAGTGTCGAAAAACTTATGCTCTTTCCGCACATATACGACTTTTCCGTAATTGGCGATTGGGAAACGTAAGCCGGCTTCTGACATCAATTTCCGGTAAAGGCTCAATTGCACGCAATGATCCCCTAACGGCGCCTTGAGCATGGAGAAAGCCTTTTTGGCCGTCTTTGCGGCTTCGCTATCAGTGATTGATTTTATCTCGAAAGGTATCAATTCACCTTCATACAAAAGGCTAAAATCCAGACTTCCAGAAATGCGGTATTTAGAACTTTTTACAACATATTCCGCATATTCGTAAGGGCGGTTGCAGCAGTCCGCCAGCATTCCGGGAAAATATAACCCGGTGTAAAACGAGTATTTGCATGGGCAAGTCCAGTTAGCAAAAACATTCTGCGGACCGTAGCTTGCGATGAACGCTTTGACTATTTTCCGCTCCAAAGCCCTGCCTATCTCCCAAGTGATAGTATCGCTTGAAGTAGGGGTTTTATAGACAGGGCTTTGGTCACGATACCGCAAAGACAGTGCGTGCTCCCGCTGGCACCATGAAACCATTGTAGATACATGCACAAAGTCAGGATCAATCCTAACCCGTTGTCTTACCTCATCATACGAGCGTAAGATATTGACTATGTGCTTATCCTCTAACATTGCTCAATTCTTTAAGAATCGACTTCAGATTTTCTACGGAAATGATAGCCAGTGACTCTTGAACTCCGCCATTCTCGTTAAGAAAATCAACCGTCATACAAGGAATCTCGTTGGCGCTGGCAGCCGCACTAGCTATCTTGTGGTAGGTCTCCCTAGTCAACGAATATGACTTGTTTTCAGTCGATTTGCATTCAATCCGATAGATTCCCCGTTGCCGAATATCGCCTTTTTCAGATTGAGCACCTGACGCTTTGGTAAGGGACGCGCCTAATTTTTTCGCAAGCCGACGTTCCTGTTTGGGAGCATAGGCAGCCGCCTTCCCTTTGTTGGTATCGAATTTCTTTGGAACGCGTAAACTCATGATGGCCGTTTGATAGGCAGTTTAAGAGGAACGCGTTTCACCGGAGCGGCAGGGCTGTTAACTACAACCGGCGGGGGCGGTGAAATGGTCTTCGCAACTGTTGCAAATCCACTACCTCCCAAATACTTATGCTTGGTTGCGCCTGACAAATAGTTGTCTTCAGGGAATGGTGAAAGTCCTTTTGTCGCTCTCCATTTGGAAACCGTGGCCTGTTGCATAAACAAATTGAAATCATCATCTTCCCTGATACGGACAATCAAATCAGCAACGGAAGTAAAGTTCAATTCCTCATAAAGCGGAACAACCAGTTTGTTCCCCCGTCCCTCAATCACTCCGGTTTTCCTAGCCCATGCCGCGATTGTTTCCGCTTCATCCACCGCCCCGTAACCTAACTTGTGCGCGGGGTCTGTTATCATGGTATAACTGCCTTCACGGATACCACTGGCACCCTTCACTTTCTTTGTTTTGAAAGTTCCTTCATAGGCATCCACAAGGGCGGGTGATTTGTCACTAGGCTTTGCCGTGTTGAACGGCTTTGCCGTGAACTCTAACATAACTTGATGGAAGAAGTTAGACTGAGTCCCGCCGGGTAGTGTGCGGTTATCCCCCATAAGCACCATTTTATAGCGCCATTGGTTAGTTGAAAGAATGGTCAGCTTATTGCGAAGTTTGCTTCTTTCCGACATCGCAATGCGCATCTTTGAGCAATACTTTCCAACGTTTTTTGCGATGTAGGAAACTTGGTCACGGTCAGCGGATTCATCCAAGTATTTGTATGAAGTGAACCCCGCAATACCGTCAGTGATAATCATGCAAATATCACTGGTTCTTGCCAAAACATCAGCTAGGTCAACCGCTGCTTCTCCGTGTTCCGGTCTGGCGATTTCCACCCTTGCAGGGTCGCAACCTTGAGCCATAGCCCATTCCTGTTGAAACCCCATAGGGTCCAAGTCAATCCATCCAACTTTCTTAGTGGGGTATTTCTTTTGCGCCTGTCCGGCAACCCGCAAACAGTTAGTCGTTTTTGAAGACGATTCCCACCCAAAAAAGCAATTGCCGGTCGATTCACAAACTCCGCCTAGCAGCGCCATATCCATGATGAAAATCCCGGTAGGAATGACCGTGAACTTTTCAACCGCACTTCCGCTAACTAACGTGCGGTTGCCGTAAACGTCTGTCACTTGCTTACGGGTTTCCTGCAACGATTGCAATTCAAACTCTCTGGCGTCTTCTTTCGGCATAAATATATCTCAGTTAGACTATACATCCACTATAGCTTCATAACGCTGTTTGCAAAGCGAAACTTCTTGCTGCATATAGTGGTTAAGTTCAGCGCTGGCTTGTTCAACCGCATCGCGTCTAGCCTTTGGTCTGTTCTCGCATGGAACATGAACGGTGACTTCCACTTTGAAAAACTTGAAATCACCTAACGGCACGGTAAAACCGTTCATAAGTGATATACCTGAAATCAAGGACGGGTCGCAATCTCCGGCCCTTGCAACTGTTGCAGAATCGGTTTCAGGCTCCGCGTCTTTGGCTTCAAGAGACCGTGAAATGCTAACGGAACTTGGCACTTGTTTCATTGCCGCTCTGTTCATGATAGGTCTTTTCATATTTTTGTTAAAAATCCTTGGTTCTTATCCGTTGCGCGGGCAGCGAGCATAGCTGCTTTAATTGCTGGCACATACAAAAGAAATTGCTTAGTCTTAACTACACACTTTGCCGCGTGAATATCAACCAATATTTCATGCAACGCTTTTACCTCTCTAAAGGTTAGAATAGGTTTTCTTGACGGAGTAATGGAAACCCAAAAGATAATATCAAAAACGCCATTATCTTTAAGTCTTTGCATCCATTGTTGATTTTTTACAAGACAATCGCTCATACGCATTGTATAAGCTCCCAAAGTTATACCCTTAATAAGTTTTCTCTTGCCTTCTTCCACATAATCATTTGCAGCAGTTGCAATGGCGCTAACATAATGACACGGCGCTACTACTTCGCGTAACGGAAGCAAAGGTATAGCCCTGAATGTTTGATATATGTTTTTCTCTTCCTGCGGCTGATAGTCTATCTTATTCATCTAATACAGTGACTTGAGGTAACTGTCTGCATTCCTTCAATCTTTTCAGAGCCACACGCTCAAAAAACGGAATGCCTTTTTCAATAACTGTAATCCACAGCGGAACGGGTTTGTTACTACCCTGCATTGTCCTTCGTATGCGTCCTAGCTCCTGTCTGGCAGCAGAAGCCGGCGTTAGCTCTATACCTGCGGCAAGGCGAGGGACGTTTCTAGCCATCCGGAACATGCCCCTAGTAGCTAGGATAATCGGCGCTTCCGCAAGAATGCGTTCCTTCTCCGCATCACTTGTTTTGCTTACAAATACTTCAGCGTTCAACCCATGCACCTGCAACAGAATTATCTTTAAAAGTTCCAGCTGCTCAATCCTGTCACCTATCCCTAAAACTCCAAAGCCGTTAGCGTATTTGTGGAGCTTGCGAATCCACATAGCGAGGAAAAGATTTCGGTTCTCATTTGTCGCAACCGCGCTGGCGCATATACCGTTGTTGAAACTATTCCTGACGTAGGTTTTATACGCAAAGTAATAGTCAACTTTCTTCACAAGGCACGGCAAAACTTTCTGTTCACTGTTGATAAAGTCCGCGCCAAAATAATTCAGGAATAGCCCTTCACATCCATCTCTACGATTTGGAGTTGCGTCCAACGCCAATTGATAGCGAGCCGAAAACATGCCTAAAACTCTGCTACGCTTCCGCGCTCCGGCGGCTGACACTTCATCGTAAACCACCGTCCGGAAAGCCTTATAAAGCGCGGCTGGATACTCCCGTTGAACAAGCGAATCCAGCGAAGCGATGCAAACAGGTTTATGATATTCGCAACGGTCTTGCTGGATAATGCCAATATCCTCCGGCGGAATATCCAAAAATCTAGTTATCTCGTTCGCCCACTGTCCTATCATATCGGTCATCGGCACAACAATCAAAGCCCTACCCCCAAAAAATGAGATTGTGTTGATGCCTGCCACCGTTTTCCCGCTGCCGGCTTCCGCGTTAGCAAATCCTAACCCATGAACATACAATTGCCGGAGTATCGAATCAAAAAATGCTTTTTGTTTGTCGTTCCTTGGAACGATTTTTTTATTAGCCAGTTCCGACATTTCCGGCCCTGTTGTCCGGTTATCTTTCCATTGCGCTTTAGGCCATCGATTAATAGCCCAATACAAGGGCAGTTCGTAAAATAAACCCTTGCGGCGGTATCCGTAAATCGGTTCCGGAACTTCCTGCTTTTTAATACCTCTATCAAAAACTTTAGGGGTATATGTTAATTCCGCCCGTATTGCTTCTATGTCTTCAGGTTTGAGTGCCTGAACATTGACTTTTGCGAATCCGGACAGAAAGAACATATACCCCTAAGCGTTAGAGTTTACCCTTAGTTTTCAAACGGGTCTTTTGCCGTAGTCGGCATTTGCGGACGGGGGCGGTTCATCGTGGGACGCGTCCGAGCAGGTGCCGGATTTGCAACAGTTGCAACCGGAGTCGCTGGCGCTGCCGTAGGTCTAGCAACCGGACGCTGAACTGGACGCGTAAGCGCCGGCTTCGGAGCGCTCTTAACCTCTTCCTGCGGCACGGTGTTTTCCTCATAGTCCACATCATCCCTAACGATAGCGGCGGCTTCATTGACGCCAGCGATTTCATCGCTATCCGCTTCTTCAAATTGCTGGCGTGCGTGTGCGGCAGTGCCGGGAACGTTAGAGGAAGTCCCGCCACCAAATTCCTTTTTCAGGGCTTCGATGTCAGGCTCTCCGTAAATCGCGTGATAGTCAAAAGGCTGCATATCTTCACCTTCTTTTTTGATACGGCGGGAAGCGCGAATAACCTTTCCAGAAGCATCAACCTGTTCTTTGGACCACACTTCAGGGTTGTTAGCCACTTCCGCAATTTCCTCTTCCGTCATGAAATAATGCGTAACTTCCTCCGCATCGTTTTCATCAAGCTTGAACGGAATCGGCATACCCTGACGGGGAGCATAATCATCAGTTCCACGCTGCAAAAGGATAGTGGCTCCGCGAAGCGTCCGACCGCGTTCAACGCATTTCTGTTCCAACATCAGGAGTTCCTGTCCTAACTCAGTGTTAACAGGCAGCTGTGTGCGGTTGTAAACGTGTTCCACTTTTTCGTTGTCCGTCCATTTGCGATAATCAAGGACGGTGAGGAAAGCGACAAGCGAACCTTTCTTGCGTTTGCCGCTGGCGCAAAGTGGGCACTTCTCCCCTAAGTCCATCAAGCACCATTCAATGCGCCCAAACGTTCCATCCTCTTTTTGGATGTTATGTTCATGCCGCGAAAATGCCTGCGGACCGTCGAAACTGTCATCAAGAATCGTGACCATGCGCGACTCTCCTTTGTTGAGCCAGAAGCGACGGTTGATTAACCCTTTAGGGCTTTCGCGTTCCTCCTGTTCCTGACGCTTCCTCTCCGCGTCCTCCCGTGCCTTTTCCGCGAACGTTTTACGCGGTTGCTGAACTTGGTTAGCAGGCTTCGATGTCGATTGCGGAACTGCGGCGGCTTTCTGCTGAATGTTGGCGAGTGTAGGTCTTTTCATGAGTATCGATAGCTTTAGATTTTTTCAGTTTTTCAGATTTGTGTTTGGCAGGTTTGGAAGACTTGGTTTTCTTTTCTTTCTTACGTTTGGTGTATTTTTTTCGACATCCTTCACAGCGTTCAATCCATCGTTCAACAGGTGTTTTAGGCTGATATTTCTTGTTAGTTTTCACTGGAAAAAACATTAGCGTGAGAAACCAAAAGATGGAAGCAACATCACGGATAGGGAGCCTATGCGGTTCCAGCGCCATCTCTGACGGACTTAAAAACGGAGCGTCAGGGTTGTAATAGCACAAGCCGCCGGACAGGCTTATATCGGAAGCGCCAACCGCAACCATTAGTCGGCTATCTTCTCCTGACTCGACTTGAAAAGTCGAAATCGGAACAACGTGAAGATGCTTTTTTACGGTAGGCAGCCAGACAATAACTCCCTTTCCTGCTTTCAGTTGCTTTCGGTATCTTGCTAGTATTTCTGCATTCATTCGCTTTCATTTTTCACTATTTCAAAAGAGCCTTTCGGCTAAAACCATTATACCCATGAAGGACGGCTTGTCAACCAGACTAGGTCAGCGGTTTAGCCGCTTCCATCATGCTTGCAACAGTTGCAAGTTCCAACTGGTCAGGGTCTGTCAGCGGCTGATTTGTGTCAAGATCGACAGGCCACGGCGGGACCAATGTTGGATGTCCTGACAACCAATCACGGACACCTTTAACCTTGCGTCCGGCTTCCGTTGTGTAGCCATAAATACCTTTGTGTCCGGCGGCATCATTGTCATAAAAGCAATACACCGGCAACCCCCAATCAAGCAACAATTCAGCCTGCCATTTTGACATTGTGGAGCCTAGCGTTGCAATGGGATAGCCGTAACGGTCCGCTCCGATTTCATAAAGACTGGCGTATGCGAAAAGCCCTTCAACAAGAATGATAGGCCGCCGGTCTCCTTCAACAATGTGTTCAGAGCCTAGCAAACAAAACTGCTTTTTAACTTCAAGCATATCTTGTGCTTTAACCTTCGCATTGTCATGGATAGCGCGACCGCTGAAACCGTAAAGCTCTCCTTTGCGATTCTTCAACGGAAACATAATCCGGTTATGGTCCAAAGGCGGACCAATCGTTCCGGAGTAAAGCAAACCTAAAAGCGTTGCAGTGGGTTCCGTTATCCAGCGTTTCTGCAAATATTCCCTAGCCTCTTTAACACGCCATGCTTCTTGATACATGCCCTTGATTGCGGCTTGATCAATCACAAGCGGTCTTTCCGCAAGCTCATAGGTTCCTAACTCATGACCGGTGAGCAAGTCAGCCTCCGCCTTTTGAGCCTTGTAAATCAATGGAACGCGCTGGCTCATGGGAACACCGTTCACGGCTCCCAGCATGGTTATCAGTTCTTCGATATTGCCTTTTCGACCGCATACGTAGCAGTTAAAACCGCTGGCGCGTCTTTTGTCCACTCTGACATAAAAACTAAGCCCTTTTGAGGTTTTGTCTTTATGTCCGCTAACGCTGGCAAAAGGACAGTTGCCGGTCATCCATCCATCATCGCGGGGGCGGCTCAAATCCAGACCTAGCTCTATCAATATTTCTTTCAGCGGTTCGTATCTCATCTTTTTCTTTCGGTTTGCAACAGTTGCAAGATTAGTTGTCGGAAGTAAACCAATCCGGCTTAAAGGCTACAATGTCTTTCCGTTTCCGCAAGTCCTTCAAGTTAGGTCCGATTTCGACATCCGCCACGATAGGCAGCGGTGGCACAATGCCAAACCATTGCTTCATGGGGTTGTTCTCCATATACCATTTCATTGCCCCGGCGTAATGCTCCGCCCGCCTTTCGATAGCTTCCAGAATCAAAGCGTCATGAATAGTGGATACAATCTTCACTTCGTTAGGGTCAGCGTCACGATGGAATCGGATAGCTGCAATCAAACCCCAATCGGATGCAAAGCCTTGCACCGTTGAATTGATGGCTTGCCGCTCCGCTTCCTGACGGATTCCTTTGTCGTAAGAACGAATGGCGGGAAGGTGGCGGATACGGCCATGCAAGGAGCGGATATATCCGGTTTTGTTGACGAAATCACGCTTTTCCTTATGCCACCTGACAAGCCCTTTGTAGAGTGCAAAGTAAGCCTCATAGCTTTCTTTTGACTCTTCATCGGTGAAGTCCACTCCGTAGGTTGTCTTTGCGTAGAGTTTGAATTTCCGCCACCACATCCCGAACAGATAACCAAAGTTAACCGCTTTCGCTCCTTGCCGCTTAACTTCGCGTATGTTCTCCGGAAGCTGCAAAAACTCTTCCACCGCTAGATTCATTGTTCTAGCCGCTGTGGTCAAATGCAAATCGTCTCCGTTGTTGTAAAGACGCAACATGGTTTTCTCGTTAGCTTCCCATGCGGCAATTCTCAATTCCGCTTGTGATAAGTCAACGGAGATGAAAACCTTACCGGGGCGCGCAACAAAAATTGCGCGGTAGGCTTTTGAAAGTTGAACCCTTCCCGGCTTGTCATGTTTAGGGATGTTTTGACCGTTAGGATTGGCGCTGGCGACACGCCCGGTCTTTGTGCGGTGTAAGAAGTAGCTAGGATGGATAGCGTTATCAGGAGCAATATATTTCCAGATTCCTTTAACCTCTTCCTCTTCGTCTCCGTCCTCATCCACTTCAGGATTGTAACCCTCACATCCGGCAAACTTCAGAATGGTATCGAATTTGTTATACTCCTGATAGAGTGCAACCCATTCATGGTCCCCTTCAAAAAAGGTCAAATGATCCTTCGACGAAACGCTAGCTACTTTTTGATCATCAGGCAATTTTTTAGTGCTCTTTGTGAACACCATTGGTGTTAGACACAAGCCTTTAGGATGCGTGAAAAGGATGTCCCTGACTAGGTCTTTTCGTGTGAAGGACAGTCCGCTTTTAGGCTTTCTGGCATCAAACCATTTCGCCCTGATTTCAGGGTCCACCATGCCTATCAGTTCAGCGTAACGTTCGTCAGCGGCTCGTTGCGTTTCTTGCGTGAAAAAGCGAATATTTTCCTTGTTTGTCAGCATTCCCGTTCGCTCCATATCATAGAACATTCGGAGCGCTGGCATTTGGATTCGCGTGTAACAGTTGAAATGCCGCGTATCCTGCTTTGTCAGACCTACCAGATAGGAAGTCATCCTAAGCGACGCATCGCTATCCGCTGCCGAATAGAAAAGCATATCGTCGGGGTTTTCCCGTGGCATTTCCGAATAATCCGCTTTTTCTTCAAACTTGTCTGAGTAACCAGACAGTTCCGGAACATAAAGCTTTGCGCCGCTAGCCAAGTCCTTTGAAATGGTGTTTTCGTCCATGACAAACATCAGTTGCATGGAGTCATGCAACCACATATCAAGGGCGGGTTTCACGCCGACATTAGCCAATACCTGCCAATCATAAGTTAGATTATGGCCAGTGAAGAAATACTTACCGGATTCAAGAACCTGCTTAACGCATCGCAAATTGTCAGCGGCTTCTTCATCGGAAATTGTCCAATAGTCGTAAGGTTTGTGCTCCGCCAGATACTCCGCTGTTCTTTTCTCAAACTGACGGAATGCTTGAATCGGGACAACATAGCTTTCACCTTTCCGCCATGCGATTTGAACAATGAACGGCTTTGATCCTGCCCACCATGAGTTAGAACCGCCGTCATTATAGGTTTCAGTGTCAAACGCTATCGCTTTTGGTCGCTGTTCTTGCAACAGTTGCAAAAGCGTTCTTCCGGAGATGTATTTGTAGTCAACATTCGTGATAGCGAGTTCAGCCGCATTCAGGCTGTAATCGAAATCACGCAACCTTTTCAGCATCTCGAAATCAACCCGGAATTGAGTCTCATAACCCGGCTGCCTGAAGACTTGCCCCGGTGATAGCATAGGAATGATAGGCACATCAAATTCCTCAAGATAACGTATTTGTCCTCTTATCTTTGTTATCTTAACGGCTCTTCCCATAGCCTGCTGAGTGGCTTGTAAACCTAGCGTAACTATAGCGGAAGGCGGGTTGCCGCGCTTGTGGGCTACATGGGCAACCGCATGGATGAATTCTTCCCTATGTTCATCAAGCCATTTCTTTTCCCGCGATGCGCTAGCCATTGATTCCTCCGGCATTGGTGGGCATGGCGAGACGTATTCAAACAAATCAGTCGGCAGATTTTTATCGTTAGCAGTATGCAGGAAAAGCTCTTTGGACTTCTTTCCCATTCCCAAGTTTTTACTGTAAACCTCATGTGAGGGAACGTCGCAAATCACCAAAACATATTCGTTATCGTGCTTGGCGGTGATTGGTCTTTCATCCTCCGCTGACCGAATAACTTTAACGTCTTCTGCAATGTCGCGCCTTGCACTTCCGCCGGAAACGTATCCATATTTCGCATCTTGAGCCGCACTAACCTTTCCAGCAAGATTCAAGACAGACGGTCTTCCGGCTGGCTTGGAAACCACCGCTTCCACTGGTTTTGCAACTGTTGCAATCGCTCGTTTGATTATGGGAAGTTTCATTTAAATGAAGGTAGTTTAGCAATTCTTCTTCTATGGGCAAATTCATTCTTTAGATGCCCAACTAACGTCGAAACGCGTTTATATCTAACAGACAAATCATCGCTTAGAGTTAGGGTTAGTTTAGGCATTTCATCGTTTCTACCCGCTCGCCAAAATTCATCATTTATATCCCATAATTGATTATGTGCCGTGTAATATAATTCATCCAAATCACGCCTCTTGTATAATCGATAACGTTCCGTTTTATAGAAGGACGGATGTTGACCTAAACACACCACATCCAAGGTGTATTGATACTTTGGGTCGATGTCCTCAAAATATTTCTTTACCAAATACAGGTTAAGTTCTGTTTCCTTTTTGTCTGCTACAGTCGCAAGACGAATAGAGGTGAAATCAGTGTTATATCGACATCCGCACATGATTGATTCATGTTCGTAGCTAATCCATTTAAACCGTCCATCCGGAACAGTAATCTTTATGGCGTGTGCCATTTCAGAGCGCAACGGCAGTTTCATAAGTCAGCCAATCATGAAATTTGAAGTGCTAGGTTCATCGTCATCATCATCGTCTGAACCCATAATATCCGCTATAGGTGTTTCAGAAAAATCTTGAGTATCAAAATCGAAATTGATAGCAAAATCTACCTTTTCCGCGTCACGGGCTTTCATCAATTGCACAAGCCGGTAAATATCAGAAAAAGGCATTGGCGGACGGAGCAAAGCCGCAATAATGTCAGCATCCTGACCGATGGAATCCGTTCCCGCCAACGCGCTCAAATCGGCTTTATGTCGCTTACCTACCCGGTCCTTTTCACTGCGGTTTAGCTGATAGGTTACAAATCCGGGAATGTTATAACCCAAAGTCATACCCTTCAAATCCCGGACAATCTGTTGCTGTATTTCTTTTTCGTCGCGGTGCTTGTGAAGCCCTGCCTTTTTCAACAAGTAAGCAGCGTCAACAAATAAGACATCCGGCGCAAAGGCTTGCACTGTCTTGTCTAGTTCCGACATCGTTTGATTAAACGAACCAGTTAGAAAATGTGCTTCCGGTCCCGATGAAACAAACTGAATAGTTCTATGCAATCGTCTTTGTCCTAGCGTGCTAACCTGTCCTTTCTTGATCAATTGATGATTAATCTTTGAAAGCCTACCAAGTAACCGCCTAGCCAACTGTCTTCCGGGCATTTCGTTTGAACATATAAGGCAGCGCTTTCCGGCAAGATAATTAGCGATGAAAGCTTCCGAAAGCATGATTGTTTTACCTACGCCGGGACGACCTACGTAACAGACTAATTCACCCGGCATCGCTCCGCCGGTTTCAAGGTCTAGGGTAGGATAACCCATTGGAACGCCAACCATGCCGGGATTCATCCTAGCTCTATCGTGCTCCTGCATAACCTCAAGAAGAAGGCTATGAAATGACTGAGTATCGCCAGCACCGGAGCGGATAGCGTGAAGGGCGGTAAGTTGGTCACGGCATAACGCTATCACTTCGTCCGGCGTTGCGTTGCTGGTCAGTGCCCGCGTAATGGCGGGTTGCGTTGTCTGCATTACCGTTAGCACTTCACGTTGCGCTATACGCGAAATGAAGTAAGCCGGCGGCTCCTGACTAGGAGTTACATCCAACAGAAATCCGTTGGTTCGCATGGTCTCCACTTCCGGCAACCGGTGGAAACGGTTAAGATGATTGCTGCAAAAATTATAGGCATCTAACTCCTGAAAGTGTAGATGCCTAGCGTCTATGGATTTGAATGCTGGAATGTCGTTACTTGTGGCTATTGAAAGAAGCAGTTTGAACCCAAGGACAGGGTTAAACTTTGGAGCTTCTTCTGTCGTTACTAGCGCTTGCGCCGGTCTTCTTTTTGCAGGTGCTGCCGTTTCCGGAGCCGCGCCTTGTGCCTTGTAAATCCTGTCTAAAACTGACATAAAAGTGATTTGCAATTATTGCAAAATTTCGATGCTATCCATTTTGATCAAACTACGGAAGCGGTCTGAATACCACTTCATTTCCGGCTTGTCCACATCAAGAATAAAGCTTGTGCTTTGGTCTCTGGAAAGCTGCCCTAAGAAGCCTTCCAACAATCGCAATTGCCAAGCGGAGAACGGACATTCATACAGCGACGAATCGTAAAATCCAGTCAGTCCTAAAACGTCCAGTTCATCGACTTTATTCAAGATTTCGGTATCCCGGTTTTGCAGGGCATGGACAAGCAACGCGGTATCAATAACGTAAGTGTCGTAATTGCTTGCCAAAAACACGGCTCCGGCAAAAACAAGCATGTTATGCGTTCCGTCGGTGGCGTAAACAATGTGTTTGTCTTTGGGAAGCCATTCCTTCCAGCCTAGAGCATATTCTTTGGCTTTCGGAACAGTCTCCGCAACGGTTAGATGCGTGTATTTGGCTCCGATACCGGCGTTAATCAGTTTCGACTTGGCTTGTTCTTTAGTTAGGGAAGACATAGGTTAATTTACGCTAAGATGCGAAATATCCAAGGATTTTATTATCGGCATACCCTCATCATCATACTCATAAACTGGCGGAAGTTCTTCAAGTTCCTCTTTCTTCGTTTGAAGGGCGGTTTGAGCTTCCATCATCAAAGCTAGCTTATCGTCGTTGGACAGTGCCGCCGGGGTTTCCTTGAATTCCTTTTTCACCTCTTTCCTAACTTCTCTGGCCATGCGTTTCTGGTCCCCCGGTGACATTGCGCCGGTTTGCCGGATTCGCTTAAATTTAGCGGCTTGTTTCTGGTCTTGATAGAACTTGTCATATTGAGCGCTCTTATCGGCCAATAACTCAAGTTTACGCTCCGCTTCCTGAAACGACTTAAAGCAGCTGACAAACAAGGGAAGTGAGGGTTTAGGGCAATTCACCTTGATTGATAGAGTCACCGCTACCCAATTGCTGAGGGTATATCGCATTACCGACATAAACCCTTCAAAGTCTCCGCCGGCAGCTTTGAACTTCGTTAGCAGAGTCTTCATCATGCCGTATTCCTTCGCTTTCCACGGCAAAGCCGGAGTTATCAGGCTGCCGTCCTCTTTGGTCAGGTGTTCCCGCTCCAAAGCTTCCCATTCATTCTTTACTTGGTTGATTTCGCTAAGCTGACGCTCCGGCTTAGCTGGCAGGGGTTTGTTGTAAAAAGTCGAGACAGGCTCGTTTGCAACTGTTGCAATTTCTCCTAACACCTCCGCCGGCGGAACATGATTAGGTTGTCTTTTAAGGGGTCTTCTAAGAATCGGTTTTTTGAGAACTTCCCTTGCAGGTGAAGGCGCGATGCAATCGCTCTTATTGTTTTCTATAGATACTGTTTCCCCTTCTTGTTTATGGTGTTCCGAATTGATACGCAAACCGTGTTTCAAATCGATACGCTCTTCCGGCAACCGTGTTTCATTTTGAAACCCGTCCTGATTTTGAGATTCCCACGCTTCAATCTCCGCCCTTTCGTTATCACGTAGCATCTTCGGACCGGTGAATTTCTTAGGCTTTTGAAGCATTGTAGCGGGATTAAAGTTAGGGTTCAGACGGTAGAAATACACGGGATAACCGACTCCCATAATCTTCCGCAGTTCCATGAAAACCGGTTGTTGTCCGGACGCGTCGCGCATCAAGCTAAGCGAATCCAAAGCACGCAACAGGGTTGAACGAGACATAGCCAAACCCGGCGTAATGCATTCACCGGTCCGCTTGAAAACTCCGTTCAAAAAATGACGTTCCGGAATAGCCTCCCACTCTTTACCAAACGTCAGCGTCCGCCTTGAAATGAAGTCGCAAACCCTAACTACATTTGCCTTCATGAATTGCCCCCATTCGGCAACTATTGTTCTTTGCTCAATCGCATAATTCCTTTCCGGAATTGCATTTGACAATGGGGCGGACTGTGATACGTTATTACGTTTCATTTTAGTTAGTAGTCACCTAGAATGACTGCTAGCCGGCCCGTAGAGAATTACCAGTTCTCTACGGGCCACTTTTTTGAGTATTTAACGGCTAGATTTCAAATTGGTTGGCTAAGGGTTAGATTGAATTAACTGCATATACTTACACTAGCCATGTGTTCTATGCAACTATTATTTTTCGCAACAGTTGCGAACCGTTAGATGGAGATATAACGATGCTTGCGAATAGCAGGTATCAGCCACTTTTCAAAAGCCACAGCATATTCATAGCTTTGGAAGAACAAGGCAGGCGCTCGCTCGCCTTCCTCCCAAACCTTGGTAGCTCTTGCCCAAAATCCAAGGTCCATACCTTCCGGCGGATTGTGGATTAGGAAGTGAAATTCAACGACTGAAACGACTGTTGACGCTCCGTTTCCGGGGTAGAGCAATCGGATATAGAACTGCCTACGCTCCGGACAAAAGATAATCTCTGACGTTCGCTTTACCGTTAGATTTCCATCCAAGTCTGACAGGAAATCAGGGTCCAATACCCGGACAGTTCCGTCAGGCTTGATTTCAATTTCCAGCGGCGGGTTCAGTTGCTCCGCTTCAACGTTTTTGCTTGGCTTGCACATCGTTTTTCTTAGGGACAATGTTGTATTGCGGTTTTTTCTTCACGCTGACTTTACCGCCCTTGAGAGCATCAAGAAATGGTTCAGTGTCTTTGGCGCAAGTGTTGTCGGCGTAACCCTCCGCGTTAACAGTCACGGAGCCATCGGGTTTGATAGTGAATTCAAGTTTTTGCATAAGTCAGGAGGTTAGTTTTTGTGGACAGTAAGGCGGATTTGGCCGTCAGCGGAGCGCTTCACATCTCCAACGCGCATATTCTTCTTGCGGGCGGTAGCCTTGAGCGCTGCAAGTTGATATTCCATGTTTAGCCGGCGGATGTGATGGGTTTTGTCTTTGGCATTGTAGCCAGTGACTTCTTTCATCCCCAATTGATTAGCGATGTGGCTGTTCCATTCGTCAAAGATAGGATTAAGCTTACCCTCTTTACGAACGAAACCGATGTCATACGGGCAGTTTTCCAGCTTGACCACAAAGTCAGCATCCTTACCGTTGTTGTATTTCTGAAACTGGTCAGCATAGAACATGCGCGGCATACCGCCTTTCTGAAAGCTGATAGCAACCCCTTGAGCTTTCAGGGAGCTAACGGCGGCTTCCAGCATTTTTTCATCGGTGAATGCGGAGTCAGTGATTTCTGAAGTATGTGACATATTGGTTAGGTAGGGTTAACGTTTGCGGATGATTTTCTTACGTTGAGCGATGACGGTTTGCGGACCATTGTTAACCGCATTTTCGACGGGCGCAACTGACACAATTTCGACCTTTGGAAGGGAAACCATTTCAGGCTCAAGAATAACGTCTTTGATGTGGCGTTGAATGATCATGGGTTGTGATAGGCCAATGAAGTGCGGCGGGATAATCACTCCGCATTGCGCGGTTTGGTCAGGAGTCAGGATGTCGAACCTGCCTTTCACGTAGGCAAATTCACGGGTTGACAGTTCGTTATGCGTCAGTTCAAACCGCATTTCACGGTAGGCCGCTTTGTGTCTGACTTGGATATAAACCGCCACATTTGCTACGTAGGAACCCGCCACCGTCCGCTTGCCTTTGAACTTGAGGACGGTTCCCTCCGGAGCGGCTAATTTGTATTCCTCCCACATACCAGTTATGTCTGCCCGCAAGCCCTGAAACGCGTTAGTCTTTCGGGAAGCGCCCTGACTGCATAAGGCTCCATTCTTGTATCGGAGCGCCAACAGTAACGCTTGTTCGTGCCGTCCTTGTTCGTCAGGAACGGTTACGCGTGGGCACCAGAATCCATTGAATTCAGCTGACCGATTATTGTAATTTTCGTTGCCAGTGACAACTTCCAAAGTTTGGAATTCAACTTTCATTTTTTGGCTATGGTTTTGATAGGCTTTTGCACAACCACCGGCTTAACCTGCGGTCGCGGTTTTGCAACAGTTGCAATATTGCTTTCGGGGACGATTGCGGCATCAATGGCGTTGTTTTTACCCCATTCGCGCATTTCTTTGAATTCTTTCTCGAAAGCTATGCTAGTCGGATTGATTGCTTTAGAGTGGATATACAGGATTTCCGGACTCATTTCACAATCGTTATTCAGACAGTAAGTCACCGAATCGATAACCGCTTTTTTGATTTCGGAGCCGATATGATCATGGCTGGCTTCCACCACCGCTGACAAATCAAAGTCGTCAGATTGTTTATGCGCGTGAAGATGGATTCTGAAAATCTCTTCGCGGGCGGATTCGTCAGGAAGATCAATGAAAAACTTTTCGTCCAGTCGTCCGGGGCGCAAAAGCTCCATGGGAATATTTTCAACCCGGTTGGCAGTAGGCACCCAAAAGACGCCAGTATCCATTTCCTGCATATAAAACAGAAGGGACGCTAGCAACCGGCTTGAGGCTCCGGAGTCTCCGCCAGCACCAGCGGACAAACCCGCCTTGTCAATTTCATCAATCCAGACAACACACCTTCCCACGGCGCGGATAGTCTCCATGGCTTGAGCGGTTTTCTTTTCTGATTCACCGACTAAGCCGCCAAATAGAGCACCCACATCCAAACGGATAAGCGGAAGATTGAGCTTTGACGCTATCACTTTCGCCAACAGACTCTTGCCCGTTCCCGGCGGACCGACTAGGAGCACTCCTTGAAGCATGGCAGCGCCTTTTTCAATATTAGCAGGGTCCATCCTGACTTTGTTGAACTCTAACCAATGCTTCAATCCTTTCACTCCGCCAACTTCGGATTCGCTGACAGATTGATAAAGTTGGAGCGTCCCTGATTTGCGAATGATTTCCTCTTTGCTTTTGTAAACGCCATGAAGCAATTCGTTAATATCGACGTTGTCTAACGTATCAACGTATTTAGCCAAAACTTTGGAATATGCGCGGCTAGCTTCAACCGCCGTCATGCCGCAAGCGGCGGATGCCAGACTAAAGGTCTCCGCCGGAGACAAAAACCGTTGTGCTCCAACGACTTCCGCAACAATGGCGCTTAGCTCTTTGACGTTAGGCAAGGGCAGTTCCATCAAGCAAACGTCAGAGTCCAGTTCCGGAGGGATAGGCTCGCCTTGAGGAACAATGAACACTAACGTTTGAGAATTCATTTCACCGAAAAACGTAATGGAGTTCTTCAGCGACGGGTCGTTGTTCCACCATTCATGATAACCATACATAACGCACATGGCGGCTTCCTCAAACTTCGCGGCAGTTTTGATAGCTGCCAGATAGTCGTCTTTGTCGTCCCCGTCCTGTCCATCAAGATCAACCCATTCTGACGGAATGTCTTTTTTATTGGAGCGCTTGAGCCGTTTCCAGCTTTTGACAGGGTCCCAAGTGTAAATCGGCACCTTTTCAATTTCGCGTGTGTCAGAATAGGACAAAAGAAGGTCTAAGGCGCGGCGAGGCTCCTTTGTGCGGGTTACGATAACGGGAACGTTAGCGCACCGATTAATGAACATTTCTTCGATGTATTGTGTAGCCATAAGTTAAGGGTAAGGACAGGATAACCGGTGAGAGCGGATTTGCAACAGTTGCAAACTACTCCCTTTCCTCCGGCGGACGCTCCAAGCCAGACAGAGACCGGATAAAGACAACATCCACGATGACGGGAACGTTAGGAAAATCCGGCGGAAGACTGTGGAGAATCCGGAAACTTGTAGTGGTCAGGGTCATCATTCGGAGCATCCGCCTTGCCCCGGCTTTATTGAGCAACCCGTTATCCATCACTTCCTTTTGAACGCGATTAAACTTCACGTTCCATCCATTCTCACGGGCAATCCGGATGCCTGCTGTGAAAATGTCCTCCCCCGGTTGCCGGAAGCCTATCAATTCGGAGACCGCGCCTTTTTTGACAACGGCAGCTTGTCCGTTATTGCAGGTGCCGATAACGCGGATAACGTTCACATCATCATATTCCGACAATTCGTAAAATTTAAGAGCCATATAATAATCAGTTAGATTTTTACAATATCGCCAGACATAAAGGTTTTATACGCTAAGGAAATATCAAGTTCAGCGCCAAAGCCTAAAACGTAGTCTCTATTAGGTCCCACCAAATAGCCTTTATACTTAGAATTTAAACCGTCCTTTTCAATGAAATCAAACGTTAGAACGGCTGCCAGTTCGTCTTTAAATTCCTCAAAGCCGGCGGGATTAACATTAGATATTCTAGCGCGTAGCTCTACAGCGGATTGATGAAAAGCGTTTATCATGCCTAATACAATGTCCCCAACAGGGTTCACTGATTTTTTTGGCCTGCGGACTAAACGGGAGCGAATGGGTAATTTCATTGTATTATGCAGTTTTCAGCCATTTTTCAGCCGCAATCATACCGCGTTTAAGTTGTGCGGTTGCGTTATTGGAGAACATCCATTTAAACCCCTTCCATGAGTCGTTGAAAATCAGACGATTATTTCCGGCTTGGAATTGCACAACAGACGCGCCTTTACCAGTTTTTACAAGGTAATATACAGTAGCGCTAGACTTAAAAAAGACTTTGAACTTCCAACCGCGTTTTCTGAAAATGGATTTAGAAAACTTAAAGGCTTCCGATGAATTAGCATCCATATTGAATATTTTTAAAAAATGTCTCCAAAGGGATTGAACCTTCGGAGATTTAGAATTTAGCGGCGGGCAGCAATGTCAGCAACGCTAACCATAACCAGCGAACGAGAGGCGAACTGTTCTTGCAGCTGATAAAAAATAGCGAAATGTTCCTTAGTCCGATTGGCAACATAATTGCCAGCAGCGGTCCGCACTTGATAAGCCAGTTTCATCAATCCAACGGGAAACCTCCGTTCGTAGGAGCCTTGCACGTTGGGGTCTGAAACCTTAATGCCTTTGTTGAGCCGCTTCCGACGGTTTTTGCGCTTGCGGAAACGCGGGCTAGCCTCAAACGTGATTTGCAGATTCTCCCAAGCGACGGCGGGATTACCCTCTTTTGCGGTAGCAAAAGCTTTGTGCGCGGCATGAATCAATTTCCCGTCAGCGGTCCGCCAGTTACGGGATTCGATAAGGTTAAAGCCGGTGATGGTGTAAGTTTTTTTCATAATCGGATAATTGGTTAAAATGGATTCAAGGGGATTGAACCCTTGAAGTAATGGCTTAGTAGCGGGGCGCAACTCGAATAATCACGTTTCCGATAGCCTCACAACTGGCAGGGGATTTTTTCTGGCGTTCGCGGAAGTCTTCAACCGTCATCCATCCACCGTAATTTTTGCCGTTTTCATCAGCAATATGGAAGGAGCCTCCGTTTTCGAGAGTAGGCACTGCGATAAATTGCGTGCCTTTGAAGGTCCAGACAATGAAAGCCTTATTGGATTTGTGGGAAGGTGTTTTAGCGCTCATGGCAAGTTTTGGTCGGTTTCAATGTCGCTTGTTGCGACGTGTCCAGATTAGACGGGATTTTCCGGAGTGCAAACGGAAAATTGCAGATTTCTGGAAAAATTTTCGCAACTGTTGCAAATCCGCTGATTTTCCCCGAAAATCGGAAATTTTTCGACTTTTTGCAAAAATCCGCTTGAATCCCGGAATTTCTCCGGTTAAGAGTATCGCGTTGCCGGACGCAACGTTAATCTCCACCCTCCTTTCCCTTATGAAATTCAAATCTGGCGTTTCCCTCCCTCTTCTTTCTCACACCGTGGAATTCCTTCTCAAGGGAGGTTCTATGGTTTGCACCACCGATTATTTCGGCGTTAAATTTAAAAAATCGTGGGCGGCTTCCGAAGTGCAAGGCACTTTGATTGACTGGACGCTCTCTAAAATTCCGGAAGTCATTCAAAGTGCTACCCTTGAGCTTACCGGGCATTATATCATGACTCACGGCAAACGGGACCGGAGCACCAGAATCCAATGGATTGTAACCCGTAACCGGGATAACGACCCACAATAAATTTCACCGTAGAAGCCGGTCCGGAGAAATCTGGACCGGCTTTTTTCTTGCAACTGTTGCAAATTTTTCTTGCGTTCGGCTGAAATCCGGATATTCTCGAAACATGGATGGAACTTACGACATCGACTTTCCCGCTGATTTGGTCGCTAAAATGGCCAAAAAGCGGATTTTCGTGTATAACCAGTTTACCAAAAACGGGAAACTGTTTTACATGGTCGATGTGAAAGGGAAGTCCAAAAACATGAACCATGCGGAGGTTATCGCTTTCGCCACTGCCATCTAAACAACCATGAAAACTAAAGCTCAAATCGATTATATTTTACTCACCGGGGAACGGTCCGTGATTATGCTCCCTAGTGAGTTTAACGCAAAAGAAACTGTGATTTACGGAACTGACGACGGGCAAAGCGTTTTTGTAACACCGATTTGCGCGGAGAAATCGCATCCGGAAGAAGGGCAGCGGGTTTTACATTTGGTTGAAGACTCCGGAGAAGTAGTGAACCTTCCTCCTAAAAACGGAAGAACGGTTTATGTTGTAAATGAGTCCGTCCGGAGACATCCAACCATAGCAAACAGAAACGATGTCGCTTCCCTTTTCGGTCTGCATTGCGATTTAAAAGGGCGACTTGTAGCCTCCGGACTCGTTTTCAATTTCTGACCGTTCCATTCAAAACAGAAAACCCCGTCTAGCCTTTGCGCCGGACGGGGTTTTCTGTTTGCAACAGTTGCGAAAGTTACCCCTCCGCCTTTATGCGCCGTTTGTCGATGTTAAACGTTGATTTGTGTTCCGTCAGCGGAATTCTGCTGTTAGCGGTAACAATGATAGGATTGGAATGAAGTCTCCGCCAGCGCCATAGAAACATGCACGCCATTCCGGCAAGCGATAGGTGCATCCCCACTAAAGAGGAATTGGCCTTAACATACCCATTCCACAAATTGAGTATATGAATATATGCACATATAGCGCCACCCATAATGCACAAACGCCATAGCAGGGATAAATCGTCAGCCCAAATGACTATAACGCGGACTGCAAAGACTATAAGGACGAAGCAAGATAGCATATCCAAATAGCGTTCGGCTCCATCATGAATTAGGTTCATCCTGTTTTGGTGTAGGGTTTATGGTTGGAGTTTCCAAGGGTTGTTGCGGACGGGTCGCATTATTTATCTGTTGCTTGATAATGGACCATGCCGCTATGGGGTTTCCCTTGGTTTCGTTAAATAAAGTGGCTAGCCATGTTAAACACCATATAGCACTAAAACCGATAATAAACGCAATGGCTCCGCCAGCGCTTTCTCTGAATTTAGTTATACTGGCGTCTTCCCCCGGTGAGCCACTGCCTAAAGTGTAGTGAACAATGATAGGCGAAAAAAACCATGCAAATACCGCTCCGACAGACGCGTTTGCTAACCCTACCCATACGCTTTTAGGCTTAACAATTGCGAGCCTGACGAATGCCCCGATACCTCCGGCAATCAATGCATGGTTTTTTATTTCGTCAGGGTTGTTTATCATGTTTAGGGGTTACTGCTGTTTAAGTAGTCGTTTCTTTTCGTCGTTCCTTTCTTTACGCTCTTTGTCCGCTTCTTTTTTAAGGTCTTTGACTGTTTGCGCCCGTGCATCGATAAGCGCCTGTTGTTGTTCTGACGTTAAGTTAGAATTCGCTTCCGCTCTCTCCGCATCAAAGGGTTTATCGCATTCAATAGTTGTCTTATATCCATCTTTCGAGAAGCTATGCACTACCTTTGCAAGGTGCCAGTATTGAGGGAACTTAACACCTTGAACAGTAGGATGGAAATTCCTAGTTTTTATCATCATTTCCGCCCGCAACGCCGGCCTGCCTTGTGATAACGTTATACTTAACGTATGTCCTTGCGCTTCAAGGGCGGATGCCTTTCCGTCCGCTGCCGCTTGTGCTTCTTCTTTAGTAGCATACAACGAGGGAAGCTCCAGTCTAGCATTTTCTTCACGCTCCGATTCCTCCGCTGAGTTAGTTTTAACAATCGTGGCGGCATATTCATAACGCTTCAAATCAGGATTATATGCGTTAGTGACCACCGTTCCATAGTTGCTGGTGGACTGGTTAAGCCATGACCAACTTTCGGTTTCGTGCTCCGCAATTTCAGCAGCTAACGTTTCAATGCTGCCAATACGGGTAAACAGCAACTTATCACTGCTGATTTTGAAGCCAGCGCCGTAACGCATGGCCAGTCGAGTTAGGAAGCTTTGATATGATTCTTTTGTTTGCGCGATATACTCGACAGTGACTTTGTAAAACTTAGGGTCTATAATTGCTTCCAACTTGTTTTGTCTGGCAACATATTCCACGATTTCACCGATGGAAACACCCTCATATTCCTTGTTATAAGTTTCTTTCCAAAGGCTTCCGGTTGCCAGACCGTGAAGATTCAAACGCATATATTTACCGCCGTCTTTGGACTTACCCACATCCGTTTCGTCTAGCTCAAAATCACCCATGTATTTTAACATTCTGTCCCGTGGAACAGGCATGTTTTCTTTAGACTGATAGCCTAGAAAAAAGCTCAATTTTGCACCTCGCTTAGGGACGACTATAGGCGGATCATTTTCAACAACAATAGTTAGCTTGTCATTGGAGAAGCCGGCGGAGTCATCCAACGTAATAGACATAACCCGTCCTTGTAAACGGGTTGTAACGTCAATTCCGTTGATGAAAAGAGCGTAAATCGGCTGCATTAGTTAAACAGCGTGGATAGTTTGGTAAGGAACGGCTTTATCTGGTCCCGGTATTTGGATAGGTTGAATGCACCGTTCCTGTAGTCGCCATCAGTTCCTGTTGAATCCATAGGAACCCTTGTCAGGTTTATGATGTAAGTGCTATACAAATGTGCTCCTATGCGTAGGAAGTTTTCTTTGTCTTCCGATATTTTTGTGATAGCCCAAAAACCATGAAAATTCCCCATTCCATCGATAAGAGGTTGCGGAAGTTGTTCCGTCGCTAACTCTTCGAGTTCCTGAATTTGCTTTGTCCCGGCAGGGTCGTTTTTCTCCATACCTAACGTTGGAAACGTCACTCCATTGAAAGACAGGTGTTTGCTGCCAACCCCGGTCGGTTGTAACGAATCTTCCATGTTGATTCGAGACATAACCGCCCACACAAAATCGATGTCAGAAGACAGACCGGAAATAGGTCTAAGCTTTGGAGTGAACGGAATGTCTCCCAATGTGAAAAGAGCTTCATTCATGGGTTATTGGATTTGCAATTGCGTATCTTGAACCGTTCTAGCTTCTCTTGCGGATGAAGCCTTGCTTTCGTCAGTAGCTTTCTTCACTTCTTCCGCTATTTTTTTTGCCAATGCATCAGGATTGCTAGTCTCCGCTCCGTTAACGGTGATGTTAATATCACGGATGGCTTGATACTCTACTCTTTGTTTCTGAGTAAGAACGGGTTTAATTCCGGCATCGCGCTTTTCTTTGTCGTCTTTAAGCGCTTTTTCCGCTTCCGCAACTTTTGCTATAGTTTTGGGGTCTCTGGCTTTGATTTGTTCTCCTAACTCCAACATTTTCAAACGTTGCTCAAGAATGAGCAAATTCACCTTACTTTGGTTAGTAGCACCTTTAGCATCATCGTAGGCAGCAAGGTCCGCTCTTTCGTATTGATCCGGCTGTTTCTTTCCTCCGAAGAAAGGAACGTCCTCTTTCATTTTCGCGTTGATTTTATCAATCGCTGGCTGCAAATCAGTCTGATACTTTTGATAGTGAGGAATGACCTTTTCTTTAAGGTCTTTTATCTGCTTTTGAATCTCGCCTTTAGTTTGACTATTGTTGAATAGCAAATCATAAGCCTGCCTTCTATCTTCTTCATTTGCTGACCGGGTAGCCGAAAGCTTTTGAGCAAGCGTATTGGACTGCTCCCCCTTCAGGAGTTCTTGCCCCGCATCATTAGCCGCATTGGTTTTATCCCGCATACGGTCCGCGATTGCATCGCCAATAACGGTTCCAAGGTAGTATCCAGCAGCGCCAGCGGCGCTAACTACAGCGGCGGAACCCATCACTTTAGCAAATACACCACCGGCTGCAAAGAACTTACCTAACGCGCTACTTGCCGCACCAGCAGTGCTAGGACCGAAAGCCCATTGCCAAGCCTTACCGAATCCACCAAGCAAAACTTGGCCGTCTTTCAGGAATTTTGTAACCGGTCCAACTGCTAGATTGAGAGCCACTAATGCGCCTACGGTGGCAATGATATTTGCGGTAAGGCGAGGGTTTTCTTTAATCCATTCGATAAGCGGAGCGGTTATATTGCGCAATTCAACACCTACCGCTTTAACCGCTGGCAATAGGGCATCGCCCACGGAAACGGCAAGATTGATAGCAGTGTTCTTGATGGCCTTCAGCTGTTCCTTCTGAGTGTCGATAGTTCTAGCGTAATCCTTATCGACGACAGGCGCTTTTTGCGAGTCATTGCCGGCTTTCATAGCCGCATCGAACATCGCTTTATTTTGAATCATTGCCACAAGCGCATTCCGATATTGCGAATCTTGAGCAATCTTACTGATTTCGATAGCGTCGCCTTTAGTCAGTTCTGCTGTTTTGTTAACGAAAGCATCAATGACATTTCCTTTATATTTTGCAGCACTGCCCCGTTGCGCTCTAACTTGTTTGATGAAGGATTCCATATCGAAACCAAACGCTTCATCAAATTTCTTAAAAGTATCTTGAGAAACGATGTGGCCTTTCAGGTTTTCAAAGTTGGTAGCAGCTTCCGCCGGACCGGGAGCGCTAACACGAATGGCCTGCATAGCTGCCGCAATATACTTGGAGCCTTCCAAGCCTTGAACACCCAAATATTCCATACCGGCAGACATAGAGCCAAAGAATTGAGCAAAATTCTTCATCTCAAACTGACCTACCTTACCCGCCGCTGACATAATATTGTCAAACTCGTTCAACTGTTCAGCGCTAACCTTCATGTTGGACATAGCAGCCGCGTTAGTGGTGGCTACATCAGCAATTTCGACTCCATAAGCAGTCGCAACTTTGCCCGTCATTTGAAGGGCGGCTAACCCTTTTGTCATGACAGGCAGACCGGCTGAAGTATAGACTTCCAACGCTTTTTGCAGTGCTTCCGCTGACTGATTTGTCAGCTTAATATCGCTGAGTTCAACAAGTTTGGCGGTGACTTGGTCACGTTCGGAGTCTGTAAGGTCTCCGGTATTTGCAATTAGTTGCGAACCATAGTTCAAGTTAGATGACTCGCTATAACTCTTAATCAGAGCACCAGCAAACGCGGCGGATCCGATAGGCAAGCCTCCGGATTCATCCGCCCTTCTATTGAGAAATCCTCTAACGCCTCCCTGATTTCCGGAATTTCGATTTCCGCCCCCGCCGCCCCCGCCCCCGCCACCTCCGCCCGGTCCGCCACCGGGACCGTTATTGCGGTTGTTACGATTTCCAGTATTGAAACGGCGGTTAAGGTTGATGCCCGTCTCAATCTCACGATTCATGCGCCGCTGTTCTTCAGCCTGACGGCGCATCGCCAATACATCACGATTTCTAACGTTGATGATTGACGTGGAATTAGTGGCAGTGACCACCAAACCGCGATTAACAAGCGTTATAGCCTTTGCAAGGGCGGATAGACTTGATGCGTTATTTTTTACATGACGCTCAAGATTGACCAGATTTCGTTGCAGACCGACTAACCCTTTATTCAACGCAACAACGCGCTTCTCCAAAATGGAAAAAGCGCGTTGTAGGGATTCGTCTATTTCTGCCCCAATTTCAAGTCTGATAGTGGGGTCTGAGGAAGCCATTAGACGCTATTTTCGTTTTTCGTGGATTTGGTTATGGATGGGTATCCAGTCATATAATTCTGGTTCAGTCATCCCTAGCAATGCAGTTATTGGAGTATTCAAACCTTCGGCTAAAATGCCGATAGTCTCCATTAAACTCCGAAGGCTAGGGAATTTATAAAAACCGAGAACTTCCTTTCAAGGGAGATGGAATCAACCCATTGCATAGACAGGAACGCATCGCGGGGAACTGGCGGCTTGCGGTCAAGCGTAGGATGTTGATAGGACGCACAAGCCATCATGCTTTCCATCAGAATTTCTTCTGAACTGGCATCCGGCCCGCAAAGCTTGATAGCGTTATACCGGTCCCTTGCAACCGGACGACGGAAATGAAGCGTTCGCACTTCATGAGTGTCAACAATGATAGGACGCACCAGCATGTGAGCAAACGTTTCCGCGCCCACAATTGCTTTCATGGAGTCCTCAATATCCTTATTCCATTTTTCAACGGAATACACGGGTTCGGGATTTGCAACTGTTGCAACTTCAGGAGCTTCGTTAGCTGGTTTAGGCTCTTCGTCCACCGCAAACGGGTTAGAATGGATTCCGCTAATCTTTTCTTCGGCCATGGTTTTGTCAGGGTTTAGGGTTTTACGTGAATCAAAAATCAGGCCAATCCAAGCGCTTCATTCATTCCGCCGCACAAATCAACGCCACCGATAATGAACTTGCCGTTTTGAACGTCAATATCATGAACGATAGCACCATCCACTTCCAGCGCATAGTGCGTTAGCGTGATACTATGCGTGAGCTTATATTCCGATTCGCCAACTGTATGCTCCCGGCCTGTCTGTTCAATAAGTTTGCCGGTGAAATAACCGACTACCGTTTGTTCATCTCCGGTGGAACCACGACCATACATGCGAACCGTGTATTGGACGTTTTCTCTGCCAAGCAAAGCAAGGAAGGCGGCTTCGTATTGAACCAAGTCAAAAGTAGCCATAAGCTTTTCGCTTCCGACTACAATATCCGTAGGGGTAAACATGCCCCCGCCTTGATGCTCCTTGACTTTAAGCTTCAAGTCCGGAAGCATGAATCGCGTTCCTGACGCTCCTGCGGAAAAGCCATCAGCGTAAATCGCAAAGTTGTTAATGAGTTTTGGGACTCTACGAGACATAGAATAAAAAGGTTAGAGTTTTTGCAACAGTTGCGAATTAGCCGTTAGCGACCGACTTAGCAAACGCTTCAAGGAAGGTGCTTGTGATATGGGCGTTGAAGGTAATATCCGTCATCAGCGGCGGAGGATTGATGCGATAGCTGTAAACAACCTTGCCTTGAGCAAGCCGGCTATCGCTGTTCAACGTGGGGTCAAACCACACGTCGTTCCCGGCTTTCGACGGGTTAGGATTCTTGATAAGAACGCCATCCGCTTCCAAGTCACGCAACAGCGATTTAATGCGCTGGATAACCTGTCGGACGCGCTCCTTACCGATAGCCCTATCCAGTGCCCACCGGGAGCCTTCCACAATAGCGATATTGATAGCATCAGCAGTGCGGAGAACATTCAGCATTTCTCCGTTAGGCTGCCAAGCGCCATGCGACTTATAGAAGCCTTCTTCGCTAACGATAACAACCCCTCCGTTTTCGTTGATGAAATCGGATTGAGTTCCAACATCCGTCCATGAGTGCGTAACGGATTTGGTGACTCCCAAAACTCCTTCCAGTTTCTTGCCGGAGAAGCTTTCATGGAAACCCAAAGTAGCGTCGATCATGGATTGAGTAGCCGCGATTCGCGCACAAGGCGGTTGCGTGGTCAGTTCGCCATCCGGACCGGCAATGCGAATATATGGCCAAGCAACGCAACCCATGCGGCTGTCAGGGTCTGCATAGTGACCAAGCGTGTTAACAAAATCGACCACGCCAAGCGAATCTTCAGCGCTAATAAAAGCGCGACCGCCTAGCGTTTTCGCAACCCTTTCAAGCTCAAGGGCGACGTTGCTGGCGATGTTCATATTTTCGGCAGTCCGGTCTGTGAATCGCGGACAGATAATCAGTTTGGGACTGACTCCAACCAGTGATTGCACAAGATGGCCTAGCTGAATTCCCGTGCGAGTTCCGTTGCTGGCAATCGTGCCTGTAATCATGCCTGCCATCGTAGAATAAGCTCCACTAAAGCCGACATAGCTGTAAGACACTTTAGCCAGTGTCATGCCGGGGAGCAATCGACCGCCAGCACGCGTTTTCAGAGTTCCATCGACGGCATCATAAATGTAATCCGTCGTTTCGCTCCATGCGCCGGTAACGGCAAAGGTAAGTTCGTCATTGAACGTTGCCCCGGAAGTGACGGTATAAACGCCAGTGGTTCCGTTATAGGTGCCGACAACTGCCGTGTTTCCAACTGCCTTTACAGCACTAACGCTGACATAACCTTTTGGAAGCGTGATAGTCAAGCCTCCGGAAGGAGGGAGTTTCCTTCCCGTAATGACGGCTCCGGTATCAATCTCCATTGCCGGACTGGTGAGATGATTTTGCCGGCTAAGATAAGCAAAGCCGGAGCGGTCGAATTTGACGTTGTTGTCTTCCGCTTCAATCGCGTTTGTGGTAGCGGCAGCGTTGATAACAACAACAAGCGGACTGCTGACTTGGTAAATAGCGTGAAGCGCTTCCGGAATGGTAAGACCTTCCGCCGCGTGCCATGGCTGCCATTTACCGAAAATGCTAACCGCTTCTGCGACCCCTCCCGTAATAAGATAGGGAGTATTGACAGGGCCGGAAGGCGCGGTGCCTACCAGCAGAATAATCCCGGTTGCCGGAATTTTGATAGGCGGCGCTTCGTCTTTTTCAACGACCAGACGCAAGCCGTGATGGAAAGGTAAAACAGTGATAGCCATAACGAATCGTTATAAATGAAATGATGAATTCAAATTTGCAACTGTTGCAAGTTGCCGGAGTAGTGCATTCTAGCCTCTTTTTCTAACCCTTTTACCTATATCTCTTTCTCTTATACTCCTATTTATATTACTTTAAGTCTTTGACAGAGTCTTGCAAGCTCTTTTTGTTATTTTATGCGTTGGTAACGGTCCAACCCTTAGCAGTTGCCGGCGTAGTGCTAGCGCCCGCTCCTGTTGCGCCAACCACATTGATATTTTTAGTCAAACCAACAGGAGAGCCAACCGCGTTATACATAGCGGTTATTTGAGCGCTACTCAAGTCGGTATCCCCCAACTTAATAACAGATTCCGGTCCAGTTTCGACTGTCGGAAAGTTGGTTAGCTTTTGAAGGAACGTGGCGGAGCTAAGGTCTAAATGGGTAATTTGCCGCAAATCGTTACCGTTGAACTCTTCCAAAGAACCCATGCCGCTAGCAAACAATCTCGCCAGACTATGCAATCCTTTGCAGTCAAGATAAGTAATGCCCGTGCAACCATTCATCGTCAACCTAACCAGACTAGGCATTCCTACGCCATTAAATGAAGCCAGTCCGGGGCAATTCTGGATATATAAACTATTCAGCCGTGTAAATCCGGAGCCGCTAAACGTGAGCAAATTACTATCTCCCACATACAGCGTGTAAAGACTAATCATTCCGTCCGGAACAATAGTATGAATATCCGTGCTCTCCAAATTCAGTTCAGAAAGCTTTGATAGGTTAGGAAAGTAAACTCTTGTGATAGGATTAGCGGTAAGGACAAGCTTAGTAAGCTCATCTAATCCCCTTGAATCGAAGTTAGTAATTCCGTTATTGGACAAAGAAAGCTCTGTAAGCGTAGAAAGATTTTCCGCTTTTACATTGGTTATACCGTTGTTAGGTCCAGTGATTTTAGTGGGACCGTTTGCAACAGTTGCAAAAACTCTTACCCTCTTAATTTCAGCGTCTGGCGAATACTTCGATACCGCCGTAGCCGCTGAAGTGTTATAGGAATCTACAGTGCCGTCCCACCATTCGATTTTAAACGCTTCTCCGGCTTGGATAGTAAACGCAATGTTTCCCGCATTTTTATATGCTGTGAATTCTATGTATTGACGTTCGTATTTGCCAGAAACAGAGTAACGATTAGCCGCAATACAAGTGATAGTAGCAACGTCACCTTGCTCAGGAATGATGATAGGGACGCCAGTGCCCTTGATTTTCGCGGCGGCGCTTGGGTAAACAACCAGCGGTCCTCCGCCGTTAGCGTTTACAAGAAGAACGGAGTATCCTACCGGCAAGTCATCGGGAATAACACAAGTCTTCCTTCCAACATAGGTAAACGCCAGTTGGCGAGCCTTATCAAGGAGGGATAACGTTGTATTTTGCGACGCTTTAGTGGTTACAGCAAGCGTCAGCGCTTGAAGAACGGATACCTTTACTTGATAGTCGATGCCAGCGGAATTGATGTGTAAAACATCATCCGGCGTAGGATTATCCAGAAGCGAAAAGCCTGTAATTTGATTGCCAGCCATAGGTTATACGACAATAAAGTTAGCGGGGGCGATACCTTTCAACGGAAACCAAATGATAACTTTCAAATCTCGCCTTACCTAGTTATCGGGGTATTCAGAAAAAATATAAAAATTTAGCCTAGCCGGCAGTCGTAAAAACGCAATACCGGCTAGGCTTTTGTAGCACCACACCGATTTTTACACCGCAACAAGGGCGGCTCCCCATGGCGCACCCAAGTAGGCGGTAACGACCGCGCTTGCACCAGTCTGACGAAAGCTTGTCATCGCATAGAAGTATTCCACTCCGTTTTTGATAACAAGACCACTAGTAATGATGGCTCCGGCCCGGTCGCGCAATTCATGGCCCGGCAGCCAGACGATTTCGTCAAGCGTGCTATCCGCGCCGTCAGACCTAACGCTAAGCGTGGGAACCAGCGCGGGAGCGGGATTCCATTCTCCGGAAGGCTTGCGGTAGTATTGAGTGGTAGCCAGACGAACCGCGCCGTAAGCGCGGGTAGCAACCATGTTAGCCTGACGGGAAGTCTGGCCTTGATTGTCAGAGATAGCATGAACGCCGCTAGCAGCGATTTGATCAACGTAGTTAATTTCAGGCATAATACAAAGAATTTGATGTGATTTGCAATAGTTGCAAAATGACTAACAGTCCCATGGGACGATGTTAGTTTTATCCGTCCAATCCATGCGGTTTTGATGGCAACAAACGGCCCTTTCCCAAACTTCCCCCATATCATGCTTTTGCCATAAAAAATAATATGGCGGAAGCGTTAATACTCTTCCAGATAAATCACTTATTCTGCTTATAAGATACTTGCTCAATCCTAAAGGTCCAGCAAAAGCTAGAACTTTTTCTTTCACGTTAGCAATGCAGCTAACTATCATATCGTTAAGAAGGGCGGAGCCTGCCTTAGCAAACATGACGGTGTTAGAAACTGACCAACCGTTTAACACGGTATTGAAGCAGTGCTCCCGGCTTAGAATCAACTCATACTTTTCAAAATCAACTTGGATAGGCTTTCCATGTATCTTTTTCAGATTTGTTGGATAACTACCATTACGGCTATAGACAAACCGCGTATGGATGTGCTCCACTTTTCCGTAATCGAATAAAGAGCGAAGCGGCTTCACCGGTTCGCAATCCAAGTCGATATAACCGCCACCAAACCGTAATAACGCTAGCAAACGCCCAAAGTCACACTTTTTGATGACGGCTTGCCGTTCTGTCTGCCCGCTACCAATGTTTCTAAAAAACGACAGATAATGCGGATAACAGTTCTTGATAAACTCTTCCAACGACACACTATCCCAAACCTTTATCTGATATTCAGGGTTCAGAGACTTCCACTGGCTAGGTATAGCTTGCAGTTCCGGCGGAGCCGTCCTTAAACCCTGATACCAAATAAAATGTAATGTTTTTTCCATCAGTTAAGGTTAGTCAACGCATCGTTAAGCAGGCTATAAGGGTCGCTAAGGTCTGAAAAGTCCATGTTAGTCCCATAAGGCAAGGGCGGGCGTGGCTCTGGCGGTTCTTCATCAGGCACGGGGTCTTTCTTTTTCTTCCGGAAGTCATCCAACAAATCCAATAAGTCTTCCTCCGATACCTTGCTAGGTTTTTTCTTAGGTCTATCTGCCAGAGCCGCTTGAATGAACAAGCCATCATCCCATAGTTTGATAGAATAAGGAGGGATTATTTCGGTTGTGTCGATACCCGGCATGACTAGGATTTCACCCGGTCCAAATGACAATTTAGAAACAACCCACGGATTAGCCCTTATAACCGCATTCAGTATAAGACTTCCGGACTGTCCGTAATGCCTATGGCAGATTAACCGTAACGTGTCACCGTTGGTTGTCTGATAGGTTGTTTTTACGAACCCTTGAACGCCTTTTGGAGTGTTAGCCATGAAATTGCAACTGTTGCAAATTAAACTCTGGACGTAGCGCGGAGATTGCGCACAAAAACACGGTTAGCGGGAGTGCCAGCGCAAGCCAGTTGAACCCGTGTAACATAGTTAGGCGCAACAGCGTAACCGGTAACGCCGGGAGGGAATCTATATTCCGCTTCATACCATCCATCTTCAAGCGCCCTTTCAAGCCTGAGTTCACAATCAATCCATTCGGTCACTGGATTTCCTCCGGAGAATTGAGGAACTCCGCTAGCAAGCACATGAGAATGCATCTTAACGCCGACTGTAACACCGGGTTTCTTCATGTATTCAAACACAACAACGACCGTGAAAGTGTTTGTCAGGTTGATAAGGTCTCTAGCATTGAATGGGTCTCCAATGTAAACACCGTTGTCACTGATATTTCCTGTTGCAACAAGCGGACGGTCGTAAAGGAGCGGTGAAAGATACTCGTTGTTTACGTTATCCGCCGTCAAAATGGCTTCAACTTTGATAGCGCCGCTAATCCGAAGCGGAAGAGCCAGCGGAGTATCCTCCCTAGCTTCATACACGTCGCTAATCGAATCAGGAGTGAACCTAAATCTAACTTCGCAATCCGCGCTAGGGCGCAACACCGTGGCTTTTGTGAGAATATCCGAAATGTTGACTGCATTGATAACACCAAGGTTGATGACAGACTGACCAGCAGTGAACTTTGCTCTAATGAGCCGAAATGTTAGGTCTTGATCCGGATGCGTAACCCACGATTGGCCATTGGAGCTTGTGAACATTTGCCCTGTCTGATAGGGCTGACCAGTGACGAACCCACCCACTCCATTGTTAAGCGCTGGCGTCATGTAGCTACCAAGTTGCGCATAAGCAACAGAGTGGTTAGCATCATTCGTCATCACAACAATGGCATAAGTAATGCCAGCCGCGATAAATGTAGGGTATTGGAGTGTGATGTCGGTCCAAGCGTTGACAGGGTTGCCCTGTCCATCAAGCGTTAGATTGCTAAGGTAGAAAATACCCTCACCGATAACTTCTTCCGTGGGGAATCCGGTGTTCACTTCACGTATTTGCACATAAACCGGCTTGCTGGCGTCTCCGATTTTGCAGAATTTCAGGCTGACCGCTGTAATATAGCAATCTTCGTCCAAAGTGAACGTTTCCGCCACGGGGTCAGCCTTAACCGTCCGAATAATTGTTTTAGTCTTACCGTTTACTTTAACTTTCTCTTTCCAAGTAAGATAATTATCAGCAATAAACGTGCAACTTCCATAAGAACTATCTCCGAAAAACTCAACCAACTTCTGCCCTTGGAGAATACCACTAGGGATATTAAACGAGCCAGTAATTTTTCCGCTAGCATTTGCAGGACCACTAACCGTGAAGGGCAACAGACCGGCGATTGCGTTATTGTATCTGATATTGTCGAATCTCAGTTCCCTAAGCACTTCACCCGGTCCAAATCCTTCAATAGCAAATGAAATAGGTTGCGGACGGATAGAAATACCTAACCGGACAGTTTGTCTTTCCTGACTGCTTGGGACTTCAAGAAAGTTTGTGGCAGGAGTGGAATTTTGGTTCTTATCCTTTACGGCTTTAACGAAGTTGCTGACAAGAAGTGTGTTCCAAGTTGAACTTGGTTGCGTCCATGAATCGGACGACGGGGAAATAACAACCTTTGCCGGAATGGGTTCAAACGCTTGATATGGATTGATGCGGATACATCCGGTGTATTTCGGTTGTTCCACTATGATTTCCGTTGTGAACGGCAGCAAATGATGTCTAAGCGACTCCGCGAAGAGGTTAGGCGGGTTGGCGTCCGCCGTCATAGGCAACACAAGCAATCCATCCACAATCGACATTGTGTTTGTAAGATTTGCATCGCGGGATTCGTTATCGCGGAATGCATCCACAAACTGCCCGCGCCTATCGGCAGGCTCTCTAGCGGTCATATCCGCGTTAAGACGAACAGTCGCAATCAAATCAGAAAGTGTGTCGATTTGCGCTTGGACTTTTGCCTGTTCCTCAAATGTTACAGCATAGGTTCTAACATCGCGCACAAACGGGTCTTCAAACCAATTGTAAACGATAAGAGCCAGCTTTACGTGTGTTTGCGGAATAGATGGCGCGGAGGGATTGATACGGGAAGGACGGCCTTTCAAGCGGTGAAAATCCCCGCCACGGTCCATTGTGATGGCATCCACTCGTTGCAGCTTATAGGAATAGCTGATATAGACAACGGATGGAGTTTCATTCGTGTGTTTGACCAATCCGGTAAGGTTAATCGTGGTCGCGTTGTAGCTGGCGATGTTTCCCCGCCCGTTTGTCAGCAAATTCTCACGGTTAGCATAAATGACTTCGTATTCATCTCCCGGCGCTGGTTCAATGGCTCCGACTCCGCTAGCACTCCAATCAATATGACCGTCAACCAATGAATAATCGCGCGGAGTTTGATAGGTAGTCGGACCTTTTTTAACACTGATAACGTATTCAACACCGGGAAGGTTTAATTCATCCTGCCCGCCAGTGGAACCTTTAGTAACAGTTTCTGTGATTTTGATTAGACCGCTTGCCGCTGTAATGACATTCAAGGGCGGGCGGTTGACTGACATTGCGTAAGCGCCACCGTCCGTTGCCGGAGCATAGTTTTCGCTTTCGCTTTCAGCGGTTGCGATGTCGAAATCAATGTCAACTTCAAGCGGGGTATCCTTAGACCGTCCCACTTCATACCCTATAACGTGAGCCATACCGTTTGAAACGGTGAAAACATAGCGGTTAGGGTGTTCAGCAGTCGCGGCTTCGTAACGTGCAAATCTGACTTTCAAACCGTCAAGAACATAGCTTCCATGGGCGGTATTGTCATAATTGGCAATAGCATCCATAATGGCTTGAATTCCGGGGGAAACGTCTTTAATAATAATGTTTCCTCTATCTACATCATAAATGCGATAGAATTCCGCGTCTGTCACGTCTTCGTCCTGTTCTCCGCCGTCAGCCACCCATCCCCACTTAACTTCCGTTCTAACGGTCATTGCGCCGGGTTGTTGATAGGAATCCCATCCTTCCGCGTTGTCCTTTAACAACGGGTCCTGAATATCATCAACAGCAGTGACAACAAGGCGAACGCCAACAGCAACTTTCTTATCCGTGGGAATGGTAAGCGTCGTCTCTCCTAACGTGTAAACCCGACCGCGAATATAGAGCTTTCCGGCATCCACTTTGAAGTTACCGGCGGAACTACCTACAAGCATTGCAGGAGTTAGGCCATCGATAATATCCCCGTTGTTATAAATGCCGTCAGCAATTTCACGGGCTTGCGCCATCAAGTTGTCTTGAAGCACATTAAGTTCGTTAGCACTTAAAGGTCCGCCTGCCCTGAACATAAGGGCAGAGTATCCTTTAGCCGCACGGGCATCATAGTTATTGAAAAAACCGGGTTTGGTAGTGGGTGGAAACTGAGACATAAAATTACAGGGAAAGAACGCGGGTAATCATTTTGGAGTTAGCGGAACTATGCGTAAGTGCTAACCCGTCTTCAAGAAGGATAGGGTGTCCATAATCGGCAATCTTATCCATGGGAATCGTGGTCGCTCCACTTGCAACAGTTGCAACCGCTTCCGAAGATGCAAAAATGCCTAATTCACGGATAGGCGCTCCTTCGGTAAGGTCCACCGGATCAACATTAACCGATAGGACAATCGCGCTAGTAACTTCATCCGTCATGTAAAACCGGATGTTGTTGGACGACGTAAAAATTTTCTTTGCAGAAGGCTTTCTCAAATGAGACTGACGAACAATTGCATTACTGACAATGTCTCTAATGTCCCAAGCCAGATATTTATCGTTAGCGTGAATTGTGACATAGCCGTTTACACTATCATTGCTCCAAAGCTTAACTATGCCGGGTTCAATGGCTCCGGTAAGCGCTCCGCTGCCTTCATTTGTAAGGGCGGAGCTAACGTTTAAAACCCTCACCTTGCCTTTGCAGTCTATCTCTTCTGCTACTTGAGAGTGGCCGCAAAGAACCAAATCCCATGTGCCATCAAGCAAATGCGCTAGCTCTTCCAACGCGCCTTCCCCGCCAGTGACCGGAGGATGATGCACAACACAAATTTTCCAAGGTGCCGGACTGGCTTTAGCCGCTGCTTTCAGAGCCAGCGCTTGCACGCTTCCGGCGGTAATTCCATCAGGTTCAGTGTCGTCGCCAGCCGTGTTTTTTCCAGAGTGATAAAAGCTAACATGGACGGGTGAAACATCGCCTACTTGCGGAGTATCGTAATTTATGCTTATGCTTCTATAACGACCGCTGGCGATGGGTTCAAAATAATCCATCATGTTATCCAGTCCGCCCACGCCATCTTGATCTTTGTTACCGTAAGCAGGAAACAAGTTAAGATTATTGTAGTAATAACTGAACGCATCAAGGGCGGTTGAAATGTCGGACGGCGAGTTACCGGAGAGCGACATATTACCGGCGTAAAGCACTGTCTTTGCTTGAGCCGTGTATTGCAGTCGCGTGGCTAGCAAAGTCTGTCTTGCGCCGGCTTCACCAGCATCCGAAATGTAACCAATGGTTGCGCGGCGCATGGTAAGAAAGTTCTTAACATAGCCCTTTGTAAAAACTCGTTTGCGGAATAACGGATGTCCTAACCCGGTGCTGTTGCTGGTTAGCGGGGTAGCGCTATCTCCTATCTCGAAATGAGTTTCTTCGGTAAGAAGTTTTTGAAGGAGGATGCCCCGTCCTTCGACTGGTTTGAAAATACTCATTGTTAATTATACGGGAGATGGCTTTACTATCAAGAAACTTTTTGCAACTGTTGCAAACCTTATTCGGGGAAGACGTAAGAAGTATATTCAATAGCGTCTCCGTCTCCGTCCGTTATAGGTTCGCCTCCGCTATCGGTTATAAATCCGCTGACACTACCTGTATCAGTATAGTCGAAATTGTAAACGTTGAAACCGGAACCGTTGATTGAAATGTTTATTTCCTTAACGTCTTCTTGCACGCTGGAAACCCACAAATAAGGGTTATGGACGCTTGGAAATCCTGAAAAGTGTCCTAAAATCTGACGGTTTAGGACACAATTTTGATGTGTCTTCAGACGATTGAGCATCAGCCGTCTAACGTCATGTTCTTCAAAACTATAAAATCTCCGGATGCGTGACCTTGTAGGCTTAACCGCCTTTACAGCGTTCTCCAAAGCTTCCAGCGAGGCTTGCGACGCTATCAGTTTGCCTAAATAAACCTGAAATTCTCCGAATTGGGTTGTAGGCCATTCGTGTTCCCACACGGCAGCGTTAGGATAGCCAAGCATGTTACAAACTCTAACCACTGCGGCAACGGTTCCATGATGTTCAACGATGTATTTGGAGTTTTCCAACACCAAATCAATATCGCCTATCGCTTCCAGCAAGGGCAGCAGACCTAGTTCTTGCAGCACCCATACTTTCCAGTCATCCGGAAACACGGTATCGCCAACCGCGCCAATTTGCGATGCGATAACCTGCAAAACTGAGTCATAGGGGACCAGTTTTAGCAAGTCTCTTTCAAGCTTCGTAGCGTTAGCCGGCAGCAGCTTGTAAAGATTATCAGTTAATGGAGTTGGTTGTTCTAGCGGCATCGTAAGCGGGCTGCATTGATTCAAAAATCAGATAGGCGATTTCATCCTCCGGAAGAAGAATTCCAGTAGTGGCATTCACGATAACGTTGTCCAATCCAAGCCACCGTGCAAAACCCTCCGTAGTAGGCTGAATAACGCCTTCAACCGCAATCTTAGGAAGGTCGATAGCAATTTGTGTAGCCGAACGCTGATAGCGAACGCATGAATCGTAGTAGTAACGATAAATACGGTCGTAAATAGAGAACCTTTCAGCGTCCGACAAGTTGTAATCGCTAATCTTGTCGAAACCGCCAAATGTCAGGACTAGGCTCTGCAAATAGGGAAATTGCGAAGGGTCAATTTTGATGCTGGCGGTAGGCTCCTGAATAACCACGTCATGCACGCCATCAATCGACAGATTTTTGATAATCCAAGCAATAGTAATATCCTGACCTAGCTTAACCTGTTCGGCAAATGCGGCAGTAAACTTTTCCGACAAAGCTTGATAGACATCAATCGGAGTTGTCTGGTTAAGGACGATTTTGGCTTTGATGACTACAAAGACCGGCCTAGCCGCTTCAACCTGAATAAGGTCGCTGACCACTTTGACTTGCGGCTGTTTGAGCGCGAAATTAACCCTCTCCAACAAATCCACGGACGGAACTCCGTTAGACTCATAAGAAAGCACACATACGGATACTCTACCGCCCATGTTATAGCCATCCGGAAAGTCAGGGCTGAAAACGTTAACGTCTTTGACGCGAGGGTCTGCGGTCATCGCATGATAGCGATAGTAAGGGACGCTGCCTGCCCCGTTGCGACCCGCTTTTATGTCGATAATGCGCTGCCTTAGCCGTTCGTCAGATTCGTAAGTTTCCGGAATAGGTGGATTGGTTTCAGTATTACCTTCATCAACGAGCATCCGGGTAATGCCTTCATTGGCGGCTAAATGATCAAGCATTCCGCCTGTAGCGAATGCAATCAAACGGGAGCTTCTAGCCACATCATTGATGTAATGACGGAGGATAAAATCACGCCATGAACCATGACGAACAACTTTAACAACCGGGTCGCTTGGAAGAAAATAGGCATAAGTAGGATCAAGTTCCTGAAACTTGGCAATATCCCTATCCACTAGCGCTTCCAAGGAGGGTTCTTCGATGACCGTTGGCGTGGGCAAAGATGATAGATTTAGCGACATAGAATTTGCAACAGTTGCGAAATATTACTTAGTGAAATACGTCTTTTTGAAGTCCAGTTCCACGTCCTGAAATTTCAGCGCCCTTCCTCCTAAAAGATAGGCTCCCCACAAATCAATAACGATTCGTCCGGCTTTGGAATTGACCATCTTGTATTGAATTTTCAGTATCTTCAAACGAGGTTCCCAGCGGTCCAAAGCGATAACCGCATAATAGTTGGCGAGCGCTATCCATTGCGGTCCCATTGGCCTATCGAATAGCTCAAAAATGTTGGCTCCATATTCCGGTGCATCAATGCGGCTGCCTATGGGGGTTGTCAGAATATCGACGACCGATTGAAGCAAATGATTGAATTCCGTTATGTCCTTGCCAGTCTCACGACTCATCAAGGTATAAGGATTATCGTAAATTGATGTAACTTCTTCTGCCATGTTATCCGTCTGAAGTTATGGATTTTGACACATCAGGAGTGTAAGGATTTCCTCCCAATTCAGGAGTAGGTCTAACCGGTATTTCGTAAATAGGAAAGAACTCAATAACATTTCCAGTCATGGTCTGTCCTCCGCTGTAAGCTGGCGCTGGCGAGGGTCCCTGACTCCACTTTACCGAAGTAGCTGTTCCGGAAATATCGCCAGCCGTAAGCTTAAAGCTTGAACCGTTGGCATTCAAAGCAACATTGCCAGCGGATTCCACATTAACGCTCGCCTTCTCCGCCTGCAAAGTAAGGCCATTGGCTTCAAGGACGGCTTTTACTTTCTGTTCAACCAGTTCCTGAATGATGGAACCGCTCATTATGTTTTGAACGGTGGATTCCACTCTGGCTAGCACTTGCTCCGCTGTAATGCTTACCTGTCCGGATTCGCCTACAGACATATCAATTCCTCCGCCGGTCTGAACGTATTTCGACGTAGCGGCAACGATAGCTGTTATTGACTCTGCGGTCAGCTGAAACTGAGTCGATTGGCCGTTAACTTGAATCTCTACTCTATCAGGATAAATAACCAGAGACGTTTCACCGATTCGGAGACTGATTTGCTTTTCGCTGGCGTCAATACAGGCACCTGACGCATGATCTTTACCTATCGTAACCAGATACCGTCCCCCGGAAGGTAAGTGTTGGTGTCTATGCTTTTTAGCCCTATCAATGTCATCAAAGAGGTTATCAAAAATATTGCCATTGTTACCCCAAATGGACCGTTGAACGTCAGGACTTTTTGCAGCATTTGGCGAATGATTAGCGCATCCAACGTGAAATCCGATAACTCCTTGCGCCACTTCACCGTTAGGGCACATAATCATCACTTGGTCCCCTATCTCCGGCATTGCCCAACTGCGGTTAGCGCCCGCTCTGGATTGAGGAACAGGCAACCAAGGAGAGACAGTGCAAGCTCTGCCTGCCTTCTGTCCGGGTAATGATTGCTCCGCGCCTAAACGAACCCTGACCTTTCCAGCATCATAATCGGCTTGAACGACTTCACCCCATTGCATCATTTTAGTAAACAAACGATACATATAAACAACATCACTACGATGTTGCCAGTCAAGAGGGGTTCCGTTGCCTTGAGTGCGGCTCATGATGTTGTTATGTAATCATCTAATGCTTGCACTTGCTCCCCGTTATAGGTGTAAACAAGCACTCCGGCGGAAGTGTAAAGCAGTGCAAAACCGGGGTCGCTGTTTAGCAATGTAGGTCTATGCCAGTGCCGGTCCCTATAAACGTAACCCGGTCTGTCCCTATAGTCATCAAGCGCTTGGATACGTTCCCCATTGTAAGTATAGACCGGAAGGCCATCAGGGCTATACAAGAATAGGAATCCGGTATCGTATCCCGTGCCGCTGTAATGATGATATGTGATAGCATCATCAATAATGACGACAACCTGACCGCGTGTCTGATAATGTCCGGTAATAATCTGACGGTCTGTCTCCATCACGTAATCATTACCTACCTTGACATAAACAATACCGCCAGCTGCCAAATCAGCGTCAATATCTTCAATGGGTCGCGGTGGCGGGTTAGTCTGCGGACCGTAAATCCATTCATCAAGGAAGAGCTTCACGGGTTCCTCGCCATACATAACGCCAACTTCCGTAAGGGGAGTTACATCATCTTCATCGTCGTCAACCGCCTGACTTCCTAACCCACGGAAAAGAGGATTATAAACGATATAGGGAATGGTCCAAACAACTTCATACCAAAGCTTAGTGTTATTAGCTTCCAGCATTCCCCGGTCGATAAACAATGGAGTATCCGCTAGGTCGATATTCACAGGCTTCCAGCCAAGTAAAGCGTTCTCCACTTGCTCAATACAGGGAATAAGGGAGTTCATCACCTGAATTGACTTCGCTCCGGTCATTGAACCTTTTTGCTTTGTGTTATCCACACAAACAATAAACGAAATCGTAGCCTCCCTTCTTTGGGTGGCAGTCATCTTATCGTAGGGAAAGCCGCTTGTTGAAGTCTCTGTAACCACTACATACGGCAAATCGATATTATCGTTGAAAGGTGTTATAGCACTCATGGCGGAGCGAGCCATAACGCGTTTATCGAATGCCGGAGCATTAGCCCTTAGTTGAAGGACTATTTCCTCTATCTGAAATGCGGCGCGTAGGGTGCTCATTTTCTTAACGCATCTTCTGCCAGAATCTGTTTGATCTTAGCCTTATAAAGGTCTCTATAGCGCATGAATCCTTTTTGCAGGTAAGGACGGGGAGCCAACTTAGGAGTTCCTGTCTCAAGCGCTCCCGGATAAAAATAACCTCTTTTTGACTTAACTCTAGGAGCAATTTCCGCCCGCATTCCTCCCATACTGTAACGCGGATTCAAGTCGTTATACAGGGCACCGCTCCAAATAGCGGGAGCCTCACCGGGGGCGGAATGTCTATGCGGTGTTCTTCCGTCAGGCTTCTTACCCCAATAACCAGTTTTGGGTTGGCGCATATCCGCCTGAATTCCGCGCTGTATCTCTCTGGCGAAACGACGGGTCCAGTAAATAATCCTGTTCCTCGCGGTCAGCGGTATTTTAGCAAACGCATTTCCAGCGCGGATAAGTCTTACTAACGCCATACGTCAATCTTCCCAAAAAGGGTTAACTTCTTCTTTGTCTTTTACATCATCGGAAGTGGCTATCGACAAGGACGGGTCTAACTCGAATGCGGCCTGACTAACTGGACCGTAATCAGCGGTCATGATTTCCAGAAACGGGTTCAACCCGCGCAACCGCTGAGTGCCTATCACTTTGTAAACTTTGATACCCCAAACAATGAAATCATTGGTAGCGACTTCATACCCTTCATCACGGATAACAAAGGTTGTTTGAGCTTGCGCATCCATGCTTTGCGCTTGCTCCGCATCTATCGTGTATCGTCCCTCATCAACAGCAGCGAATGTTTGCAGGTATTTGTTAACTAGTTCAATGAAGTCGGAGCCGTCTTCTGTGGGTTGTTTTTTAGCGCGCAAAAACACAACAGGTTCGCGTATCTGTCCTAACCGAACGCGGTTACTCTGTCCTCCGAAAGAACGGTTGTTCCGATAACGTCTCATAAACGATTAGTCCGGGAAGACCAATAAGCAGCTAGGATAGTAAGTGCGGATTTAGGAACAGACTGAACGGTCATTTCCGCCACTTCACCGGGATTCATATGCCAGTTAGCCATAATCTCGAAAACCGCTTGTTTGATAGTGGCAATATCCGTAGGGTCTGTGAATCCCGCAACATATTCCACTGTTAGAGGGTTGCGAGCGTAGCGGGTAAGCAGTGGAGTGCCGTCAGGGTTGCGCCACCCAATACGGCCAGTCCCTTTAGCAGAGTTATCGCTTTGATCCTCATACAAGGACGGGTTGACCGTATCGCTTCCGTCCAGTATTGACGTTATGGAAATCAGCGGTCCTTGAACCACTAATCCGTTTATCGTTCTATCCCGGTCAATCCACCTAGCAGTTAATCCAAAGCAATCGTTTTTGTAAACGGGAGGATTGAAATAAGTGCGTTGCGTGGTTGGCAAGATAACGCAACGGGCGGCTTGTCCAGAAACCCGAACAGCCGCCCTTAAAAGCCTTTTCAGTCGTTCGTTATGCTTATCGCTGGCGATAACTAAGTCAGCTTTTATTTGCGCTAGAGGATAGAAAGTTTCAAAGTCAGCATCCGAAGGTGCCGTCAAAACTTGTGTTCTCATAGCGTTTCATTTGCAACAGTTGCAAACTTGCGGTTAGGCGTTTTTCTGAACCTTCGGACGAACCAGTTTCTGTTTGATAGCAGCGGGAAGGACGGACTTGCCTTCAGGGTCTTGTTCCTCTCCGGATTCCTCATCAATAACGCCGTCCCCGTCGTTGTCCTCACGAATGCGAGGCTCCTTATCCTCGTTAGGGTCGAAGCCCTTAACGGCGGTAATGGCGTCGATTTCCTCATCTTCCGCATCCATGATGTTTTCTTCTTCCACTTGCACTTCAATGGCGGCAGCCGGCTTGCTGAAACGGCGCATATGCTCCTTTTTGCCATCGACGGTAACAATTACCGTTTCACGGTAGAGAGCATCGGCCACCTTGTCTTCAACATTAACGGGCTGCCCGCGAAGAAACGTCAGAGCTTTATACTCAGCGGGATTTGAGGAAGGATTGATGACGTGGGTATATTCCAGACCGCGCTTTAGAACGATAGATTTCATAAATTTGGATAGGGTTTTGTTGAGCGTTAAAGGGGTTTTGGAAATTTAGTGCCGTTACCGGATAGTTAGCAAAGCTACCGATAACGGCTTTTAGCGCTGACCAGATTAACCCTTAACTTGTCAGCGCTAAAACGTTTTGTCAGGCAATACCGTAGGCACGAACCACGGCTTTTTCCTCCTGAATGTTGACGGCCACACGGCACGTCATGACGAACTTGAACTGGCGGGTTTCGATGTCCCTATCCATTTCCAGAGTGATACGACGGCGGATACCAAGGATAAGATTGCGAGGGTCAGTCAGCAGCGCAACACCGGAGCCAAGCGTAGCGGCACGCGTAGCGGGAACTCCCAGCGGAGTGATAACATCACGGCTGTTAGCATTCTGGTCTCCAAGGTTAGTGGCGCGAGTCGCGTAAGCCAGACGGAGGTTGATTTCGTCGTTAGGGTTGACGAACAGCCTCAAGTTAGCAAGGTCGTTGCGGTATTTCTCCGGAAGCGCTTTAATGATAGAGCCAATCACATTAACGCCCATGGCGGCAGAGCCGGCATTGACGACATATGATTGGATGATTTTCAAGTAGCCATCTTGAACGCGAAGCAGCCGGTTAAGCTGAGTGCTAGTGTCCAGAGAAGTATCGCCTTTCAGCATCAGGTTCTCAAGGTCCAGAGCGGCTTGAGCGCTAACAAGATCAAGGAGGGTGTTGACGAAATCGTCACCTTCCAGATTGTCTTCCATCGTCTCATACGGCACGTTAAACTGGCCCACCAGTTCGGACGCGTCCAGAATGACTTCGCTAGCGATAGGAGCCGTGCGGTCTCCGGAAGCGATAGCCGTATTCTCCACGCCACCCACAAAGAACTGACTGCCAATAGCCAGTTTAGGGATTTTATACTTGTCGGTAGGCATATCCACCACCCGTGCATAATTGAGAATGGTAGGAGACTCAACGATGTTGCGAATGAACCGCTTTTCCTGATAAGGGTCCAAACAGCCACCTTGGGAACGGAAGGTAGCGGTGGCAAGGTCTGCTTTGGCCATGAACTGCCGTCCTTGATAGGCGCGGAATGCGTCAGGTGAAATGTTGTGGCTCTTCATGAGCGCATCCATTTCCTTGATGCTCTTCATAAGCGCATTGCGGCGGGCAATGGACTTTTCGATGCGGCTCTTAGTCCCGGCGGGAGCTTTTTTCTTGATGATCATTTTTGATTAGCAGTGAGAATTGATTTGCAACAGTTGCGAAAACTGTAGTTAGGTTGTTATTGGAAGTTGAGACCACGCGGGCGGTTGTTGCGCTTATTCAGATAGGAGGTAATGCTTTCATCATCTTCGTCTTCCTCTCCGGCATCCTTGGACAGGAATTCAAAATCTTCTTCATCATCTCCGTCATCGATAGCCGCCGGAGACTGACCAGCAGCCTTCATAAGCTTATCAATGCGCTTGTTCTGTTCTTCACCGGATTTGACCAGAGATTCCACCAGCTTTTCAAGGCGGGTTTCTTCTTTGGTCTTGCCAGCGCTAACGCTCTTCTTCACCTTGCGAACCGGCGCATCATCCGCGTCATCGTCTTCCTCTTGCGCGGGTTGTGTCAGGTTCATCATGGACTTGATAAGACCGGCTTTGCTAGTGCCTTTAGCCGTCTTGCTGATGTCCACCATAGCCATAACACAAGTGCCAAATTCTTCCAGCAGCGTCTCAGCGGAAGCGGCAGGGTCTTTGGAGCTACGCATAATATTGCTAAGCGCAATCTGCATAGCCATAGTAAGCTCACGGAAGCCAACAGGGGAAGCGTCATCGCTGGCTTTGATAACATCCTTGATGCTGGTAGCTTCCTTGTTTTCGGAAGCGCTCCACCCATCAAATTTGTAAATAGCCGCAAGCACATGATTGTCCTCTTTAGAGGACTTTTTGACTTTGCCGGCTTTGCTGGATTTGGCGACAGGATTGTCTTTGGTAGGAACAGGCTTCTTGACGGGTTTCTTAACCGGGGGACCGCCAGCGCCAGCGCTAACTGTCTTTTCCACGTCCTCCGTTTCTTCCCCGTCTTCACCGTTTTCCGTGCCTTCCTCGCCATCGTCATCGCCTTCCTGATTTTCAATGTCGGCGTTTTCCCCTTCCTCTCCTTCATCTCCGTCGTCACCGTCTTCTGTATTGTCGTCATCGTCTCCGGTGGCGTCATCATCGGTGCTGTCGTCGGCTTTGGTGAGTTTTCCGGCATAAACGATAAAACCTTCAGCGGGTCCATCGATTTCACTAACCGTGCCTTTCTGAAACTTGGTTAGAGGGGCATCGGTGATAACAAAACGGTCGTCTTTCTCGACAATCTTGTTTTTGCCAATGTCCCAGCCATGCTCATCAAGGGCGGTTTGAACTTCAGCGGTGGAACTGAATTCCGATTTAAGAAACTCCATCCGCTGAATGATAGGGTCTTTTTTTGCAACTGTTGCAGAAGCGTTCCTTTTGTAGAGAGGAACACGGCTTTGCGGTTTGTTAATGATTCGCAATTTCATGTGATAGGTAAACTTGTTGATATTAGGTAGGCAAAGGATGTGTCTTATCCTTCATTTTGGACTTATTAGGCGTTGCCGGTCTGCGGCGCACTGCCTTGTGTCTTCCTGTCTTATCCCTAACGCGAGCTTTCCGCTCCGCGATAAAGAACCTCTTTCCGTCCTTATTACTAACCCACTGACCACGGGGTTTAGTGTCTGTCTTTCCTTCCTCGCCTTTGCTTACACTATTATTTCTAGCTGAATTATCCGCTGCTTTTGTATGGGAGTCAAAGGTTAATTTGACTTTTTTAGCCGCCGCGTTTCTCTTAACAATGCTGAACGCGGTTCGGTTAGCGGGACGGTCCACAAGTGACACATGGGTTACGTCCACGTCTTCCAGCAAATGAACCTCTTTCTTGTTCCTGACAATGCGTTGTTTGATCATGTTAGTCTATGACGGTGAGAGTCTGATAATTCCGTTATGGTGTTGTATAGAATATTGTGCTTGTGCTTGTTTACTTCGTTAGTCCATCCCCTGATAACCCTTCCTCCTTCGTCGTATTCAAGGAAAGCCAAATGCGTATGGCCGTCTTCCGCAGGGGCAAGATTCACAATGCGGTAACGCTGATACGCGGTGATAGCTTCCGCTTTGCGGCGCATTCCGGTTCCTTCAAACGAATATCCGGTAAGCTCCCCTTTCAGAATCTTGTTCCATACACCATCGTTAGTGATTTGCATTCCAACAACCCACGCGCCTACATCGCCAACGTCACCTTCTGCCCTGACAATATAGGATTCAATGATTTTGGACCATGTGGGAATATGGTTATGATTTTCGTCAACAGCGATTGTTAAATCCTTCGGAAGGAAGCCATGCGCGGCTTTCTCTATCTCTTCCGAAGTCATCAAATCGCCGTGAGAATCAATCGCTAGCGGGCTATATACGACTCCCCAAACCTTCTTCTTTTTCGCATCTATCTTAGTAAAGCGCACAATGCGCTTGTTTGGTTTTTTTGTGATAGCCATAACAATTGAAATAAGATTTGCAACTGTTGCAAACGACTTACGCGCTCAGTCGCGGAGGCTGAGTAAAATACGGATGCGCGTTAGGAAGCGTAAGCAGATTTCCAGAATGAGCCAGATAGCCTTCCAAATACTGACGGTTAGCAGTGTTCAGAATGTTCCGAATGTAACCGAAGTTGCTAAGCCGTCCTTTGAATCCAGTAGCGTTTGACGCTCCAATGTAGGGAGTAGCACCATCAACGGCATCCCATGCGCCGGCATTGTAGATAGTATTAGTTCCCATGATGTTAACTCCGTCCATCCATATTTCAAAACGGGTAGGAGAAACAGAGCGGTCAAACGATGCAATAATGACGTGCTCGTTAAGATCAGCGACAGTGCTAGACCATGCAAACTTTGAAGTATCCGCGTCGTTGTTACGATAAGCAAAACCAAGTCGTTTACTGGCTCCACTTACATTTTCCAAGCCGAAATAGAGACGGGTAATAGCAGTAGTGCCGCCATAAAAAACCATAATAGGTTTAAGCCCGTTATCGGTATCGAATCCATCCATTTTGAGACGGAAAAACATAGTAATCTTGTCTGCGGCGTTGAGAGCGCCAACATCAGGAGAACGGAATCCGTCATCAACGCCGTCAAAGTAAGCCGCCTTGCGTCCGCCCAATGCCGCGATAACTGGTTTCCTTCCTGCGGTAGTCTGATAAATTGTGTTTGATAGGCCACTAGACGCGGCAAGGTTTTCAATTTCAGTTCCATCAACCCCCGCCAGAGTATTAGGAACCCAATGACCACGCAAGCCAGTAAGCTGTTGCGGAGTCCAAAGCGGAGGAAGCGGGGCGGACTGAATCAAGGGACGCTGTCCGTTAGCGGTGATTCCCGGAAGACGAATGATAATAGATTTAGGCATAAATAGCTTTAGTTAAGGATATGAATCAATGTATTAGGGAGCGGGAGGGACGGACATATCAAATGTAGCACAATGGTTAGGAAGCGCTTCCGTAGTGAACACGCTAACGTCAGGGGACAAGTCTCTCAAGCATCCACGCGCTCCTGTAAGCGGTCCGCCATCATTGCCGATAATGCCAGTAAACGCATAACGTAGGTCTGTAGCGGAGCCTATCTTAGGGATAACAACACGGTCTCCTTCGATATAAGGAGTGCCGCTTATGCTGCCGCCAACAAGCTCAAATCCAAGGTTGCCGGGGTCACTAACGCGTGCCGTATCGAAGATAAGACCGTGCCCTTGAGGTGTTCGCATCTTAGCCCAAACCTTATCTGAAGTCTGACCAATTTCAATTGGCGCAAACGGATGCCAGATACCATTTCCGAATATCTTAGCATAGGCTGCTTTGCCAAGTTGCTCCCCTGCCTTACGTGAGCTAAGTCCCGGCAAGTGAATGCCGTCACCGCTATAGTTAAGCCAATATTTTGGACCGGCTAGGATAATGCGAGGGTTACTAAGGGCGGCGTTAAGCTGGCCTATCGTAGTTGTTGGAGTAGCAAAGCCATAGGCTTCCGCAGTCCAACTATGCATTTGATCCGTAATGAGGAAATGATCGAATGTCTGGCCGGTGATGGCCTTAACATCCGCAGTTTCATCATTCAACAGTTCGTTTAGATAGCTTGCATACGTAGCGGCGGAAGTTCCATCACGTCGGTCTGTCTCTCCATGAATCATGAAGGTTCCAACATAAATGAACGTCCATCCGTTAGCATCCGCCAACGCTTTAGCGCGAGTAATCTCGTATAGGAAGTTAGTGTATGACGGCTTTCCTTTCTTGATGTCGTTATATCGCGCTCCGCCGCGTCCGTGACTGGCTCCCCACAACTTAACCCGCATTCCCATATTCTGCTGGTTAATTGTGTTGATTCGGTTAAGTGCTCCAATGATAGGAGTTTCGCGGTAAGGTCCGGTAGGAAAATAGACCTTTTCATACATATCAACAAACGATGTAGCATCCTCCGGATAGAAGTCTAGTTTATCCGAAGAAACCATACCAGCGTTTGTTCCTCCGTTGAACATTAGGTTATATCCCGGATGAACCACCGTAGTCGTCAACGTAGGATTAGAGGATGCACCAACAGACAAGCTCTGACCGGTCATCCCAAACCCTAACAGGATTTTAGGAGACGTAGAAAGTGCTGACGGAACTGTCTTTTTGATTTTATGCTTAGAGAATGTTCCAGCGTAACGGTTTGACCTAGCAATAAACACGTCTTCCTCGCCGCTAGGCTGAAAGTCCCGAAAAATTCCAGACGTGTCGATAAGCGTGCTTTCTCCGCTGTCATCGCTAATACCGACACCGCCAGAATCCTTACCATACAGTATATAGTTAGCCGGCGGAATTGGTTCAGGAATTTCAACATCCGCAGACTGTTTAGGCCAGATAACTCCATCCACATCGCCAGCATTAACAATTTCCGTGCCGTCTTCAGTGGCAAACACCCATGGCAAATGAGTCCGGTTTTCCGGATCATCTCCTAACCATGCGCCGGCTTCTCTGACTTCATAGTGCTCAAGCCACTGCAAGGGCAGGCTCCCTTCGCTAAGATTATCGGTTAGAGCCTCAATGTCGGTAACGCGTTCCTGCAACGCCACGATAGCAGCACCACCGGGAGTCGGAACAGGAGTTCCGTCCGTCTTATTAGCGCTAACAATTTCCGTGCCGTCTTCAGTAGCCAACACATACGGAAGATGAACCTTTGTCTCACCTTCCAAATACCAAGCGCCTTCTTCGCGGACTTCAAAACCCGCAATTTTGTTAAGCCCAATTCCTCCGTTGTTTAGATAGACAAGTAACGGTTGGAAAGAGCCTAACTGGTTATTGATGGCTTGGATTTCAGTAGCCAGCGCTTGTGTAGGATTAGGAATAGGAACACCTAGCGGAGTCCATGTGATAATAGATTCCGTGCCGTCTTCAGTGGCAAAGCAAACCGCAATGTCAGTCCCATCCGCTAGCTTAGCGTCATCTCTGATTTCAAAGTTTCCAATATCGTAGAAATCAAGCGAGCCGGGAGCAATGTTAAGCGGTGCTTGTGGTTTCTTAACCCATGCTGTTCCGTCAGAGTAAATGGTTTCGCCTACGGTCCATGGACCATTAGCCGCGCCATTCCCACCCGCGCCATTACCTGCGGTGGAAACCCAATAGTATTCCCCTGAATGCCCGGAAGCCGCTGGCAATGCAGGAACGTTAAGGCTAGCATTCCAATTGCCTTTAGCTTTAGCAGGATCAAGTCCGCCGCCCATGAGCGCCATAACCGCATCGCTAAGGTTAGCGATGTCAACGGCTTTAGAGCCAATATGACGGTTAAGGACGGTTCCGGAGAACACGTTTTCAAGATCCCTGCCTGCTTTGCTAGTGCTCAAACCAGCAATGCTGACGCCACCAATTACCGCGTCTCCGTTGATACGGTTCTCAAGACCAAGCGGAACGCTTCCGTCATCGATGCAAACGTTATTCCATGCCTGAATAGGTTCGTTAGGAATTGTCGGAACATGCCACCCAAGGTTGATGCCGTATCCCGGATAGAATGGGGTTTGCGTTAGAATGGTAGAGTCATCGAAATAACCATACGGCGCAAAGGGAGTCATCTTCTTGAAGAAGTTCCCTTCCACGATGAACCGTTTGCAAGCTCCCGCACATCTCAGCAACGCAACTGGCGCAACAGCATCATGGCGAGGCTGACAGAAGTTATTTCTGATAATAAAATCAGCCGCTTCAAATTCAAAAGTTTCCGGTCCTGCAACATAGTTACCAACAGTAATACATCCTAAGTGATGCGCGGTGCTGCCGGCATCCATGAAGATATTACCTTCAATTCGGGCACGATAGTTTTTACCCGTATCAACATTGATGTTAGAGTATCCGGACCTTCCGTTGAAGAAGTAGTTATAAAGAATCGAAACATGGTTAACGTTAACCCATGTTATGTATTGATCCGTAAACGCACAATTAACAACTGTAAACTCATGTGTCAGACCGGGTTGCGCTGAATGAAGTAGAATTCCAGTGCCGTTACCGGCTTGATGAAGGTCTTTGGAATTACAACGGCTAATAAGCACACGACAAGCATTTGTAGTGCTCAACAAACCGTTAGTAATAATAACCGGAAATATTTCCTGCCCACGTCCACCGGCATTGATAAACTCAACTTCCTTACAAGTAAAGTCTTCAACATCGAAGTCAAAAGCTAACGTGTAAGTTTTAGCCGGACCGGGAAGGGAGGTGTTGTCCGCGCCTGTAACGGAACAGTCAATCGTGCCGTTTTTGATAGATGCACATTTCAGTTGCTGGTTAGGCTTGAAACCCCAACGCCACATGATAAATGCGCCGGTAGGGTCATCGGCTTTGTGCGCGGCAGGATCAGATTTCCAGATAGTCCGTCCCTTGCCCGCTCCTTCCCAATGCCAGCCATCACGCCAAACCCAAGTCGGTTCCGTGGAACTAAACGGATACACATCCAACACCTTAACAGGGTTGAACACATAAACGCCGGGATACCAATAGACGTTTATCTTAGTGAAATTATCACTATATGGCTTTAGAATCGCATCGATTTTGGCGGCAGTGCTACCGTCAAACGGGTCATTGATAGTGCCTGTTCCGGGTTGGTTATCCGTGCGGCAAGCGATATAGATTTTTACGTTAGTCCACGATTCATCTCCGCCCACTCCTAACTTGCCATTTCGGACTTTGACGCCATGGCTAAGCGGCATAGCCTGAGCGATTGTTGAACTAGTGCCGGGGTTGCCTAGGATCGTTTGCTGTGGAAGCTGCTGAAACGCTTGCTCTTCCAAAGTGGTAGCTCTGCTATCAAGGGAGGTTGTGACCGTCTTAATAACACCTAACCGATCAACAAAATGAGCATTGGTGATACCGTCTTGAAGTTTATAAGTAAGTCCTGTTTCTTTAACAGAGACTTCCATGCCTTCCAAGCGGCATTCCATCGGAATGTTATTGCGTTGCGCAATAGTATCAACATTATAGTGTCCGCCAAGCGCTTCATTAGCTTTGGTAACAGGGTATCTGTCATTCGGGTTTTTCCGAGTGACGGTATCGATAACAGGAACTGGCATAAAATATTAGTTGGTAGAAATGGCAATGTCGGTTCCGTTTTGAATATATTGGGACCGATAAACGTAGTATTGTTCTTGATACCCGGATGCGTTAAGAAAACCAATGGTTTCAGGAACAAACGTAGTAACAAAACCTTCAACAACGAAATTTACAGGACCTAACGCTACCGGGCTTGCGAAAAGAATATACTTACCTTCTCCATCTAAAGTAATATTTCTTACTTTTGTGGCGCTCAGCACTTTGTTAGGCAAGGCGAGGATGTCGGCAGAAGTATAATCGTCTTCTTTGGCTGATGTTCCCCAATATAGCTTATTCTGAAACTTTATATCCGTTGTTCTTGTGACGATATGCCCCGGTTTTGTGGTGCCGTCATCAACGGTAAGTGTATAAGTGCGGTCCGTAGAGAGATTAGCGTCTGCAATAACGTGATTTGTAGCGTTGATAGGCTTGCTGCCGATACCTTGATTGATGTTGATGCTGGCACCAGTTGTAAGTGTTTTATTGATGGCCCAAGTAAGAGTTATATCATTAACCAAAGTGCCTTTTTCGACCGCCACAACATTGTTAGTGAAAGAAGTAATAACTGGCGCAACGTAGTTTAAAGCGGCAAGTTGTTCTTTGATGTCCTCTAAGTCGTTATTTACTGTAGTGACAGTTTCCTCAAGGGCGGTTGTCCGTTCTTCCAGTTCATCGCCAGCGCTCCCCGTCCCCGAACCGATTCTGTTCCTAATCTCCGCTTGTTCGGTAGGGTTAAGTTCGTTTCCAGTAACAAACTTGGTCATCAAGTTAGTAATGGATACTCTAGGTTCTTCGGGCATATTAGGAAAATTGAATTTGCAACAGTTGCAAAATTAGATAACAACAACTCGCGTCCGGCAACTGCAATGAAACGGCGGAGTGATAAAACCTTCCTTTTTCATTTCGGTGATAGACGCTTTACCTTCGCTAACTAACGCCCACGGTCCGTGTTGAACGTCTTTTCCTCTTAATAGCGAAAGCTCTTCGATGTCCTCTAACGCATCTTTGATCAAAAAGCGCTTGCCGTGAATCGACCGGCAAAACGGGGTTGTTCTTTGGTCGATAACAGCTACTAGCTCAAAGCCCGTATGCCCTTTTCCTTCCGCTCCTTTCAACAATCCATAATGGAAGCTTCTCCCTGCTACCGTATCACTAACGTTGGCCCAATAGTTGCCCGCTTGCGTTAGCGATTTCTTGACTAAAGCGTCAAAATCTTTCTTAAACGTAGCTGAATCTTTATTTTTAGCAACAAAAGATTTCAATTTTGGTTCAACGATGCGGCGGAAGTAAGCTTCCGTATAGAATTCTACGTTCTTTGTAAGCCCTTCGATAACTGTTTTACGGCTGCCGTCTCTTCGTAAACGACCGGTGTTAGTCAATTTGTCAGCGCCATCAAACATAGCAGTGGCAATCTTTCGACTAACGCCAGTCTGCATTGATTTGAACACGCCTTTATACTCAGCTTTCGCAATCCTCAATAAGCCCTTAACATCGTTCTTACTTTTTACGGTCTTCAGGGTTGCGATAGGCTTTTTAGCGTATTTCGCTACCTTTGCATTGATATACTTAGCTAACGCGTCCGTGTGCTGGCCGTATTGTGTATCGTCAAGGGGGGAGCCTACTTTAGGCAGACCGGACTCCGATACTTTGATTTTTCTTGTAATAGCCATATGCTTACTTGGATACAACCTGACGGACGGGTTTTTTAACGGGCGGAGTTTTCGCAACTGTTGCAACCGGGCGCTTGCCGGGAAACTTGCTAGCGTTACTTGTGTTTTTGACTTTGAATTCTGTCATCTTTTCTTGCGAAGCAGCGGCGGTTTCAGCGGCTTGTTGCGCTGCATTCATTTCAGTAATAAATGCGGGCACCTTACCCCATTCCTCTTCATATTCGGCCAGTGAACCGCCAAAAATGGCGTTGTAAATGGCGATAGCTTGATTAGGACTAACCGCTTGAGCGGCAGTCAGAGCGGTAAGCGCGGATACAACCCCGGCAGGGTCTGTGATTTTGGTTGCTTTGCTAGTAAATTTCCAATACTTTGATGGCAAGCCTTGCTCTGCAAGAATCTTGTTATTCATCATATCGTCAAACTTATCCCGCTTCGGCCCAAAGACTTGGTTCTCCGTGCATTCGATACTGGCTTGCGCGGTGGCGTAATTGTAGTTTTCGCTCTGACCTAAGAAGATGCTAGGCAGCCGGACGGAGGAACGCACCTTCTCCGCGCAATGCTTATCATACTCAAGAAAGAAAGTGTCCTTGTTATTGGAACCTAGCTCTTTGATGTCGATTTTAGGAGAAGGAATGTTACCCTCAATACCAGTTGATAGGCTTTGGTCTCCGCTGGCTTCAAGCACCAATGCGCGGTGAACCCGCTCCTTTGCTCCGCCGGAGTTGAACTTGTCTTCAATATCCGTTATGGATTCATCAGTTAGAACGCCACTGACAAGGACGACGATTGATGGCTTTCCTCCGCCGGCAAAGAACGAAAGATTGACGATTTCAGCCTCACGCGCACCTAACACGGAGCCGAAGTTATTTTCCCATTCTGTATTACCGTAGCAGGAGAGCGGAAGCAGTCGGGTATGGATGATTTCCGTAGCGCTCTCCGCCAAATTAACCCCTCCTTTTGATCCTTTTTTAGGATCAACTAACCGTTCATCTCCAAATTCCTTGTAATAAGTTCCCGGTCGCTGCAATTTCTCGTTCAACCGCATGTAGCGGCGAAACTTTTCTTTTTTATTGATGTAATCGATCTTCCCGCCGCGCATTACCGGACGGGAAACAGGCACTTCTTCCGGATCATACCCGCATAGGCGCATACACTTAGCGTCTATATGCCTATACCATGAAATCTTACCTTCTCCGTCCCTGCCAACTTCGATAAAGCTATAACCAAAACGGAGCATATCCCACCAATAGCCTTCCTTCAATTCGCGGAAAGTCTGGCAGCCGTCCGGAGACTGAACATAACCTTCCAGTCGCTCTTTTTCAGCTATAACATCAGGGCTTTCCTTTTCCTCTTCTTTGCCGATATATTCAAATGTGTGTCCAACATTGCCGCAATTGACCACTAGCGCATTCAGAGCCTGCAAAAGGGTATTGTTACCCTTTACGGCTTTATCCATAATCTCCGGATGATAAGGCGGGGCAATAGGGTTTAGATAATTCTCCCCTGCCAGCGTGCCGATGGACGGCGCATCAAGGTGCTTTGATAGCTCTTCAGAATTGATTGATTTGCTAACGATAAGCTTTGTCTGCGGAGAGTCCTTTCCAGCTAGCAAATCGTCAATATGTTTCAATGCTGAACGGACCTTGGAAGTCCTCCGAAGAATCGTTCCATTAGGTCCGTTCAATGTGGCACCAACGCGGCGCTGGATAGGTCTTTTCATAAGTTAGCTATGGCTTTAATGGGTATATATCCATAAGCGTCCACTTGCCGGGGATTCGCTGTTTGGATATAGGGGAAAAATGTTGTAGCTGTTTGCCTACTTTGGATAGTATTGAAGGACGGCTGGCGGCTAGAATTTCACCGCTAACTCTGTCCACGTTTAGGATGACTTCGCTTTCGTCTTTGTGGAACACGTAAGCATCCACTCCGTTATCTTTCACTTTCATATCGCTTGTTACTTTCTCGACTCTGGCCCGGCCCGCTAGGAAGTCCGCTCTTTCGTTGAATACGTTTTTAGCATGGCCTTTCACCCATGACACCGTCACCGGTCTTATCTTCTTGTGCCTATTTACCAAATCTCGCAACTGTTGCACTAACTGAACATTCGCTATCTCTTCACCTTCCAACGTCCGCCATCCATTCAGTTCCCACCGTGCGGACCACTGATTTACAGTGTTAACAACATATTGGGAATCTGAAAAGATTCGCAAAGCATGGCCAGAGAATCTAATTCTTTCCAGCGCTTTCACTATCGCGGTTAGCTCCATAACGCTAACAGTCGTTCCTTGCATATGGCCATATCCTAAGATATGTCTTTCACCCATCAGGGCTATAAAAGCCCATCCTCCGGTTTTGTCCTTAAACGAACAACTTCCATCGGTATATACACTAATCGTATCCATATAAATTTCAAGTAAACGTTAGTCTTTTTTGCGAGGTATGGGTTTACGAAGGAGCGGTAACTTGAGAAGTGGTTTTGTTTCGACCGGCGGAGCGGGTTCGTTTGCAACAGTTGCAATTCTAGCCACTCGTTTGATGTTAAGCGGTAGTTTGAGCGGACCACGCGCCTTTCTAGCTGCTTCTTTGTGTGCGGCTTCGTTAGCGTCTATATTGCCTTGCCGTAATGGGAACATGGCTCCGGCGATAGTCCGCCACGGCTCGTTGTCTCGGCCTAAGTTAGGTCCCAAGGTGTTGCCCTGAAAAACGAATCCCGGCGCTCCGGCAACTGATAGCTGAATGTAAGTCATATGAACGCACATAGGATCAATATCAATCGCTTCAAACCACCATTTCCACGGGGGCGCATCGATAGCCTTCATTTCCTTTGTTATCGCCAACATCATACCTCCCGCACCGCAAGCCGGTTCATGAATCATGCACCTTCGACGGTGGACTAACGGACCGCTATTGTATTCTTCATGAAAGGCTTCCTTTTCGACTTGAAAAAGCTGTTTAGCTATCAAATCAGATACCGATTGCGGGGTAAAGAACTGACCGGCCCTTTCGTTATATTGTTCTAACGCCATGTAGGCTTGCCCTAAGAAGTCATATAGTTCTTCATCAAGGGCAGTTACCATTATCGCTACCGCTTTCGGGAATGCAGGTTTGAAGTTAGGATACTTTCTCTCTAACTCCATATATTCCGCTTCCCACTCCATGTTAGGTTCTCCGTTCATGAAGATATAGGCTTTCTGCCTGAAAGCCAGCGCGGCGGAATGCACGAAATCACGAAACAATTCTGTTACTCTATGATAGCCGTGCGGGTCTGCTTCCCGCAATGTATCAATAAATGCGGTAATGTCTTTATTGGTAGTATTTATGTCTTTAGCCATCTTCTTGTTCTTTCGGTTTTGGTTCCACTTTTGAGCAATGATTAGATAGAAAGGCTAGCGCCACTATCATCTTGTTCTTTTCGTCATCATACTCTGACAATGAATTCTTGCGGTTCACTCCTATAAATACGCCACGGTAGCGACCGGCTTTCGGATGATTTACCAAGGTAAAAGCAAAGGTCTCCAACAGCCGTCCTTCTATATGCTTATACTTTCCCGGCAGGATTTGAGTTACTTTATTAGATAGGGATTTAACTAACGGACTGGACAAGGACAGGGCTAGTTTCATGTTACTTTTTAAGGTAAAGGTCCAATAGGCGTTTACACTCTTCCTCCGGCAGTCCAGTAACTTCCGCGATGGCGGACCATTTTGTATAAGTTAGACGCATGGCTGCTATCAATTTCACTTTGGTAAGAGTTTCTTTAGGAACGGCTTCCGGTTTGGGTTTTGCAACTGTTGCAATCGGCTTCGGAGGAACAACCCTGCTAAGGTAAACGCGGGGTTTTCTAGGCTTCTTTTCTCTAGGCGGGCGGACTGGCTTGGGTTTAGGTTCTTTCGGTGGCTTTGGTAGTTTGACTTTAACTGGCTTTGGCGGCTTGATAGGCTTAGGATTTAAGTCCGGAAGACTAGGCAGCGGTGACTTAACATAATCTTCCTTGGATGGCCTTTCGTGTATCGTGTGTCCATGCCTAACGATACCATTCAATCGTTCTTCCATGCTACGGAAATAACTACCTTCCGCGTTCTTTAGAGGCTTGCGTCTAGCCACTTTTTGACCTTCGACGGGATGACCGTAACGGCATCCGCAAGAAGTGGAACTACCATTTTTTAACACATCCGCTCTTAGCACTCTTCTTATGCCGCATACGCATTTACACCAATAGGATATTTTATGCTTTGCGTGTTTTCCATCAGGAAGAATCACCGCCCTTGGAATGAACTTTTCTTCGACTGTCCACCAATGGTAAGTATCTCCTGTTAGACACCTACGTTTATACGTATCTGATTTGGGTTTTATTGGATGTTTTCTAGGTCTGCCAGCCATATTCATCTATTTTCTTTTGGTTGCGGCGAATTGTGAGGAAAACTTATCAACAAGCCAGTGGCTTTCTCCGGCATGAATAATGAACTTAGGGCTATACCCTACATAAAAACGAGCCGCCCTTACAGCTTCGCTTCTAGCGCTAGGAAAAGTATATGTTGTGTTAAATGCGACCTTGGTATCAAGGAGGGATTTGTTCAGGACGGCTTTTGCGGTATCCAGTCCCAGCAACATAACCGCCTGCGGCTGAACTATGCTTATTTCCGCTAACAGCAGGGGCACAAACCTACGCAATTCCTCCGCCGTCAGTTTGGTTTTGCTGGTCTCTTTGGCGTGCTTAACCAGAGTGGTTAGATACGTATCTTTTTTGCGGAAGCCAGCGCTAACTAGAGCGGGCATAAGTATCTCTCCTTGTTCCCCTGTAAATGGCATCTTACCGTCGCAATCTTCAGGGTAGTCACCCACCACCATTAAGGCGGGTTTTGCTTTGTTACCGTATCCCGGAACAAGCGTTATAGTCAGCGGCAAGTCTTCCGCCGTATCATGATAATCCTGCCAAAGTTTATTCCATTCTTCGCGGTTCTCTACCGCATCCGTTGGTGGCTCTGAATGGACCGTGTTGTAAAGCTGCCATTTCCCTAACTCCGGCTGCCAAAAAGCGAAGTATTCTTCATCGGCTAGTATGTAGCTATGTTCATCAAAGCCCATTGATGCCAGCGCATAATCCTTGTCCGGGAACGGACCGGCTATAACGCTTGTGATAACTCCTGTAACATTTACCTGACATACGGTGTAATTCATACTCTTTCAATTCGCAACTGTTGCAAACCCACTCTATCCATACTGTTCACAAAAGCAAATGAACAAAAAAGAGCCGCAACGTCTGTCCGGCGTTGCGGCCCTGCCTGCCTATCAGCTGTTTGTTCCGCGCTAGCTGATAGGTCCCCGTTGGCAACTAATAGTAACACAACAGGGTAAAGTGTCAAACAGATTAAAGCTCTGTCAAACTCAGCTTCAAGGTCTCGTTAGACCTAAACCAATGATTATGAATCTGTTCCGTGGCGGAACCGACAACGCGCTTAACGCGTTTGAGAAAATCTTCAACAGTTAGTGCGCCAGTGCTTAGTTGTTCCGAAAGGGCGGCTGAAACTGTAACCTCCGCCATCATGAAAGTAACCATAGCCGCTCGCCATATAGGGAGCTTTCCTTTATCCCACATTGGAAGTATAACATACCGATTCCAAGCATCGGTGTATAACTCTACCAATGCCGTATATATGTGTAACTCCATTCGACATTCTTTCCAGTCTTCCGGAGCCATCTCAATTACTTCTTCGCATTGATAGGCTACCATCAACTCATTAAATGCAAGCCCTGATTTGTTTTCGGATAGCTTGAAATGCCGGATTTGTATAGAAAACAGCTTTCTAGCTATACGCGAAGCAAGCATTTCAATGCCAACAATACTGATTTTTTTCTTTCGTTCTTTCATGATTTTGCAACAGTTGCGAAATTCTTTTCGTTGAAATCTCCTACGAAGTAAGAGACCGGATCAAAGATCATTTTGTGAAACTTTGCTAGCTGAACCTCATTGGAATGGATTGCCGCATCATCGTATGCTTCAATACAATCTTGATTTCGGGAAAGCGTATAAAGTGATTGGAAATAACGTAAACACGCTTTGATGTATTGTTGCTGAAGAGTCCGATTCTTCAATCGGGAAACGCAAACGTTAGGCGAATCCAGTTTAAGCGTAATCAACAGCATAAGGCGGGCTATCGCATTACGCTGGTCAGTCGCGCTCAAGACCGGAATGATGGGAAGCTTTAGGAATCGCGGTATGGGCTTCCCTCTTGTAAGTTCTCTAACGATATGTTCGTAGAGTCGCTTTGCGTCTTGCCTTGTTCGGCGTTCTTGCTCTTTCTTGCTCATAGTGAGGTTACAGTAACCGGCTTTGTGCTTTTCGCAACAGTTGCAAATCTGTCTTGAACCCTTCCAAAGTCTCTTCGATGGCCGGGCCGGGGTCATGCTTATTGATTAGACTCTGAACAGCGACAAGAATTTCCTCCCTTAACTCAGGAGTAATAACCTTGCCTTCAAACGGTTTAAGGACAGCTGCCGTTTCCGCTTCGATTTGCTCTCTGGTTAGAACGTTCATCGGGTTATGGCAATGTTGATAGCGCGGTTGCAGTGAGGACATTTGAACTGATATTTATCCGGTTCCTTACCTCTAGGTATCGGTCCGAATATAAGACTAAGAATCACTGCGGCTAGTATCACCATAGCTGGCACAAACCAAAACACATGATTTGTCAGCCACATTTTTTGCATTATAGGACTCATAACGATTAAATTGATTTTTTAGGGATTAAACTATATTCAAATCTATCGGTTTCCTCTATGTATTTGATTTGCGGTATGTAGTTTTTTGCTAGGAATCCCAATGTTTGGTTACTTGTCTTCTCCGCCACTTCTCTGATAGCGTGTTCATATTGCCCTACCATAGGCGGACGACTTTTGATTTTATTCAATTCTTCAGTGACAGCGTTTTGAAATTCTTCAGCATTCATGTTAGAATATTTGTTTATACAACGAATAAAGATTAGCTAGTAACGCGATAATGATAGCTAAGAGGAATACTCCGCAAAGCTTTTCAGTTCCTTCTTTCATTCGGCTATTTGAATTTCTAACATAAAGCATATAAATTTCCGTAACAAGGAAGGACAGCACCGCGAGAACGAGTAGGTTAGTAATTGTGTTTATCATATTGTTGTTATTTGTGACGTTTTTGTTGCACTCTGCTCTAATCGTTTAAGCACTTCTATAAGTTTAACCGTGTAGCTCACTGGATTGCATACAATGTTGGCGAATTTTTTATTATCTTCTGATTTATATATTAAATCGCGGGCAGCGCTGTAAGCATCTTTAGGAAAAGCGCCTTTACCTCGCTCTAGCAAATAAAGGTGTTGAAGCCATTCGAGTTGAACAAGAATGATATGCCGTTTGAGTGTTAGGGCTTCCCGTGCTTTTCCTATATATTTTGGGTTGGCTTGCTCCGCGCCTAAATGGTCCATTGCATACTTGATTATGGCATCAAGCTCTAACTCAAGCAGGTTACGCGGCAGCCGGATAATTAAGGACGTTAGATGCGGAATGTCTTGTTCTTTCTGTAAATGTCTAACAATGTATCCGTATATCCACTTTCCGTGCTTTTCGATTGTAGTTTTTCGCATCATACGATTATCTGGTTAAGTCTATCATTCGCATCATTCTGGCTAAGCACTCTCTGCAACCATAGCTGCAAGTCTTTTCAGGCGGTTCGTCTAGTTCTATCTCTTTCCAGCAGTAAGCGCACGTAGTTTTATACTTTATCTTTTTCATATTGTTTTGCAACTGTTGCAATTTCTACTGAATGTTTTGCCATTTAACACCATTCTTTTCATTCCACCTTATTTCATCACGAATTGCCCATATACCTAGATTTACAACAAAGGTAATGACGACTAGAAAACATATGCATAGAGCTATCGTCCTGAACCGCCCCGTCTTCACATAGCTCTCAAGAACGCCAATACAAATCAAGGCAGGAGCTACCCAAAAAGTTGAATAAAATAACAACCATTTGTGTATCGTCAGCAGTGTTTGCATACTTTTCTTTTAAACTTCCAAGTCAGGATAAGTTTTACGTAGAGCTTCCTTATCAATTGACGCTGTAAAAGTGACAGGAGGACCTTTCTCCAAAGCAATTTCGCGGTCAAGCTCTGCAATCAACAAAGCAACCGCCTTAGTTAGCATTTCTTTCCTATCAAGTGAAGGCTTCCACCATTCCGGCCACCAATCGATAGGGCATAGTGAGTCCGTTCTTTTAGGCAAATCTTGTAGCACCATTAGCTTAGTCGAATCGCTAACCAAGTTTTCAGCACGCATACGTCGCAATTCATTGCACGCTATGGCATATTGTGCTCCGGCGGACGATAACTGGCCTTCTCTATTACGAGATACATCAAACATCGTATGCCTACCCATAGCAAACTGCTTTTCGCGCTCTGCCCTTACTAACTCAAGTGCCGGGGTTGTGTGTTCAACAGTGATTGATAGAGTCCTAAGCATTTCCAGTTCATCAAAACTTTTAGATATGCTATCTAACATTTGAGGATTTTCCTGAACTTGAACATACACATAAAGCCGCCGTGTAGAAAAATGCACATCATAGTCAATTCTACTTACATCAAGTTGATCCGGAGACATTCCTTTACTAACAAGCTCTGCGGTTATTTCCTCACAAAAATTGCCAGTCAAAAAAGCTTTTCTGCAAAGCCTTTCGTAGATAATTCCTATCAAAGCGTGCTTAATTTCTTCGTGTGTCATATGTGTATTATTTGAGGGTTTGAATCATGCGGTAAATATTAGGATTTGATTCCTGAAGTTCTTGCGCGGCAGTCCTATTCATAGAAACCAGCAAGGACGGGATGTCGGTGCCCATCCACGGCCCCATGTAAAACGGAGTCGCCCACCAGTAGTTAGGCGGCCCTTCCGGATTAGGCCAGAAATGCCTAGCATTGGCGTTCCGGAAAGAATCGACATCTTTTATGCTACGCATTGATTCGGGTATAGCGCTAGGATCTGGACTACTACCTAGAGCTAGACTAGATCCATGACAGTCGAAATGCCACAAAACTCCTTTAGGCGTATATTCTTTAGACCTAACAACATCGCCTATAGGGCCATGAGGCTTTGCGGTAACGTCACCGTCGGCTTTGATCTGTTCAGCGAGTTCCTGTTTTTGCTCTTCTGACAATTCACTATATGTAGTTTGTTGCGTCATAACTCCAATTATTTCAGCTGGATTATTCATATGTGTTATTTGCAAACTCTATGCCTTGGAAATGATATTGTTGTAGATTGCTTGGACGTTAGGGTCGGCGCTGAAAGCATAAATCCCTGAATTGTTCAGGGTATCACGAATTAGGTTAGTATCAATATCTTTCGGCCCTAAATCAAGGGACGTGGCTTTTATGTTGCTAGGTATGGTTACTCTCCGGCGGGAATCTACATATACAAATCCGGCGGAGACCGGCAGCGCTCCTTCTATCGTAACGTCAGCGTGTGTTATATGCTCCGGAAAGATGACAGGCATCAGTTGATCCGTGGCGTCATGTTTAAAAACTACGTATTTCATAAAATGGATTCTTGCAACTGTTGCAAATCAGCCTATCAACTTTGTTACATAGTCAGCGGCAGTTTTCCATGAGACTGTCCAACATGCATCACCCGGATGAAAATCTAAATCATATTCATCTTCGGCTAAGATACGAAGTATTTCTCTATCCATTTTTTCATCTCCTGTAGATAACAAAAGAACATTCTGCGGCGCATGAATATCTAACATGCGTGCTGCAATCTTATGGTATAAAGCCCGTAATGGTTCCGCCCGCTGACGTTCCCAATCGTTAGCCTGCATAAAACGCATCTTAACCCCTTCAACGGCAGTTAGACGGAAAGTAAGCTCTTCTTTCTTAGGAAGGTGAATAGTTATCCTGCTTTTGGGATTGCTACCGTCTGTTATACCTGAATAGGTAAACCCTCTTGCGTTCAAGCGCTCAAGCATGAACAATGCCACGTCAGAATCAAAATCCAATGTTAATTGGTTGTCTCCTTCTTCCATATGCTCTGTTATCTTAGCATATAACGCGATGAGCGTATCTGTTAAACTTACAGTGTCCACATGCGCTTCATATCTTCCGCAAGTTTCACGTTCCGATTTAGTGATAATGATGGGTAGTTTCATATAATTAGTTTGTTACAATAACATAGCGCCCACCAACTCCATGACAGTTGCGGCAAGGACGACCGGATTCAAACACATCGACTTTCTTTCCACTACATATAAAGCATGGTTGGAATTCGGTCCGCGATTGGCGATAGTTTTGATAGGGATGATCTTTAGGGAAATGCTCTCTGATAGCTTTGTTTATGTCTTTGACGCCATAACGCAATGCGAACTCCGCCGCGCTTTTAAGAGATTGTGATGTATCGCTCATAAGTTTGTTATGTTATCTCGCGTTTGCAATTGGGACACCGATACCTGCCACCTATATTCCATGGTTTAGGTCTTTCGCATCCGCACTGGCAAACATAGGTATAAGGTAAGCTAACGGTCTTCAAGGAAGGTGGCCTTTTAGATGTCTTTCGTTCTTTCATACAATTCCTTAGTGGCTAGCTGGATTTTCAGTCGGTTCATTCGCTTGCGGGCATCCGCGTAACGCTGACCTAGCAGATATTGCTTGAGACTTCCGGCAGGCGCGGAAAAGGTCTGAAGATGAAGCCGATAGACCTTTCCCTCTAGGAAGAAAATGCGGATGCGTAGTAGAGCTTTGATTAGCATATGGGAGACAGTATTCACTTCTTCAGCGTTTGCAACTGTTGCAAATTTTCGTCTTCCTCCCATTGGCCAATGGTTTTAAGGAAGGCTTCCGCCCTTTGCGCGGCGGTAGCTCCCCATGTATAGCTGTTTGATTTACCTCTATTTGCGGAAGGCATTACAAACTGTAAAAAAGCATGATACGCTAGGCATTCCTTCGCGTTTAGAGTCTTTTCTGCTTCATGCATAACATTCAAATCAGCAGTGTAATCCGGAACCGCTACTAGCAGACCACCAAAGTCCAAATAGTATCCGCCGCGTCCTTCGTGACATCGCTCAATAAACGCTTCTACAGTTGCCGGTTTATCGTCTAACTTAGCGCCCGGCCTTACGTGCATAAAGATAGTAAAAATCTGTTTCAGTGCGTCCATAATGAGGTAATAAGAGCGGTTGATGATATGATAAGAAGGAGCGCGACAATCCGCCACGTTATAGTTAGAATTTTGCGGTAGTCGTCAGGTATAGGGTCTTCATCCAACATGCGACTTAGGCACATAAGAGCGCATATGAATAGGACGGTTGCTAGGATACAGAGTCCGGTGAACATACGTTATTTCTCCCCGTCAGTTACCCATCCATAAAGTTGCTTCTCCGCCGCGTAGGCAGCCGCATAACTGATATAGACAACAGAGCCTTCCTGTCTGACTTCGTAGTCCATCCGGCGGATATAGCGCAATAGGCGGAGTCTAGTCTTTTCTGACTCAAAACAAGAAATGTTTATGCCTATCTCTTGTTTGCGGTCGGCGTTGTTTGTTATGGCATCATATATCCACCGTTGAAAATGCATCAAGGTTTTGATAACCGTGCGGTTCCCGTCCATGTTTTGTTTCGTATCGACCAGCGCTTTAAGGCGGGTTGCGCTACGGGCGTTAAATTCGATTTGTATATGTTCGTTCATCGATAGATAAAATAAGTGATAAGTTTCAATGTGTATATAACGAGCACTGCGGAGCTTCCTATGTATAGCCCTTTCCAACTGCCGTGGATAACCCCATGTAGAAAACTGTCTTTACGCATCTTTTGGCTGGCTTCCGCGAAGAGCAAAGCCATTATGTTAACTAGACACATAAAGAAACCAAACATGAAATCGTCCTTCATTGGAAGATAAACGTTATGAAATCGACTCCGCACCAGATAAGGGCAACCGCTAGGCTCCACACGCTGAAAGCCCTAACGCGGCTGACTATGCGCACATGCCTTACGTTGGATTCGTTGGTATCATCCAACACATCCGCAGACGCGTTTTCAACCATGGATGCAAAGACAGAAATGACGAAAGTGATAATAAGGGTTATATAGGGCAACATAGGATCAATCATGGGTTATTGTGGGTAATTCTTCCTCCGGCACGGTAGTTATTTTGAATCGCTTGGTAGCTATTAGCAAGCATAGTCTCAACAGCAGAAGGTGTTGCGTTCATGCTAGGCGTTTGCAACTGTTGCGAAGTTTCTTCAAACAACGGGTCGCAATATGGCGGAGCGCATAGGTTAACTTGATGCCAGTTCTCCGGCCTGACATCCGTAACGGCAACGCCTTGAACAAAGGTCACATACCATTCGCGGTTTTCTATCCGATAGACTGCCATCGAATAGTTTCCGGAGCGGAGCAAAGCGCAAAGGTAAGCGGCCTTTATAAGCCTATGCTGCCAATCGTCAAAGGTGGATAGCTGTGATAGCCTACGGATAACAAACCCCGCCTTACGTTGCGTTTCCGGAAGTTCTACGTATAGCCTACCGCAATACTCTCCATATTCTTGATTGTTATTTGTAGGAAGTCCCACTCCATACATATCACCGTCTATATCATAATTCCGCATTCTATGTCCTCTAACGGATGTGAAACTGCCACTGGCATATACGTCTCTTTCCCGTAGGCTCGCGCCTTCTTGTGATAATCCTGACGGAAACTGTATATAGGGTCCTGAAACAATATTGGATAGAGGATTTGTATCGATAGAAGTTGCACGAATAGAGCTTGCCGGTGTAATAGGAATAGTAGGTAATGGGGTCATACCCGCAATGGCTTCGATTGGAATACCAATATCACCAAGGACGGTGCGCTCCCACGAACTCATAGAGTTACGGTCATCTATTATTTGTTCCATCGCTTGTTGATAGATACTAATTGCACCTCTTCTAGCGTCTATTGCATCGCGGGTCTCCTGTTCTTCAACTACTACTTTCTTTTCGGCTTTCTTCCGCCCTTTGATAATCTTAACCGTGGGAACATCCGGCCCGGCTGAAACGTCTATAATAACATTCTTTTCTTTAGCCACTAACGCATCCGTGCCGGTTTCTTTTATGAACACATCCTTCGGATTAATACCATTCTGCTTCATAGCCTCTTCCAACACCGTCCTACGGTCTTCCGTGGTATGTTTAGCGGTCAGGGGCATCATAGCCTCTCCATGATTGATCAAACTCTTATATTGCCTATTGATAGAAAACACCTTTAAGCCAACCATATCAGGAATTTCCGTAGTGCAAATCATAGACTCATGATCTGTATGTATATGAATTTCCACTCCTTCCGTCAGATATAAATGCAGCTGATTTTCGTGGTTACTAGGTCCCCGTTGCATCATTGCAACAGTTGCAAATTCCTCCGGCTTGCTAGGATTTGGGTGAAAGTAAATCAACGCATCCTGTTCTATGAACTGATAATGGTCATAGTCAGCATTGCGCATTTGGTCCGCGCTGATAGGACTAGCCGCCTTATGCCTATGAAACATATCCGGGTAGAGATTCCCTGTATAAAGCCTAACCGCCACTTGGGATTGAGTAGCTATCAATGGGCATTGATCTTTTAGCATTGGTGCGGATGACCGTAAAGGGCGGGTGGTTTCCTCCGGCTGGAACGCGCCTTCCGTAGGATCAAATTCCGTCTCTTCGTCCATATCCGCTAGTGCTTCTTTCAGACTTTCCAGCGAACGGCTTATGCCTACAAGTCTATTGACCGCTTTTCTAGCTTCAGCCTTGAGCCTAATCCCCATTGCTTGTGTAGGATTGCTATCATATTCTTCAATAGCGTTTTGTAACGACTGTATCGCGGCGGAAGTAGCAATAGATTCACTGCTTATGACATCCGAAAGCGGGTCTTCGCTAACAGGTTTGTTTGTAGTCTTTTTTGCCATATAGTTTAAAAATATGCATAGACAGGGGAAGGTGCCTATAGCGGATAAAATACAGAAAAATATCAGAGTGTCAGCATTCACTTAGGGAACTTTATGTATATAAGTTCAGCGGATTTCATCTCCACTTCGCAACCACGATCAGTTAGCATCTTGATGCAAATAGCGGTGGCTTCTTTATCTCCTGTAAGGTTCGCAGCCATGATTTCGTTCATATCTGGCGTCACCGCAAAAACCGATTTCAAACAACTGAACAATGACTTTATGGCAATCACTCTAAGTTTGTTAGTGGTCGCCATGGGAATCAACTTCAGAAACTCTTCTTTAGTGAATTCCAAGTCCTTCAAGGAGAGTCTTCCGCTCCTTTTTGGTGCTGGCTCTTTCTGGTTGTCGTCTTGCGCGTATCCGTATCCCATAGGTCTTACTCTTTCAGGTTTGAAATTTGCAACTGTTGCAAATCCTACGGCCAAACTACTCAGTTTCCGGGGGAACGCAACGGTAAAATTTTAGCCCGTGCAACGGGCAGGGAATCACTCGTTGCACGGGCTTTAGTCACGGAGAGGACCGGTTATTTTTTGGAGACAGGCCGCTTGCGGGCAGGTTTGGAAAGCGGCACGGGTCCAGCCGCTTCCTTCTCCACTGACACAATTTCCACGGCGGGCGGGTCTTCCTTCGACGCTTCTTCCTCATGGCTATGTGTATGTTCTTCGTGTGTGTGATTGATAGCGCAATTGCCATTATCACAAGGCTCACCAGTAGCATGATGAACATGCCTTCCCGGCGTTAGGTCGTTGACTCGTTTATGCGCGGCGATGGCCTGTTGACGCATGTTGAATTCTTCGTCAGTTTCGTTAGCGAATTTTGGGAAGTCCATTGTTATAGAGTGGTTGATTTGGCTTTCTCGTTAAGTTCCTCTATCCTTTTCAGCTTTTTCCTAGCCATCTTTTCCATGTTCTTGCGGTGGCGCGCTTCCGCTTCCTCCTTCTCACGCTTCTGCAATTCATCATAATACGGAATCGATATGGAATAGCTATCAATAGCCTTAGCATATGCATCTATCTTTTCCGGAGTGTTCAGGTCTTTCAAGCTGGAAAGTCCTATGCTTTCAATCGCCCTTTGTTCCAGCATTTCCGCTAGCAATTGCGCTTCCGTATCATAGTTAGAATACCCACGATGTTGCTCCCTATGAAGGGCGGCTTGAAAGCTAACGCGCACTGTATTCATCGGGGGCATGTGAAGCACTACGTAACCCAAGTTTTCAAGCAATGCGAAGATAGGATCTGTTATATCCACATCCTCTTCGGACTCGAAATCCACATACTCTTGATCGTTTCTGCTGTAGGCTACCTCCGCCAAACATGCGTATATGCTAGCGCGGTTCTCCATATCAAATGCGTCGATTGCGTAGTTATCGACGATAGGAATGCCCGGTCCTTGCATGATGCCATAAAGCCTACGCATTCTAGCGAGTTCTCCGGCGGTGACATCCAATTCAAAGCTTAATTCGTTACCTTTCATATGTTTTGTTGTATAGTTTGCAACAGTTGCGAGAAATCAGATTCCAAACCAAGTTATGCGGATGCGCTCGCGGTCCATGATCGTATAAAGACGGGTCATTTTCCTATCAAAAGCGAACGAACCTTCCTTATACTGAGCTTTTCCGGAAAGTTGGTTGTATGTATCTACTTCCATTGCAAATATTGCTATCATATGCGCCCGCCAAACTGGCATACGTCCCTTTTCAAACATAGACATCCTATGTCGTTTTTGCACTTCCGCATAATACATTCCAAGGAGCATTTCATAAACTTTCTGCATATTGCTATCAAGCCATTTCACCCTCAATTCATAATGATCCTTTTCCTTGTATTTGATTTTCCAATTAGACTCTAACAGACTCACCAATTGGCTAAGTTCAAAAACAACACCGGCGCGGGTATGTGTTCCGCTAACTTGCAGCCTGTATAGCTCGCGCGCTACGTTGCGGACGTTCAAACGTTTCATCAGCTTCTGCCGGGGAATCTTATTGCTAGTTTCTTTCATATGTGTAGTTATTTAACGGCTTCTTGAAGCACATGGATTTCTCCGTTTTCGGACTTGTTCCTATCGATAGTCACATACATCAGCCTTCTATTCAAAAGGCTATCCATACCTAACGCGGCGAGTGGATGTTTCATAAGATCGTAAATCTCCGCATCCGTATCGGCTATGACAACGGAAATTACGTCAACAGGGGCGCTGGTATCCAGCAGCAACTGTTTGATGTTGGTAAGTAAGCTACGTATCCTATACGCTTTTGCTAGAGGGGTAAGCGCGGCAGGCGCGACGGCTTTTTTCTTCTCAACATTAGCGTTCCTTTCAGCACTTTCATCCCACCCGCAATCTATACATACTAAATTGTCAGTGTCTTCCATTGGAAGAATACCGATATGGCCATTGCACAAAGCACCGCGTTGGTTAACACGATTGCATAACTCGCCTTTCATTCTACCTACATTCATATGTATAGTTTCTATTTAGATTTGCTTGTTACGTCTGGCGTCGCTAAGGACGGTTTGAATACCTACCAATAGGCCATCGTCCTTATACTCCACGTCAAAGCCTCTCATTTGCAGCATAACCTTTACCGAACGGAGATGATCTTCCGTGGCAAACCATGCTTTATCAAAATGGTGGATAGGTATTTCTGCCATTTGGTTATGTTGCGGAATTGTGTTTGTTACTGTAGAAAGTAACCATACATATATCTGCAATAACGTTTCATCGACGGAAGGTATAGCGTCATCCGGCTTAACTTGTGAAAGTCTCAATATCTTAACAAGATCGGCAGCATTGAAATTCACGTCATAAGTTTCGCCCTTATGTTCTTGCGGCTTTGGTTTAGCTAAGGTTTTACCCTTATATACCTTTGGCTCGTAAGTGACTTTCTCTTTCTTTGGTGTTTCTTTTCTATTCATATTTTTAGCAGTCTAACGCGAGTAAAGATTGCCCTGTCTTGCGGGCTACATTATGATCGTATAACGCTTTTGCGTCTATGTGATATATGCCATTTGCGTCCACTATATAGCGACCGAAGATTTCAAACTTTGTATCGGTGCATGGTCCGCCAATTGCTAGATGCCAAGTAATATGCTTTTCTAACGCATCAAGATTATGACAAAACCTTTGGTTATCGCTTACGCTAACGACAGAAGGGCGGAGTCTCCTTAGCTCCGCGATGGCTTCCAGAATCTTTAGCGGAGTTACCATTTGCGGTTCGTGACTGGTGGAATTCATAGTCTTATTTCTGTTTGAGTTCTTTTCCCATACTATCCGCAAGGGCAGTCTGAACTCCTATGCGCATATTACCATTTTTGAAATCCACATCATAGCCAGCATCAACTAGCATATCTTTGATTTCCATCATGGTTTTTTCGTCGCAAAAGCTGCTGACTGGATAACTCACAATAGGATGGTCTTTGAACTCAATATATCGTAAGTTACTAGTAAACAGATAGATGAGCACCGCGAAAATATCCGCAATGGTTTCTTCCATCTTCTCAGCGCCTTTAACCGCATCACAGCGGCTTACTTTCATCATACGGACAAAGAAGTCCGCCGCGATTCTTACCTTACATGCATCTTGTTCTTTCATGGCTTGGGAATTTGCAACAGTTGCAAACCGATGACTCCACAGTATCCACGGGGCGGACTATTGCAAGCCAATTTCCAGACCGCGCTGATTCTCCATTTTGACCATTCCGCGTTTAGGTCTGCCCGCGCTACGTGATACCCGTTTAACTGGCTCCGGTCTGCCCGTTTCTTTGTTAGTTTTTACCCATGTGGCGCGCCTTCTCGAAAGGACGGTGAAAACTCCAAGCATGGCGTCTGATACGTCCTTACTGCCGTTGGCAGGATGATCTATCTTACGTTTCTTATAGTCAGGTATGAGCTTCAATAACTCATCAAAGGCTTTGTGATGCTCTGGCCCGGCAACCCGTCCTTGTGATAGGGCTGACCGAAAGTCTTTGTGGAGTTCCAAGTCTTCCACTGATACTTTATCAACGCGGAAGCCGCGATTAAATAGAATCTGCCGTGTGTCGGTGCTTTGAAATTGGTCAGTGGTGACAATATCGATAGGTAAACCTAGCTCATCTCTAAGCATATATACCCATTGACGAATCACCGCGATTTCAATTTGGCCTACCTTCGGAGGAATCACCTCAAGATGGAAATCATACACTACGAATGGCATATCTTCTGTTATCACGGAGAGCGTGCCGTCCGCCTTTTCTACGGTTGTTTTGATAGGAACAGTGCCTAGCGTAAAACCGCAAGATATACCCGTGGAGCACTTGCTTTCTGACAAGTCGATATGCAGTGCTCGGGGATATTCCGGAAATGGGACTTGATAGTCAGGATTAACGTCAGGGCTGCCTTGTTCAAAGTTGATAGTATTTTGCATAAATGGGCTAACCATTTCAAGCTCTGCCCATCCTTTAACCATACGCCATACGTCTTCCGCATTCTTATAATAGCTATTTGTGCCACGCGAACTAACACCTGCAAAGTCGCGTAGGGAGCCTTCCGGATCATTGACGAATAGGTCTCTATAGCTTTCAGGCACTTGGATTATCTGCATATCAGAAGGAGCGCGCTCGTTCCGGCCTAATATGCGGGTTTGTGTGCGCATATCACCGACAACCACACTAAAGCGCGGCTCCGCTGCTACAACGCTATCAGGACGGATTTCCCAATGGGCGTTTTTGTATATATAGGCTTTATGTGTGCTTTTACCCTCCGCCCTTATTTGCTCTATCTCTTTTTCCCGGATTTCAGTGAAGTCGTCCGCGTGGGACTTGGAAGAAACTAAGCATATGCGCCCTGCCTTTAGACCGATGAATCGGCTAGCGCGGCGGCGAATTAGCTTCCTATATACTTCTTTCGCTTGGTCATATATACCGCTTTCGTCCTTTGTTTGTTTAGATTTCTCTACATAGGACATAAAGTTCAGTTCGTCCACAATAGCGCCAATGATGTCCTCGCCTAGCACTTGTTCACTATCCGCTGCGAAAGGTTGAATACGGATGTTGTTCGGGAATACCATGGCGCTTTCACGCCTTTGGTTATACGCCCATGTGCTAGTAAAATACGGGCTTCTACTAGCTATGTTCCGAAGCTTTTTGTATGTAACTGATTCCGCCAGCCCTGCGGTTCTGTTCATACATGCAAAAAGGACAGGACTCCCCGGCAACACGCCTAAGAACGCCTGCGGATGCTTGTATGTTGATAGTAAGTATAGGTCGTAAAGCGTTAGAATTTGCGCTAACGATGTCTTCGCGGTGCCGATAGCTCCCATGAATAGGACTTCGCGGGGGTCTTCTTCGATGATTTGGATAGCGTGCCGCAAAACCTCCGCATATACGCCTGTTTTCTCACCGGGAGTATCAGGATTAGCATCATAGACTATTTTTTGATTGAGGAAGGACGGGCTTGTTATGAACTCTTCTATGCCTACCGGCTTATGTGTGCGGCCTAGCACTGCGGAAAGATTGCCCTTCGCTTCCTTAAAGTCATTGATGAACGACTTGAAAGCTACAATATCGAATAGAGGGTCTTCGTTAACAAGTAGCTGAACAGCTAGCTCTATCTGTCGCGGAGATGCTGATTCAAATACTTTCAAATGTCTTTCGGTGAGTAATGCCATATGCTTATCCTGATGTAAATATTACGTAACAAATCCAGAGAAGGACGGCGCAAAAAGCGATTCGGAAGAGGAACTTGATCATGGTATGTGTTGGTTTTTGACACATACAAGATACCCTCCCGAAATCGCTCTGCTGTTACAATTCGCTATGTCGTTTGCAACTGTTGCAAATCATTCTGGCATGGGTCTTGCAACGTAAGTGCTTTCTGGCCACGGAGGAATGTCCATTTTCCATCCTGCCTTTTCGTGGGTGCAATCGGCAAGAAATTGAATCTGCCCGTCAGTAACGAATGAATGGCAGCGCGGCACGTCAGGACACTCCAAACCTCCGTTTACTAGCAATGACGGGGTTATAGTAGGCTTGTCTAAGCTACCATTCCATTTCCATCCGCCTTCACGATAGGTAATGCTATGCGCCGCATCACAGCCGGGGCACCAAAAAGCTAGCTCTTTGTTACCAAATTCAATAACAAGTCGTTCAGTCATAGGTTTTGTATCAGTAATCTTTCCAATTCCTTTGCATTTATCGCATTTCACGGGTTCCTCGCCGGGAGCGCCATAAAGTGAAACATAATCGCCTTCTCCATCACAGTTAGGACAGGGTGATTCTATGCCATCAAAGAGATTATCCATATTGTCAGTATTTAAGCTCATATATGTATAGTTTTAGGGGTTTGATCAAAGCGACGTTGAAAATGCCGAACAATATCAGAAAATTGTATGTCTAGGTTAGGCCGGGAAGGGGCGCAATCCTTACAATAAAGAAACCCGCTATGCTTACCCATATACGCCGGACTGGATAACAGGTTATCGCATATACAGCAAACTAGCCGTTCTTTTAAATCGATTTCTATGTATAGGTCTCTTGAGTAATATTTCTTAGCGCCACGGCTAGCTATGTTTAAACAACGGCTACAAAGCGTTTTATCATGTTCCTTTTGTTTACCGCATCTCTTACATACTCCGGCTTGCTCCCTAGCAGTATGTCTTAGCTTTTGATTTTCGTTATAGCGGTCCGCGCAAGCGCCGCACATACATCCACGGGTCGCTTTATCCTTATGACACTTAACGCATATGCCAGCCTCTTTTAATTCGTTATACTTTTTCGCATGGCAGCGTCTGGACGCTTCATTTCTTTTTTCTTTTTGCAACTGTTGCGAATCCATATGTGTAGTTTTCTTTACTTTTAATATTAACGGTTAGTTAAATGATGAGTTTTCCGGGAAAAATTGCCATTTTCTCCCATTCAAAATCGTCTTTGCGCCTTTTGCCACTTTTTGTGCGCGCCTATTATGACAAAAACCATGGCTGACACATCCTTTTATACTCTTCGTCGATGAATTCTCTATCAAAATGATCAATTGATGCTCTAGGATTGTCCAAATTCTCTAATTCTACAGGCTCAAAGGTCTCAAAAGGGTCAATTTTGACGTTTTCCTCATTTTCGGTGTTGGTATTAGTAGTATTCATTACTATTATTATAACCTGACCGGCGAAAGTGGCAACTTTTATATGTAAAAATCCTCCTACAGGGGTTTATTCCTATAGGAGGATTTGATTTTATTTATTTATATATTAAGGAGAGTTTGTTACTCTGCCGGGGAAAGTGAGGTTAAACCTAATTAGGGCTATCCTTGATATACATAATCGTTTTACCGTATGGAGTCTTAGGGTTTTCCCCATTTACCCACATAGAAATGTCAGGTTGTTTGTGGGGTGAAATTGTCCAACAGTCTTCAAGTATGTATTCCGTTGAAGGACGGAATTTGGCGAACGACACTTCAGTTGCGCTTAACTGGCAAAAGAACAGCGTTGGAGTCTTAGGGTTGGATGCGTGTGAAGATATAAAGATGAAACTGTGGTCTGGCCAATCCTTATACTTCACCGCATAGGCTCCGCGCTCCAACAATCCTAACGCGGATTCAAAGTTGAACAGGGGCATTTCTGCAACTGTTGCAAGGTCTGACGGTTTATAGTCATTATCGCAATCGCGGCAAGCTTTTGTAGCCTCTAGGCACATGCTTACAGGGCGGTTCTCTTCCGCAATGAATTGCATCAATTCGCTGAGTTCTCTAACGGTTAATTTCATTTTTTATATGGTGTTGTTTGTTGCTAAGGACGGTGTTATCTGAATTCAACTCTTCTCACGATTGCCGGGAATGACACGTTTTCGGTGAGCATCAGCATATCGATTTGCTTATACCGCGAAACCTCCCAACAGGGCATAACCATATCGGCATGATAGTCAGGCACGTAATAACTAATCGTGATTTTGTCGTCTTCAATTCTGGCACGGAAAATGCCAAATTCAGGTTCAGACGGTTCCTTCTCGCTATGCGTATCATATTTGTCGATGGAAACGAAAATGAACTCGTTCCAATCCCATGCCGTATGCTTATAGCCATATACACACGACGGCTTTTGCAAATCTCGCAAGACTTGCCACATCAACAGTTTTTCTGGTTCTAACTTAGACTTAGGAAAAATTGTTTTCACTAACTCTCTGCTTTCTATCAACATTCCTGCCGGATGAGGACAAGGCTTTGCACCTTCCTCCCTAGTGCGGTTACGCTCTTCGCGCTTGCGGTTGAACTCTTCTTCCGATTGTTCAACACTGTTACCTTCGATTTTATATTCTTCTGACATATAACGGTTTAGGTTAGAATTTGATTGGTTAAATCGGAGTGTTTCTATAAGATAACTTTACCATTTGAGATGTCGTATCGGTCATGAACATGAATAGTTTAATGTCAAGTTGCCTATACTCTGAAAGTGTCCATTCGCCTAAAAGGCTTTCATTAGAAGGGCGGAACTTGCCGACGGTAAGCTCTCCGGCGCTTCTATCCGCATAAAACACAATAGGTTTGTTAGAGTCGTCCGGCAGATACGATATAAATAAAAACGAATGATCCCATGATTTCGATTTATGCCTAACGGCAAGTCCTTGAGGATTATTGCGCAAGTGTTTGATGGCATCCGCAAAATCAAAAACAGGAGACTCTGATTGAATGCTGTTATGTAACTGTTCGCAACTGTTGCGAACATTTTCTGCTGACTCAGGAATGCGGCTCATACGTTGAGCAAGCGCTTCCAGCTTAGCTTCTACATGACTATCCGGCAAAGTCTTATCGTTCAATGCCAGAGCCTTAATAATCTCCGCGATGTGGTCTGCGGTATTGCTGGTCATATCTTGCGGTGTAATTACAATATTCATACTTACTTTTTCTTTCTTTTTGGTTAGTGAGACAGTGGCTGATTAGACTTTCAAAACGCGAGTAAAAAGATGCACATAATGGGTGCCGCGCATGTTAAAAGCAAACGTTTGAATAAAGTCGTATTGGGGAATGATTTGTTTGGCGTAAGGCTCGCAACGAATGTTGATAGCGAATCCCTGACCGCGATTTAGATAGACTCCATAACCTTCCGCTGCAAAAAGGCCAGTCCACCAATCGAACGCTGTTTGGTCCATCTCGCAGTAATTGTTAGGAATCGGTGTAAGGTCACATAGCTCTTCCGGCTGTGGGACGCTGCAACCTTTAACCCCGTCCGCGAAACGACGAACCATTTGTGAATATTCACTCAGCATTGCATCAACCTGTTGTTCACCGCCAGTGACAAGGTCCAATGCGGCGATAAGCTCTAACGCTTTGGGGTTCTTGAAATGCTCTCTTTTCAGACCTTCATCAAGGCCATCTTTCTTAACGGGATAAGATAGGGTATTCATAGTTATTATTTTGGTTTCAGTCAAAAATTCAGGAGGGTCGATTAATGCCTTAATAAAAGACTTTTCTTGTGTTTCATTCAACTTACGGTCAGCATTAGCCTTAGCTATCTCTTCTTCCTGACTATTCCAATCACATTCCGGACACACTAACGGTGCATTGGCGCAATTAGAACAAGGCGGGTGATTGTGGCAGAAACATTCGTCAACCGGTTCATAACATATTACGCCATCACAGAGACCACCGTGCTCTTCATAATAACGATTGCACGGTTCGCCTTCCTTAGTGCCTAACTGTCTCGAATCATTCATTTGATTTTGCAGGTATGATTTTGGGAAGAGACTCAGCATAAGCTTTATTGTATGCTGCTTTTTCCTCTTCCGTGATGTCAGGGAATTCAGGTGTTTTGCAACTGTTGCAATCTCCTAAGCCGGCATCCACCAGCGCTCGTTCTCCGGCAGCTAGGATATGAGCCGCCATCTTGTTCATTTCCCAATGATCAACATTTCCGGGAAGTTTTACGATTATAGAAGGCATATTGTTATTTGCGGTTGCGTTTACGTGATTGGTTAGCCTGTTTGCGTTTCTTGTTGCGCTTCTTTCGCTCTTTCAGAGTGATAGTCCGGTAACGACCGTGGGAGTTATAGTTATTGGCGTTTCCATAATCCATGTAGCTGCCTTTTGCAATTGGAAGCGTTTCAAAGAAACGATGATCGACATTGGTATTGCCGGCAACAGAAGCTAGCATAAGCGCGGCGAGTCCGCCGGAACGTGTATGTAGGTGTAACATAGGTTAGTTTACTTTGAACGTATAGTGTTTGATAGGACCTTGTTTAGGATGAGGTTTTGGGGGATTCTTGTTAAGTGTTTCTAAATCGTTCCACTCTTCAGAAACAACGTTGTTAAGGTCAGGTAATACCTTTTCAAAATCTTCAGTCGAATCTAACGAAAAAGCCGGCGGATTTGGTTTGTATTGTTCAGCTAGCGATGAACAGCTTTGCGGCATGGTTTCGTCACTCATGGCCTTTGCGTTTTTTGTTATCTTTCTGACCGGGTTTATAGCCTCCGGTGTAGAAAATTTCATCCCATGAGTCTTCACCGAAAAAGCTAGCAGAAGGCTTTTTGTTTCGATTCCTAACCTTGTAAATGATGAACAGGATAAGGAGCGCGACCGCAATCATAATGAGGATTTCTTTCATTTTTTGAATATATGCTTTTTGGTTCCTGAAAACACGTAGTATAACACGCAAGCGCCCACGCAACATATAACTGCATATGGCGCTAGGTATATGCATAACTTAACCACTCCGCCCACTAAAGCAATTGCCACAATCGATATACCGGCGGAAATGATAATCCAAAACAGAAACTTGGATAGGTTAATCAGTAGTTTCATCTTCGCAACTGTTGCAATTTTTGTTGTTAAAAAGAGCGGCATTTGTAGGCACAAGCCATTCTTCATCAATGGCGTTAGTGAGTTCAAAATACTTCAAAGTAGCCTCTTCGTCAGGCTCCATCCGCCCTTTTGGGTCTTCAATGATTCCAACGCTGTTCATAGAGCACACATGCGCCGTGCATAGGTGGCGGTAGTGCGGCGGCATGATGCATCCTTTTTCGCCCATATAGGGCAACGTTGGATGCCCCGTAGGCTCCGGCGGAGTCCCGCCAAAGTCAATTGCGCTTTGCTTGGCTATAGCGCAATAATGAGGGTCGCAACAGCGGTTAGGTTTGAAGGTGGCGGCATCCACTTTCAGCCGTGAACACATTTGATTGTGACAAGCTTCACACTTCGGTTTTGTGAAGTCCGCTAAGTCCTGATATAGGTTTATAAGCTTCTCAGTCATATATGCATACAGCTAAGCACAAGGACAGGGCGATAATCCCACTGCCTAAAATCGAAATGACAGTCATAATCGTTAGAGTAAGACAGGCCACAATGAACCATCGTTTTCTAATCGCGGCGGGTTGGCGTTTGTAAAATCCTACCGCTCCAAAGCATCCGACAACGGACAGGATAGAGAAGAGAACGAGTGCAAGAATTGACGGCGGCATGTTATTTAGCATCTTCCAACAAAACGAGTAAATTGTCAGTATCGACTTTAGCGGAATAAGCAATGTTGCTTACCGGTGGCCTGCCCGCTTTAAATGGAGTCAGCCACAATACAGTTCGCGGCTTGCCGGCCCTATCAACGTTTCCGTCGATTTCACATGGCGGAAAGGTAAAGACCTTTCCTGATTTGAGTATGATTTCTAACATGATTCAATGTCGCTTGTGAAGGGCTTAGCCCTTCCGTTTTTGGTAGTATCTCCGATTATAAATGCGGATTCGTTCAATGCAAGGCTGGCATTTATCGCTATGCGGCAAGGCGGGTCGCTCTCCGCAGTAGATGCAAAGCCCTTCCTCTCTACGCTGCTTTCGTATGTCGCGTTTCTTTGTCGCTTCCGCCTTTAAGCACTCCGGACACTGCCACGATTCGGAGCCGATAGGCATAGGCTTTTCACAGTGAGAGCACTTGCCATCGCGGTGCCTTTGACACCACACTTTTTTAAGCCACGGCGGAGTTTCCATTTGTCAATTCGCTGAACAAAACTTGCCGGTGGCATACCGGGCAATGATGATAATTGTAGGGTCGCGGATAAACTCTGGTCAGCTTCTGCATAGCACCGTGCCCATTACGGCAGTCAATGCTTTTAGCAGTCTTGCGGATGCGCGACAATTCTTTCAACAATTCGTTATCAAACATGACCTTCTTTGAAGTGTTCCAACTGTTTGTTTTTGTTATAAAACCAATCAGATACTTCCATATGCACCTTTATGGGGTCGTCTTCATTCTTAGGTGTAAAACGACGTTGGTAAGGCACGACTGACTTTGGTATCCAGATAGTTAGTGTGCCTTTCTCGGCGTCTCTGGTATTGGATATTAACAGCGCATGTTCAGTCTGACGCTGTATCCATGCCGTGAGTTTTGTTTTCATTTTGCAACTGTTGCGAAAATTTGTCGCTTGTTGGAGTCAAACCAACGTTTCCGGACCGGTGCCGGTGTCCTCTTCTGCCTAGACGAAAGCGACTTAATGAAGGTTAGCCATACGACAACAGCGAGTCTAAACCGTGACAGGGTTTAAAATGGCTAACCCTCAAATTTATTCCTCAAGCTTTGCCAGAATATCCCCTTCGTGGATGATATGGCAATCACCTTTGTTACAGCTTACCGCTGTTCCCGCCCCTTGACGAACGAGCACCAAATCCCCCGGTTTGACGTGGAATTCAATGCGTCTTCCTTCATCGTCAAAGTCTCCGTATCCAACTTCTTGAACGACGGCTTTGATGTTGGTTTCTTGCGCACTTTCGGCAAGAATGATACCGCCGGCAGTAGTCGTTTCTTTCTCAAGCCTGCGGACAAGAACGCGCTGCCCTAACGGCTTCAATTTTCGGTTGTTTGTTATTGTGGTCATAAGAAATTCAAGCCATCCGGCGGCATATGAGACGTTACCGACCAAAGTATTATCCATGAATTCCGCCGGATGGCAAATTGTTAATTGAACAGCGGGCAGCTATCCAGCTGTAACCCGGTCTCCAAAGTGTTTGTTATAGGGAACGAAAAGTAGAGCGAAAGGGCTTTATCAGCCCAAGTCATTACGTCTGACCGAATAGTAATGCCATGCATGAAATTAGCAAGCCAATTGAAATTTTCAAACGTGCGGGCAGCCCATAAGGCGAGTGGTGTATTAGGGCAGCCTATCCCGCCGGGAAGCTTGAATTGAATGGCGTAAGCTTCATATCGTCCGCCGGTCATCCTATAGGCTTTCCCAAGGACGGCAGCCACGTATTGCAGCGCTCTCCGCGCTTTGTCCGGGTTGCGGTCTAGCCATTCAAACGCATAGTCGAGACCGTATTCAAGCTTAGAGTTGCGCGTCAGTTTAAGCTGGAAAACTTCCGGCAATGACGGGCGGTTCATCGGTGCTTGCGGACGCGCCACCGGACGGTTTAGAATAGGAAGATTCACGAAAAGAAAAAGAAGTAAAAGGGTTGAGCGCATACCACTTCCAGCCACAATACGCGCCTTTCTTCGGAGGAAATCCGCCTGAAGTCTTCAAGCGTCAATCCAGCGCGGTGTATGGCTTTGATTATGCGTTTCATGCAAGCGGGAATTCAAGGGTTACGCCATATTCCACGGCACCGGGGACGCGTCTAAGGATGTCGATAACCCATGTTGACGACAGGGAAACCGCTTGCCGTGGATAGATCAAATAACAGTCTTTGCCGCACAACTGCCAAGCCACCGCGCCAGTCTTTGCAAGGGCGGCTATCTTGTCTGTAAGCGCCGGCCCGTGAATGTAAACGCATGGTCTCACGCCATGCTTGCCGTAGCTCTCAAGCGTAGGGCAAAGCACCTGCAAAGCCTTCCCTATTTCATAAGCTTTCAGGCCATCAATCAAGCCAAAAACACGGAAAAATTCGTCACGTTTTTCGGTCGTAACCTCAAACATAGTCGGAAAGCTTCGCAACGTAGCAGCCGCATCTTTCGCGGCTTTTTGCAACTGTTGCAATTCCTCCCCGGTCAGCGCTGGTGCAATCTTGCGGCGGACGATTGGAGCGCTAACGCTAAATGTAGGCTCCGCGCCTGCATTTGGAGCGACCGAAAAAAGAGCGGCAGCCGCTGCTAACGGTAACGGAAAGCCTTTTTGCGCGGGGACGGCTTCCGCCTTTACTAATTTGATGCCAATGGGAAGTTTCATGCGGAACAATTAAAGTTAAACTAAAAATGAAAATGGTCAAGTGACATTGAACAAGGTAAGGGCCTTGCACCCTTTCGTCCGTATCGGTCCGGATTTACCTTGAGGGAAGGGGTCTCAGCGTCCCTTCAAGTCTGCCATGCCTTCCGCCAGCGCCCACAACAACCGGTTAGTGTTGGTGTTGGCATCGATGCCGCGAACTTCACGGGTTTGGCGGCGGGGAATCACTCCCCTTTCGTCCGCTTGCGTGTAGCGCAACCCGCCGCGCATGATGTTTTCTTGCGTCCGGTTAAACACGGTCCAAAGGTCGTTGCTGGCATCGCCAGTGCGGCGGGGGCGGAGCACCTGCTGTGGAGTCACCGGAGCAACCCCATCCTCACCGTAACGCGCTTGCAGGGCAAGGCGAGCGAACAATTCCTGTTCTCCGTTCGTCAGCTGCAAACTCTGCATTTCTTCCACTGCCGCATCAAGTTCCGGCATTTGCTCCATAATGGAGATACAACCGTCGATAACTTCAGCGGTAGGGTCTCCGGAGTGCCGAACCCTCACATCCGCAATCTGGCTTTCAGAGACGACCAAACCGTTAGAACACACAAGCCGGAAGCGTCCGCCCATCATTCGGTAAGAGCTTGTGCCATCATGGGAGTTCATCAAAATCACTTCGTTGAAGCTATCTCCTTTCACGATGGACGATTGCGAACGGTGGCGGAGACGGACAAGGTGTTTCGTGAATTCCCGCTTTCCTTCCACCCGTGAGCCGCCCTGAAACGCGGCGAAAATCTGCCAGTCTTGTTTCAGGAGGTTTTCGAGAATCTCAGAAGTCGGAATGTAGCTGTAACGGCTGGAACGGGAGGAATGCTTGTCTTCCGCGAAAATGGACGGTGCCGCATGGCGGACGGCTTCCATGGCAAGCGGCTGCCCGTCACGGGACCGGAGAAAAGCGGCACCGTTGGCGGAGGAAGAAAAGCGGGGAATGTGGGTCGTATAGTTCATGGAATTAAGCAGTTGGTTGTTTGGTCGGTTTCAATGTCACTTGCGGTGACGGATGCAAACTACCCCATGATTTTCAGACTGCAAACTCTTTTTTCGATTTTCTGCAAAATTTTTTCGCAACAGTTGCAGATTAACAGGCGCACCTGCCCGCACGTAAATGCAAAATCCGTGCCAACATACGAAAAAATCGAACTTGGCACGGATTTTGCGAGAATCAGAGCGCTGGCGGAATGGCGGATGTCGTCAAGGTTGCCGCTTGTTCCATCGCTTTTTTCGTTTTTTGCGGCATTTCCCCTTGAATTAGCGTAACTTCTGTATCCGGGGCAAGGACGACTGGAACAGCGGGAACTGGCTCCGTGGCCAGATATTCCGGTTTCGTGTTAGTGACTTCGGCCCATACGCCACGGTCGCAACCGTTAGAGGAATACGAATAGATTCTGATTTCCGGTCCTTGATTGTAGGAATGAAGTTTAGCCCATGCTTCCCTCATGTTCCATGCACGAATGTTAACCACTTTGATTTGATACTTGTTGCGTGCCCGCCAGCGGCGAAACACAAAGCGGAAAACAACCGGTCCAGTCCATTGCTTGAGCGCAATATCAAATTCCCGTTGCCGGTCGATGACGTAAGCCCAATATTTTTTCCTAGCAATGGGAACAAGCCAAGCCTTGAGCTTTTTGAGCTTTAGTTTAAGGCAGGCATGAGCCAGCATGGATATTAGGATGACAACCCAATAATCCGAATTGCATAGCTTTTCGCGGCAAAGCGCGGGGAACTCTTTCAAGATCATTCGGTCCAGTTGGTTAGTTGATATGGCGTTGTGTTACCACCTGTCATTCCCTCCGGCGGAGGAATTTCGTCGTAATAAATGCCTTCAACAAGCGATTCACGGTAAATTCTAGGCTGCGGCACCGGAGGGATTTGCAACTGTTGCAAGCGGTAAAGCTGGAACAGTTCCCGGTGTAGCGCTGCTTCCCTTTCGACACTGGCGTTAAGACAGTAGCCAAGCCAGAAAACGACGGAAAGCATAACCCAAAAGATAGTAACAGGATTCTTCATGACGGCCACCCATACGACACAATCCGCCGTCAGTCAAGAAGACGGACAAGGTCTCTCAAGTGGCTACGCTTGCGGGTTTTCAGATAAACTCCGCCACCTTCACGGCTTCCGGATTCATCCGTATTGCCTTCAATGGTGTAAACGATTTCGCCTTTATCGTCGTAAATCATTCCACAGTGGGAAGCCGTGTTCAGCGAAAAAATATCGCCAGTATGCAATACAAGTCCGGGTTGTTTCTGTTCATTCCATACCTTCAACCCTTTCGAGATCCCCCATTCATCAAAACCATAGGCTGCGGCAGTCTTAGGACGCCACTTGTCGAAAGCTGCCCTATCCTTTAGCTTAAGGGCGGCTAGCACTTCCTTTTCGTGCTTATATCCCCATTGCTGAACCACCCAACAAACAAAAGCGGCGCAATACGGCCACCCTGTTCCCGGTAGGTCAGTAGCGCGCTGGAATTGTTCAACTTGATCCCCACGGTTAGAGTTTTTCGGATTTTCGCGGACTCCTTCCATGGATTTTGCGATTGCCACCATAAGTTTCCGAAGCGGCAGGCTAGGGCTGACAGTGCTCATTTTGGTTTGATAGGTATTTTAAGGGTTAGTGGTCGCGGTGCTCTAACCGGCTTTGCATACATCGAAAGGAGCGCTGAAAGCGTGTCCTTTGGCACAATCACACGGCTAGGAAGCAAAGGTATATCAGCTTCAAAACTTTCATTGCAGACTTTCATCCTTTCCATTCTCAAACAGTCCACAGCCTCAAAATATGGGCTAGGCAAGTCAGGGCTGTATTGCAGCATTTTCCAAACATAACGGCTCCATGCTTCTTGAGCGCATTGGCCATAGTCATGAACGCCAACATGCGTTGCATATTTGGTTTCACACTTCCTGCCAAATACCCTTGCAGCGATTTTCCAATGATAAAGCACATGGGTAGGCTTATCGGAAAACGTATATAGATCATCCGCCGGGGGCGGAGTCCAGATTTCTGGCTCTTTTGCAACTGTTGCAACTGGCCGGGTAAACGGACGGGCAACGGGGGACTTTCCTAGTATTCTTGTTACTTTCATATGATTAGTTTATTCAATCTACTTCCATCCAATCGTTAGTTCCCGCAAGCAAATCACCGCAACTAGCTAAATCCGTTGTCTTGCAAACCGGAATACCGTCAACAGTGAACCATGGAGAGTGGCCAACCATTAACGCGCTATCATGCGGCGAATCACCATGCGGAGTAACTATATCGCCTAACCTAACGACAGGCAAATTATTAACAGTAAAAAAAGTTTGGCTGGCGATAACGGGACCGCCAGCCAAATCACCCATAACTCCAATTGCGAAACTCATTTTTTGATAAACTTGACAATAGGACCATTGCCGGAGTTTACAATAAGTATGGTGCCTATTGATAGGTTGATATTTAGATCATCCGCTGTTCCTTTGATGCTTAAAACTCCGGAATGTTTAACCAATGCTTCCGCATCCTGTCTTGCCATCATGCAATCCGCAGTCATTTCTAGCTGAATTGCTTCCTCCTTCTTTGGTCGATTGAGCATCGATGGAAGGAGCGCTGGCGTAAGCTCCAAACCCGCACGGGAATTGTTACCCGTGATGGAAGCTAACTTGGAAGCTAAGCGGTCAAAGTCAGCCATTTTCGGCAACGCTAGCCGCTTGCGGCATTTGTTCCTCTATCCAAGCCTTGTTCTCCGACAGGGTGTCAGCAATAATACCCGCAAAGCTAGACATATGCTCCACCGGAATAAAAATGCGTCCGGGAGGACCGTTCCCACCCTTTTGCTGGATACGCAAAGCGCATCCTTTGGCGTTGGAAATTAGGTCCACAAAGAGGGTATTGTCATGCTCCAACATAGGCAGTTTTGTGCCGTGTTGGATGTGGGTTTTTTCTTCCGCCGTTCGGGGAACAGGCTTGCCGTTAACCCACGTTGGCTTTATTTTTTGTTTGCTAGGCGTTGTCATATAAACTTTTCAGGCGGTTGCAGATTCTTCCTGTTGTTTGCGGGCTTTCCATTCCCGCTTGCTAACTTCACGGTCCCAAACTTCGGAAATCAGTTCCATGATAGGAACTCCAAATAGATAAAGCGAAACATCATTCGCCGCGTTAAGCACTTTTTTGCATTCATTAGCCAACTGTTTATACCAGTCAGCTTTAACCACATCCACGCGGTCCAACTTCTCCTGCAAAGCAAAATAGAAAAGCATGTTAGTTGCAGCGTGCATGTTACGGAACGCCCACATACCTTCATCACTTCTTTTTTGCAGGAATTCACGATATGCGTTAGGCGCAACAGTAGCGTCTGGCGCGTCCAGAAAATCGCTACACAACCTATCATGAATCGAAACACCATGCATAACCGCACACGCATCAATCGTGAAAAACGAAATAGGTGTATTTGTCTTGTTGATAGCAGAAATCAGATAAATCCCAATGTCAGCAATGGCATCCTTACCTAACTCAAGATATTTATCCGCGTCCATCCCCCGGATTCCTTGTTCAAACTTCAACACGCAATGCATAAGCTCGCCTTGTTCTTCCATGATTCCTTTGACGGAACGAAGAATAGGCTGAACTCCAAAGTTAGTGAGTTCCCATTCTTTGTGAGCAACACATACTCTTTCAAATCTGATGTATAATTCTTTATTGTTCATGCTTGTAAGTAAGTATAAGGGCGGGTCTTTCGGAGTCAACGAAGTTTGTATAAGTTTAAATCACCGTCAGCGGTTAAGTCGCTATAAGTGCAAAGGAATTTCGCTCGTTTGGATAGATTGAAGGGCGGTAGGTCAAGATTCTGCGGGCGGTATCCGTAGTCATCTAACGCCTTACCCCATGTGACTACGTCGTTATTGGTGTCCGTCCCTTGCTGGCTCGTTATCAGGAGATATTTTGCGTTAGACGATAGGACACTGTTCAAAAACTTCTCCGTGGATTCGGTGCTTAGGTGTTGCGTCATGTGGCGCGAAAAAATCAAGTCAGGGGACCATTCTTCTATGGCCTCGCCATCATTCACCAAATCCATTTCATGAAACTGCGGGTAGGGCATACCGCCTTCATTCACAACGTCAGCGGCTGCATTCTGACTGTCTCGAATAGCCTCCGGAACAATATCAAAGCCAATGTAACTTTGCAACTGTTGCAAGACTCCATGCTCATAAACCCAACTAAACACGCCACACGGCGCGTCAATCATGCTTTTGATTTTATAGGTTTCTATTACTCTTTTCAGTATAGCCGCTACTCCCTTTGTAGCCTCAAAAGTTGAACCCGGTCCTGACGGATGCGTTGACTGCCAGCTATGGTCGCGGTATGTATCAATAAAAGCTTGTTTCATAGGCTTTACAGGCTCCTTCCAGCTGCCTTTCCAGAGATGAATTCCGTAGCTATCAGAAGCCGGCGGACAGGGAGCTTCATTCCATGAATACGGATAGAAATACCGCTTAGGAAATATTCTAACGTCTTTTTCACGGTCAGGTATAAAACCGTCCTGACAGGTGTTTTGTGGCCACTGTCCAATCGTATTTCGATAAAGAGCGCTTACCAGTTCCGGACCGGCATAGTTAGCCATCCTATGATCAAAAAGCTTAACAAGATCATACTGTTGAATCATAGTATGCGCCATTTGATAGAACACATCACCTTTAACGGCTCCCATGGCGGCATTACAAAGAGTCGTCTGCCCTTCAATGCATATCCAACTTCTTTCTAGCAATTCGTCACCAAAAGGAAAGACGATTTCCATATCGGTATCAAGATATATACCGCCATTCCGGAACAAAGCTTGCAACCTTGCGACATCAGCTAAGGATGCCCATGCGCGCATCAAAATCAACTTATCCCGGTCAGGATGGATAACCCGTTTAGGAATCAATTTGTTATATTTCCAGTCCGGCATGATAGCCTTCCACTGTCTAACGCACTCTGGCTCCGCCCGTTCGTCATGCCAGAAATAATGTATGATTTTAGGAATGGGGAGGTTCATTAACGTATAAGGCTAGGCGCTCCCCGCTGGTCAGCATAGGCGCACCATGTATTGAATGCAAAAACGTGGTTATTGTCGGAGCCAAAACGCAAGATATGGTCTGACGGCATCCGGATAGGAATATTCTGCTGTAAGACTTCCAGAGCACCTTCAACGGTCAGCGCGTAACAAGCGGTTCCAAAGCTAACCATATGCGCTCTGAAGATAGGCTTTGAAGATTCTTTTAACGGATAGGGTCTGTTTTTTTCATCATTCGGAAACATGAATTCAAAATTAAGCCAATGCCATTTATCACTTCCGGCATCCGCATAACATTGAGCGGCTTCTATAGCGTGGAAGTAGTCTCCCGCACCTTTTAATAACTTAATATCGTCTTCAAAAAACAAACCATAAGGCAAACCGGTTTGTAAGAACCTCATGGCCATAATTAAATGACCACTGGCGCAACAAATTTCACCCGGTCGCATCCACTCCGGCCCTTCACTCACTAAATTATGTTGCCAATCAACAGCATCCTTGTTCGCTCCGGTTACAATGTTTAGCCGGCGATGTCCAAAAACCCTTGCAATTTCCTTTACCGATTCTTCACGCCTTTCATTCTGTCCATCGCATGAAAGCAGAAAAAGGGCGGGTTCTATCATAAGACGCGATTGAAAAGATTCACCAGCATGTAAACAATGCAAAGACAGGCTATCACATGATAGACTATCATCCAATAGTTTGGTTTTGGCGGCTCCGGCATTTTGAACGAAGTATGTTTTCCAAGTTCCTGCATTGTTCGTTCAACGTAGTTAGTCGCGTCCATCAATTCCTCCTGAAGATGATTCAGCCAAGCGTATAAATCAAGGTCTTCGCGGTCCAACCCAATGCCGTATTTGGCTAGCCCAAAGTCGCTACGACCGAGAAGCTTTTTCCTAACGTTTTCGACAATGGGGTCACGTCCTATTTTTCTAGGAGGTGGCGGAGGAATAACCGTTGGAAGCGGTGCTCTTCCACCGACAGTAAAACCTCCTGACTGGATTCTAGCTTCTTCAAGTTCTCCGCTATTTCGCGGCAATGGGTTATTAGGAGTTAGCATTAGAATTGGTCTATGGTTTGATCTTTCTTTCCGGGACGTTTGATAACAACGCTTCCGCCGTCATGAATCGCGGAAATACCTTCAACCCCTAATGACAAACAAGGGGCGCAAAAGTCTGTCAGCTGTAGTTTACAGCTTGAGGCTTTGCGGGTAATGAGGTTGAGCGATTGTGTTTCCATTTGGAGCACCAACAGCGCGGAAGCCGGTCGATAGATTTTTTGCAACAGTTGCAAAAGGTTGACTACCATGAAGACAACCACTGAAAACACAAGATAGCTATAGCTTTGCGTGATGAGCAAAGCACCGGAGAAAGAACACAAAGCGATGTTTACCTTTGTAGCCATATCAGTATTCAGATTCATCATCCAAAAGCGTAAGAGTTTCAACCGTCTGCGGTTGCCGAACATAGACGCCATGCAAGTGAGTATGCGCGACAAAACCTAACCGCTGAAACCAAGCGGTTAGGCCATAAAAATTGAACTTCCCTTCCTCTAAAACAGGGACCACACAAACCGTTTTTTGCGCGGAATCGGCAAGCGATAGAAAGTGCTTAAACAGCGCTCTTCCGTGGCCTTTGCCGCGATATTTCTTTTCAACCATAAGCCGGCTTATGAACAAGCCGCTCAAATCGAAAGCAAATTCCGTCACGGCGGAACGATGCGAAATCTTAACGATGTTGGCTTCGATAATGCCAACAAAATTACTTTTGTCAGCCATCGCTCTTACTTGCAGCTGATTATCGTAATAGCTATGTGTGATTTGAGTGTTTTGCATAAGGCTTTCACTAGTATTCCTAGTTTAACCTTATACGCGTGCAATGCAAGCTATTATTGCCTATCTTGCTTTTCTTTTCGTTCAACCCAAGGAGCGGCATTCGCCAGCGCTTTATTGCCCGCCACAATGGCGCGGCGCACTTGCGGAGTCGTTTGATTGATAACCTCCGCGAATTGCTCCGCCTGACGTAGGCTTTCCGTGTAGAGCACCCACGGGATTTCAAACGAGACAAATCCTCTAACCGTCTTTACGGCACTGGCTCCTTTCGGCTTGCAAGCCACCGGCATCCGAACATGAATCGAATGCAAATACCTACGGTGTTCCAAGTCATCCGTCGTATAAACGTGATAACGGTAGGTCAGAATTTCCGGGTTCTTTTTGTCCTTACGGCGTTCTTTCAGGATGTAAACGCATGGCCTTGCATCGCGCTGAGTATATCCCTTGTCGTATTTATCTTTCATGATCAAAACTTTCTGAACTTAATGGGTTTTTCGTCCTCTCTTTCCTCACGTTGCTTTTGTTTCATGAGTTTCAAACGAATCTTTTCACGGGCGGAAATGACTGTCTTTTCAACCGGCGGCTTGTGAAGCGCGGAGACAGGAATGGTCCATCCGCACGGACTGACAATAACATATTCTTTCGGTCCCTCCGGACTGTCTTCCGTGAAGGAGGATGCGACCGTGTAGCGGCCTCCGGCAAACTGGACAACGTCTCCCTTATCCATTGATTTTGCTTGAAGTTGAAGCGTTGTAATTGGGGTTCCCAGCAACCAGACATTCTGTAGCCAGCTGTTTCCCTAACTTGTCTTCAATCGCTTTCGCGGTCACGGAAAGCAACCCCATATCGTAAAGCTGCTTCAAGGAGAGCTTACTTTTCGCCAGCAGCTTTACCAGCGATGCGGTATTTTTGGAAGTGTCCCCGTAGGTGACAGAAACCGTGCGGGAACTGCCCGCCACCTCGCCAACGACGGTAAGAGATTCCACCTTGTTTTCCGCCATGTAAGCGGCAACCGTGGCGCGGTTTTCAGTGTAGATTTTTTCAGCGTAGGTCTTAGCAATCCTGTTCTCTTCCGTCTTCAGGACGGCGGTAATAACTTCAGTCGGAACCCCGCCTTTTGTCTGTTTCGCAACAGTTGCGACAGGGGCGGAGGTAGAGCGGCTAATCGGCTTGCGGGCAATGGGCATTTTCATAATTCAATGTCACTTGTGACTTCCGGAAAATACCCCGTGGTTTTCCCGGCGCAAGCGATTTTTTCAAAGAAAAACCCGCCAGATTTCTCCGGCGGGTCGCGTCTTTCGGGGGAGGTTTGCAACTGTTGCAAATCACTCCGCCAAATTGTCCACCAATACGGCTTCTTGCACCGGTCTATTGCCTTGCAATGCTTGCCGGAGTTCACGGGTTTGAACGTCTTCAATCATATCACACAAACGCGTGAAAGTAGTTAGCATACCGTCCTGATTCTTCATGCGCTGCATAATACCGTGGTCTCCTTTAACTTCCAAAATCATTTCAATTGATTCTTTGCTAAGGCCAGAAATCATCATCCGGTGCTCAGTTAGTTTGAGCCAGTTTCCGAAGATTTTTGTTTTGGCAGATTCAGGCGCGGAATGATAGTCATTCCATAAGTTGCGCTCCGCATAATTCAACCGGTCCAGCATTTCCGCTCTCAGCGGCTTAACATCCATACTTCCTCCGGAAGCCTGATAACGAATATTGATTTCGTGAAGCGCTTGGCTGATTTGCTCAGAAGATGCGCCATAAAGATATTCATATTCCACACGGCTATTGACTCCCTGCATAATCAATAGCTGAATACCTTGAATAAGATATTCCATATAAATTTCAGGGTTGTCATGGCGGAACGGGTTATAAGCTTCGACTCTGGTTCTTCGGTTAGAAAGAACCCTAAGCGAGGTTGAAGGGCGGGTTAATTCCTGCCCCGTGGGTCTCGTTCTCTGTTGAGCATCCGGAGGAACGACTCCGGTTGGCGCTCTATAAAATTCCTCCCTCAAGTGCGGAGGTAATGTGTTAAGCAGCGCTACGATAGCTTGCACCGTATCATTCTCTCTCCCCGGTTGTGCTGCTGGTCTAGCGGGCCTTCCCCGTGGCCGTCGCGGTAAGTTAGGGTCTCGTGGCGGACGTGGTTCAGCTTCCGGAGCCAATCGGGGAATAGCAACACGCTGTAGCGGTCTGAGTGGCAGTTTCATGCAAGGAAATATAGGCTAAGTTATGAACATGGCAAAGCGCCAAACTGAGTTAACAGAATGGCGCTTTGCGTTATAGGCGAACCGTGGCCGTTTGGTTATTTTTTGGTAACAGCCTTTTTGGCAGGCGCTTTCTTCGCAACTGTTGCGACCGGGGTAGCAGCGGGCGCTTTCGCGGCTTCCGCAACAGGAGCGGCAGTTTCAGCAGCCGGAGTTTCAGCGGCAGCAGTTTCAGCGGCAGCAGTTTCAGCCACTGGCGTTTCCGGAAGCGGCTCCGCTCCCTGACTCGACATATAGTAATCGACAATGAACAGGAGCGCGGCGGCTTTGTCACCGGGTTTGCCGGCACGCTTGCCAGCGTCCTCAATCGCTTTGGCGACAAGCTCGCCTTGATCCCCGTAAAGGTCAGCCATGAAACGAGTCTGTTTCTGGACCGGTCCGCTGCCTGTATTGCCGGTTCCACTGCCAGTGGTTTCAGTGGCCTTAACCCAATTGGTAGTCACTTCGTCCTTGATAGCCTTGTCGGTGATGCCGGGTTGGCTAGCAAGGTCCACCAGCGGCAGCAGCGCCTTAGCGGCTTCTTCCGGCTTGAGTTTCGCGTCAAGGGCACCGTAAGCGCGAGTGATAGCGGCAAGTCGCTGCCATGACATATCCAGCAGGCGCGGTTCATGCTTCGCAATCTTGCGGAGCATTTTGGCGTTAGTAATCCAGTAATGAGCCTGACGGGCGGAGATACCAACGCGGTCTTCAACGAACTTGTTAAAGCCGGTAAGGTCGTCAGAATACGCGTTGCCCGCGTCATCCGTTTCCTTCGCAAACAGCTTGTCTTCCTTGATAATCAGGAGACCACCCCCGATGTCAAAGCTCTGCTGTTCAACGGCTTTCGCGGATTCGATAACGAATTTGACAACGTCCTTACCGCCATCAAGGGCGGCTTGGAGACTGGCGAACATGGTAGGCTTTTTCTTGCTGCCTTTTGCGCGTCCGCCTTTGCCTTTGCCCTTGCCAGCAGGAGCGGCAGCGCCGTCAAGCGTAACGCCACCTTCCGCACCTTCCGTGTTCTCTTCCGTGCCTTCCTCTTTCGGATAGGCGGCTTCAACTTCCGCGTCTTCCTCCGGTGTAGTGGCGCGAAGTTCGCTGTGATGAACGATAGCCTCACGTTGCGGCGCGTCTTCCTCGCCAGTGCGGGCAAAGACGTTAGAAACGTTATACCATGGTCCGTCTTCCTCTTCGACTTCATTCATGACTTGGACAAATTCGTCCGCGTCAAGCCGGAGTTCCGGCGCAACTTCCTTTGGCTCTTCGGTGTATCCAAGGAATTTCAGCACCTCACCTTCCTCAAATTTGACGGTTTCCTCCGTAGCGGGTTCAGCGGCAGGAGTAGGGGCGGGGGCGGGTTGTTTAGTGGGTCTAGGCATGTTAGTAAGCGGTAAAGCTTTGGGTTATTTTGTTTTGGGTTATTCGCGGTAAATGCCTTTCGGCAACGGATTTAGTCTAGTCCAAGGGCGGGTTATTGCAAGTGTAATTTATGATCCGACAGAAAACTTTTGCGCCTGCATTCGCAACTGTTGCAAGCCGGGTTCTATCACTTTTCCGGAGTCAATTCCACGTTGCAGAATATCCGCAAATGGCAAGTCATTAAGCATAGTGATTCGCATGATGTCCGGCAATGCAAACAGATAATTTGTCAATTCTTCCGCGATGTTAGGAACGATAATGGCAGGGTATAGAGACAGGCACCAATTAGCAATATGCAGCTTGACATTTGCCCGCCTTATATCGTCCACTAGACGGACTGACGGCGGAGCGATGCGGATTAGTTTGGTGCCTACGGGAAGTTTCATTTTGCAACAGTTGCAAACGGGTCTCCGTTTGTCCAGAGAGTATTTGCACCTAAAAGAGCGCCGTTCCCACCCCTTGCATATTTCTCATAATCAAAGACTGGTCTCCGATATGGTGAAAGTTTCCAAACTTCTCCGAAAACGTTCGGACCAAAAAAGTTATGGACGGTAAGACTGAAATACATTTCTTTCAGGTTAGACCGCAGTTTAGTTACCATGACAGGCACCAACTTCATACCGTCATTGGTAAGCGCCATTTCCGCGTAAACAAAGCAATCTTGCATCAACGGACTATCCGTCGTTATAGTGTATCCGAGTTCAATCAACTGCAAAGCCACATGCAACGGAACTTTGTCATCGTTGTAAACCACGTATTCATGTTTTTCAGCTACAACGGCCAAAGAAGGATTGTTTACCGGTTTCATCTATTTAAAAATGCTGATTGAGTGTTAATAAATAACAAAGTGTAAAATATTAGCAGTGTCTAAAGT
>JBEVKW010000349.1:0-11202 GCA_040509495.1 Chitinophagaceae bacterium | reverse complement strand
CAGTGAAACAGCCATAGAAAACTTTGTATTGCGCTGCGCGCGCCGCGTATCGTTGCGCCCGCCGCGTTCCACTTACGACAGTCAAGTTTTGTAATTTTCTGATCAAGATATCATTTGCCAGGTACACGTGTTTCCCGCAGATCATCGAGTATCGGTTTATCCAAACCACTCAGCGTTGACTGTTCCGGCTTCAGCAATTCAAGAACAACTATCTCATTCAGTCCCTTCTTCAACCATTCAGCCGGCAGATAAATTGTTTGCTGAGGTCCGATGCCCCAATATCTTCCCAGGTTATGCCCATTCACCCATACACTACCTTTCCCCCAGTTCCGCAGATCAAGATAGGTATCCGCAGTTTCAGTGAGATTGAAAGACGCCTTCTTCAGCGATGGATTTCCGGTAACAGCAGAAGCTGACGGCCACTTGACATCACTGATATTTTTGAATGGTAATGAATAATTCTCCCAACCCTTCCATTCTTCATCATTGAAGGTCACTTTCTCTGTAATGCCTTTATTGTTCTTCAAAAGGTTCGGACCATAGTTGATCCGCCCCATATTCTCCACGAGGATATCAATGGTAACAGTTCCTGCAGGAAGATCTACCTGCAAACTATCTTCTTTAAACCTCCGGTCCAGCACTCCCACTTTCTTTCCATTCACCATCACAACGCCAAAGTCACGAAGTTCTTTTATTTTCAAAAGACCTTTGCGCCCGCCCTGTTGCTTTGTGCGGTACAGTACAAAACCATAAGCCTGGTTCAACGCTTCAAATGTCATCGGCGTTTCCGAAGGTTTCGGCGAGGGCAGTAATTGCAGAAGATCTGCCGATGTTTCAAACCTGATCTCCGGAAGAGCCATTGCTGGTTTGGCGGCAGGAATTTCGGGCAGCTTTGTTCCGGCAGGAAGGTTTTTCAGGATCGCTTCGCGGAACAGCTGAAACTTTCTTGTCGCATTACCGGCTTCATCCAACGGTGCATCATAATCATAGCTGCTGATCTGCGGTTCATAGTAACCGGTATCATAATAGTTTGCTCCGTTCATAAAGTCACGTGTCGTACCCCCATGGAACATATACATATTGATAGAGATCCCGCCTGCGAGCGCGGTATCAAGATTGGCCGCATATCCTTCGGGTGCTACCGTATGATGCTTCACGCCCCACCAGTCGAACCAGGCCGGATACCATTCTGCTACATAATAAGGTCCTTTTCCGTTATGATATTTGTTCACCAGTGATTTCACTTCCTCCGGTTTATCGATCCCATTTACAGCGGTCAGCATCCCCGGAAGAAAACCTTCACCTAAAAACTTCGCTGCATCGCAGGTATAGAGATAACAATCGAAGCCGGCATCTTTAAACAGTTGCTGATTCTTCTCAAGATACTTCCTGTCTGATCCATAAGCACCGTATTCATTTTCCAGCTGCACCATCAGGATATTACCTCCGTTTGTAACAAGCAAAGGAGCCAGTTGCTTACCCACTTCATTGATATATTTGGTATACTCCTGCATGTATTTTTCTTCGGTGCTTCTCACCACTAATCCTTTTTCATTCTGCAACCAGTAGGGATACCCGCCATATTCCCATTCCGCGCACACATACGGGCTTGGGCGCAGCACTACCCAAAGGCCTTCTTCCTTCGCGATCTTTACAAACTCCGCGATATCGTTATTCCCGGAAAAATCGAATACATCTTTCTCGGGCTCATGCAAATTCCAGAACACATACGTACCAATCGTATTCAGGCCCATCGCCTTTGCCATTTGCATTCTCTGACGCCAGGCTTCGCGCGGCACGCGGGGATAATGGATCTCGCCCGAGATCATCTGGAACGGTTTTCCATCTAATAAGAAATGTTCATTATCATAGGAGAAACTGTGTTTTTCCTGCGAACAACCGAGCATAAGGCTCACAGACACCAACAGGCAAAAAATAAAAGACCGGTTACTCATACTTGACTTCGTTTGGTTTGTACACTGATCAGCATACGGATTTATAATCAGCTATTTCTTCCTGCCTGGATCGAACGCCTGAACAACAGGCGGTAATCCGGGAGACGTAATAGTTATTTTAAAAGGCGTTCTATTGCCAGCTGGCTTTACATACACCATCACTGGACCGTTCATCACCGGCTTCGAGGAAGCCTGATAAGCGGAAGTATCTGCAAGATTACTGTTTTCAATACCCAACAACTTTGCTCCGCCCTCCACACTGACTGTAATTATATTGCCCGGCCTATACAGTTCGTTACCCTGATCATCTGCGATAGACACACTCATCTGCACCACCGCATTCGGGTCTTTGATCAGCGGATGAGAATATACAGACGCTTTGATCGCCGCAGCGATACCAGTAGTCGTCAACACTTTGCTTGCTGCAAGCTTTCCATTTTTATACGCCTTTGCTTCTACTTTCCCTGATGCGTATACAGTATTCCAGTTAAAGATCCCATTCCTGGAATCAGCTTTTGATTGTTTGCCGATCGAACGGCCATTCACCAGTATCTCCACTTCATCACAATTGGAGAAGCATCTTATGCTGACAGAATCACCTTCTTTCCTGTTCCAGTTCAGCTCGGCACGCTTCTGGGTCCAGTTGCCATTGTCTTCTCGCCTGTTGATATTAGTAGTGCCGACGTACAACATCGGGCTATCACTCCATAAACTCTGACGAAAAAAATATTCAGGCTTTGGGAAACCACCAAGGGTGAGCAAGCCCGCACCATTGCTGCGCGTTGGCCACTGACCAGCTTCGCCCATATAATCGATCCCTGTCCAGAGATACTGTGCGGAAATAAAATCATTTTTCGCTACATCCATCCAGGCGCTGTGCTGCATCCCATTTTCACTTCCATAGATGATACGTTTGGGATAGACGAGGTGATCAGAATCATAGCGATATTCCTGGTAATTATAGCCAACGATATCTAGGTTACCGGGATAGCTGGTGGTATTGGACATCACCACTCCGGCAAGCGCCGCCGTAACGGGCCTTGTTGTGTCAAGATCTTTGACCGCCCGGACCAGTCCCGCAGACAGCTCACCCAAACGTGCCGCAGGAGGATGGTCAGGCAGAAATCCTTTTCCATAGATCTGCGGATTGCGTCCGCTACTCAGCACTTCATGTGTATAAGGATCATTCGGATAATCGATCTCGTTTCCGATACTCCACATAATGATCGAAGGACGGTTCTGATTGCGCAGTACCATTGCTTCTATATCTTTAACCGACCAGTCGGAGAAATATTCATGATAACCATCCTTACCGGGCGTTCCTTTATTCCAGCCGCTGATCCATTTATTTTTGCCCTGCTCCCATTCGTCAAATGCTTCGTCCATCACCAAAAAACCCATCTGATCACAAAGACGGTAGAGATATTCTGCATGCGGGTTGTGCGCCATACGGATGGAGTTACATCCGCCTTCTTTCAGCAACGCAAGCCTTCGCACCCACACTTCTTCCGGTACAGCCACGCCTAATACCCCCGCATCATCATGCACACAAACACCTTTGAGCTTCATCGGTACGCCGTTCAATGAAAATCCTTTTGATGCATCAAAACCAAATGAACGGATCCCAACTTCATCATTCCACTCATCCGACAACTTCCCATCAGCCAGCACTCTCACCCGCAATGAGTACAGGAAGGGATCATCTACTGACCAAAGCTTTGGGTTCATTACATCCATTGATAGAAAGGTGGTCAGCACAGAATCAACCGGCGAATTGAAACTAACCGACCTCGCGGCAACATCTCTGCCGGAAGCATCACGTAAGATCGCCTGGATACCGATCTTTTTTGCACTACCCTTTTCAACGGATACTTTTACGGAAGCGGTAGCGCGTTTATCATTTACGGATGGCGTTGAAAAGAAAACACCCCACTGGCTGATATGCGCCGGGTTAAGGATCTGCAGATGAACATCCCGATAAATACCAGAACCGGTGTACCAACGCGAATCAGCGAATTTTGTATGATCCGCCTTCACAGCGATGATATTTTCTGCATTCAGTTTCAGGTAAGGAGTGAGATCATAACTGAACGCGACAAACCCATTTGGGCGTTTTCCCAGGTAATGACCATTGATCCAGACTTCACTGTTATTATACACTCCGTCGAAATGAATGGATACTTTCTTGTTCTTCCACGAAGCAGGTGCGTTGAATTTATTTCGATACCAACCAATTCCTCCGGGCAAATAACCTGTTGCGCTGGCCCATTGATTGCTGAATGGCATTTCAATACTCCAGTCGTGCGGAAGGTCAATTTTTCTCCAGGCCGCATCATTATAAGCAACCTGATCTGCTCCCGGTACATCACCGGCATTGAATTTCCAGTTTGCATTAAATAGCAGTTCCTGCCTGGTTGATTGCGCTATTGCTTGCAATTGTGAGCACAACAGCAGGCATGCCAGTAATCTTTTTCCTATTCGCATAGGTTCAATATTTTTTTGTTGATTATTCCATTACGATCGTAGTAACACTCCGCGGTTCCAATGCAATGCTGGCTCCTGCTGATTGATACTGTAATTTTTTTGAATGGCTGGTGATATAAGCGCTACGCTTACGGAAAGCTTTGCCACCAGATGTATTACCGCTCAACGCATCAAGGTTGATGTTCAGTGAGGTTTCACCTGTATTGGTCAGTACCACTACCAGTTTCTTATTATTCCCGTCCATGAATGCAGCAGCGAGACATGCAGGATCGGCAGACGAAGCATCGATACGCTTCATACCGGGACGAACGAACCGGCTGTAATTTCCCATCACCCACATGATCTTGCTGTCTGTATACCATCCATTCGTTTTATTTTTCTCCACGTAAACCAATCCGTCTTTATAATCATACGCAGAAACGGCGATCCACCATTGCCAGGCTGTTGCATTTCCTGCAACAAGATCCTGGTACATTACTTTGGCTACATAGAGGCCCGCATTGATACCTGTGTCACGCTTATTTCCTTTGATCTCTCCATCGTTATCACCCAGAATGCAATATTCAGACTGCCAGTAAGACAATCCTTTGATACCTGCTACCGCATCAGCCAGTTCCTTTCTCAACTTGATACCTGCATCAAACGGGGACGTACTGAAATAACTATGAGCAGCGACAGCAGGATACAGGTTTTTCAGAGCGCCGACATAATGCTGCCCGCCGGGAGTGAACAGATCCTGCAATTGCTTTCCTCTTCCCGGTTTATCATCTTCTTTTAAAAGATATTTGATATGACCCGATTCCGTGAGTAAAATTCTAGAAGATAATTTCTCTTTAGTAATAGCCGCATCAATGCTTCGTGCAAAACCGGCAACCGTTTGATTACTGGCAGGATTTCCTTCCTGGCCACCATCACTCCAATCCCACTGCGGTTCATTGATGGGACTGATATAAGGAATACGAATGCCGTTCCGTTTTTCCAGTTGCTTCACAGATTGAACGATATAATCAGCAGTTTTATCAAAAGCCGATGGATCCAGGTTGTCCTCACCGGCTTTTGATGAAAATGCTTTTTTGTTTTTGGTGAATTGTACAGGCGGGCTGTTAAGGAATACAAGGAACTCCGGTACTTTTCTTTTTTTGGCAGCTTGTAAAAACCATTGCTGCCCGGCCTGCAAAGAGGCGTCTATTTTTCCATTTGCATCCAGCAGAGATTCGGCGCGTCGCCATTCATCGCGGATGCCGCTTGCATTACCTTGTTGCGCGCTTCCTCCTCCGAGATTAAAACGCCAGAGAGAAAGACCAATTCCTTTAGGAGAGCCATCAGCTTTCGTCTCAAGACTGAATAGCCAGTCGGCAATGCTGTCTTTTTTTGCCTGCGACCAGTTGCCAACAAACTGGCAGGCCCAGGCATCTGACGCGCCAAAGTTATCGATGGTTTGAAAAACCCGGCGGGTGTCGATCGCAATATTTACATCTTTTGACTGTGCATGCGCCGCCTGCAATAAACACGGAATAGAGAAGCACGTAAGAGCGAAACGAATTGATCTGAACATAATCAAACCTACCGGGTTTTACGAACCGTCCTGAATAATTTATTTACCATCACCATTTAATAACTCCTATATATGAATTGCGTAGGGCTCCCGCAGATTTCGCTGATAAAGCGCAGATACGCAGAGTAATTTACTCTTTTCAGAAAGGTATTTGCGGATCTGCGCATCAATCTGCGGAATCTGCGGGAACACTACGCCAGACCCTAATAACCAGTATTCTGTTGTAGACGATTTCCAGAAGACTGGATCTCCGCTCTTGGGATCGGCAGCCAGTAATGTTTGGCTTCAAACCTGCGGCCATCCAGCGCTACCTTGGTTGCATACGTAAACGTATTTCCCGTTTTGGTGACCGTGATCCCATTGGCAGGCCTGTTCTCTGTAACGTCAGCGATCTTCCATCTTCTTACATCATAGAAACGATGTTCTTCAAATGCAAGTTCCACCCTTCTTTCAGACCAAACGACTTCCCTGAATGCATCTTTCGAGAGGCCAGCCGCTACCGCGGGCATATTCACACCGGCTCTTGCTCTTACCAGGTTCAATGCAAGACGTGCGCTCAGTGTGGAACCTGCTGGAACCACATCCGGGCCATACGCTTCATTCGCAGCTTCCGCGAAGTTCAGCAATACCTCTGCATAACGGAAATAGTTCCAGGGTTGAAAACCTGCATTACCCCATGGATTCTGTAATGGATAAGCATCGTTCATGAACTTCTTGAGATAATAACCGGTCTTTGATGTATTCCAGTTATCCGGACCATCTTTACTGTCTTTACCGCCTGGTATGAATGTTTCGATGGTTGCACCCCGATAGGTTGAGCCATTGTATAAAACAGTGGCATAAAAACGTGGATCACGGTTCAGGTATGGATTAGCCGGATCATAGCCTGATGTTCCGTCAGTGATCGTTTTGCCATTATTCATCCTGTAATCATCAACCAGGTTCTGCAGTGGAAGATTACCACCCCAGCCACCATAACTGTTCGGGCCATTGGCGATCTCCATATGAACGTGTCCCGCATTTCTCGTATACAATCTTGCAAAGATCACTTCTGTATTAGCTGTCGACTGGAACAGCTTAGCGTATCCGTCCTGCGCGATGCTGTATTTATTCAAAGACATGACTGCCTGTGCAGCGGTTGCAGCCGCCTCCCAGGTACCGGTGGCATATAAAGGACTTGCAGCATACAATTGCAATCTCGACTTCAATGCAAGGGCTGCACCGCGCGTAGCCCGGCCCAAGGGGTAGTTACCTCCATTGTCCACAGGTAAACCAGCGGCGGCAGCATCCAGTTCAGCCAGTACATAGTCCATACTTTCTTTCAATGTAGCGCGTTTGAACATCGCCTCGTCCTGCAAATTATCTGCAAGAGAATACACCTTATCTCCCATCAGCACAACGCCTCCATAATTGCGGATAAGATCATGATAACGGAAGGCCCGGATAAAACGAAGCTCTGCACGCAACCTGGTTTTACGTTCTGCGCTCATCGTAAGACCGTCGATACCATTCAGCGCGAAATTACATTCGCGGATACTGCGGTAACTGCGGGGCCAGATCGTACCGGCCATGCCAAGATTCTCGGGAGCGAGTAACCCCCGCTGGATCGTCCAGGTATTGTCATCATTATTGTAAATAGATTCATCAGTGATAGAGCTCCACATGCTGTATTCGAACGCACGGCCAAAACCGGGATCGGTACCGTCACCTTCTTTGTCCTGTAATCTGGCACCGATATAACGGTTCACCACAAATGCTTCAAATACGACGGAGTCGGTCAACACCACTGTTTCCGCGATCTTATCAGTGGGTTCAATTTCCAGGAAATCTTTTTTGCAGGAAGCGAAACTGATCGCCATTGCCGCGCCGCAAAGTATATGAGGGATATATCTTGTTTTCATTGTAATCTTTTTTTGTGTTAGAACCTGAGGTTTACGCCAACGTTGATGATCTTTTGCTGAGGATAGAACTGTCCGCTTCCGCTGCTGCCTTCCGGATCATAGTCTTTCACTTTCGTAATCGTGAACAGGTTGAAAGCATTCAGGTACAAACGGGCAGATTGCATTTTTAGTCGCGACAGGAATGAACCAGCCAGGTTATAACCCAGTTCAATATTTTTCATACGGAGGAAGGAAGCATCATTCAGCCAAAATGTATTGTTATATAAACCGCCGTTCACAGAAGCGGATGCACGTGTATCCACACGCGGGAAACTACCATTTGGATTCGTTGGGCTCCAGCGGTTGTCTGCCCAGCTACTGTAGAAATTACCTACGGTTCCTGATTCAGGCAGTACATACTGGCTCACCTGCGCCTGACCTGCCAGTACAAACGACAGATCAAAGTTTGCATAATCAAAAGAGAATACAGCGCCATAAGTAATGCGTGGAATATTTCCGTATTTGCTTCTCACCTGGTCATCTGCACTGATCTTGCCATCTTTATTATAATCTTCGTAAATAAGATCGCCCGGTTGAGCTCCAGCCAGGTGAATGCTCTGGTCGATCTCCGCCTGCGTACGATAAATGCCAAGTGAATTGTACAACAGGTAAGTATTCAGGGGATGACCGGTCTGACGCTGATAGGATAAAACACCGGAAGCCTCATCTATGAAAACGATATTGCTCTTCGCATAAGTGAAATTACCATTGATACTGTAGTGCAATTTTCCTTTGCGGTTCGTATAACCCAATGTTGCTTCGATACCGTTACTGTTCACCTTGCCGATATTTTCAGAAGGAACCAATGGATCTCCGCCAAAAGGATTCACGATGCCGGATACAAAAGGAATAGACGCATTACGCACCGCCAGTATATTGGAACGCTGCTGGCGGAAATAGATGAATTCGAAATTAAAGTTCTCAAACACTATACCTTCCAGGGCAATGTCTGTTTTACGGGAATCTTCCCAATGAATGCTTGAATTAGCCAGTTTGGTAAGATCAAGACCGGGTACGATCACCAGCCCGTTGCCTGTTTCCACTACGAACTGATTTTTCAGTGAGTAGTTGGTGAAGTACTGGAACAAACCGACGTTATCATTACCCAATGCACCATAAGAAGCACGCAGTTTCAGGTCTTTCACAAACGAAACATTGCTCATGAATGCTTCTTTTGAAATGCGCCAGCCAACCGATGCGGAAGGGAAATAACCGTATTGATTTCCTTTAGGGAAGGTTGATGAACCGTCGATACGCATCTGCACATCTGCCAGGTATTTCTCATCGAAATCATACGCCAGCTTACCGAAATAACTTTTCCGTGTAAAGCGATAGCTGCTGCCGCTATTATCACGATCTGCAGCAGCGGTACCGCCCTGAGACAATTCAGGAGTTAAGATACTCAGGAAGTTGATCCTTGAAGCGCCCATATTATCTCTCCTGATACTGCTTTGCTCATAACCGATAAAGGTATTCAGACCATGGCTACCAAAGCGTCTGTTGAAGTTCAGCTTGATATTATAGGTGGTCTGACCAAGATTCTGCTGGCTTTGATTCAATGAAGCTGCATTGTTGGAACCTCCTACGATGCGGGAGGTATAAGCATCAGTAGCACGGTTATAAGAATACAGCAGGTAAGGAACGCTGAACGTTTTGCTGAATGACCATGATTTGTCAAACGCAGCAAAACCATCTACTGATAATCCCGGTACGGCTGCGATATTGTAGCTCGCTTTCAAAATCCCGTTAAATACCTGTGTAGGATTTTTAGTAATCCCGCCGATATCTGTTGCCATCATCACCGGGTTGCTGCCTTCGATACCATTTGAAGGAAGTCCGTTCGGATATCTTGCCGGGATCGTTGAATACGCCCGGTAGATAGAACGGAAGATATCACCGGCACCAGCTACCGGATACTGACGGTCTTCTTCCCTTCCGGAGAGGTACAAACCTACTTTAAAGTCTTTGGAGATATTCGCATCGATATTCGAGCGGAAGCTGTATTGTTTGTATTTCGTTGCGCCGTTTTTATACAGACCATCCTGGTATACCGCACCTGCAGAAACATAGTAGCGTACATTTTCAGAGCCGCCGGCAACTGAAACGTTCGCCTGGTTCTGCAAAGCGGAACCATTCAGGGTTTCTTTTGCCCAATCTGTGTTTGGATAGTTCAGTGGGTCGCTTCCATTTCCAAACTTCGTGATATCATCAGCGGAATACTGCTGATTCATACCGCCTGCTTTATTATTATAATAAGCGATTTCATTGGAGATCGTTGCGTAAGTAGCGGCATCAGCCATTTTAGGCAAGCGTGTAGGTGAAGAAAAGCCCTGGTTGAAGCTGGCGTCGATCGTGGGCTTTCCGGTTTTACCACGTTTGGTGGTAACGAGGATGACCCCGTTTGCCGCCCGGCTACCATAAATGGCAGCGGATGCATCTTTCAGCACGGAAATACTTTCGATATCGTTTGGATTGAGTCGCTCCAATCCGCCTACCTGGCCCGGAACCCCGTCCACCACGATCAGTACATCATTATTACCGGTTGTGGCCAGTCCGCGGATGGTAAAAGACGAACCATCATAGCCAGGCTCACCTGCGCGGTTATTGATCACGATCCCGGAGAAGCGGCCCGCGAGCGAGTTGGAAACGTTCGGCTGAGGACTTTTCACCAGGTCGGCGCCTTTGACAACGGAGATAGACCCGGTAACAGTGGCTTTGCGCTGGCTGTTATATCCTACTACAACCACTTCGCCCAAATTGCCGCTTACCAGCTCCAGCTGGATCTGCATTTCGGAAGAAGCATCGGCAGCCAGCTCATAGGCCGTATAATTTACATGCGAGAATGCCAGCACGGCGCCTGCAGGAGCGCTTATCGAAAACCGTCCCTGGTCATCTGTGGTGGTGGCAGTGCTGGTCCCTTTAACGGTAACCGTTACCCCCGCAACCGGAGCACCGGATGACTGAACAATGCCCTTGACGGTCTGCTGGGCAAAAACGGAAGTTGAAAAGAGGAGTAAGAAGAAATAAAGTAAGCGATGTGGGCGCAAAAGCGGAAATCGCGCCGCCCGAAGGCATGGCAGTAGTCTCATAAAAGCAAGCAAGTTTATGTTTTAAAAAGGATTCGGGGAACAAAGAGCATTTGGTTCCCGATGATCTAAGATAACATCATACAGGCCTTGAATACGGTGGATTAACGGCGAAAAAATAGGGGGTAAATTGTTATTAGCAATTTACCCCCTGATAAATTGAATTGACTTTCAATCACTAA
>JBEVKW010000348.1:0-9324 GCA_040509495.1 Chitinophagaceae bacterium | reverse complement strand
TCTTCCTCCTCATCATTCTTCTCTACCAGTTCGCCATTTTCTGCCACAGACAGCATCATTCCATCTTCTCCTTCCACTTCGCCCTCTGTTTGCTCACCTTCAGTATTGTTTGCAGCACCTGGTGATTCAACCTGCTCCGCCTCCGGTACTTCGCTGATCTCCGCATCAGGAGTTTCATTGTTCTCAGGATCCGGCATGTCTTCTGCGATCGTATCTTTTATAACTGTTGGCTGAACAAGTTGCTCGGCAAGCACTTCTTTGATCTTTGGCAGGTCATCGGCGGTATTGATACCAAAATAATCCATGAAATTCTTGGATGTTGTATAGACGAGCGGATGTCCTGGAAGGTTTTCATTACGGCCGCTGATCACGATCAGTTCCTTTTCCAGGAGTTTCTGTACGGCGTAATCAGAACTCACACCACGGATCGCTTCGATCTCTCCTTTTGTTACCGGTTGTTTATAGGCAATGATAGCAAGGGTTTCCAGTGACGCGGGGGAAAGACGCTTCAGGAACTTATCGCCATTCAACTGGGCAATAGTTTTGTGATAGTCTTTTTTAGTCAGGAACTGCCATCCCCCACCACTCTGTCTTATTTCAAACGGATAGAACTCCGTATTGTACTTCTCCTGTATGCCTTCCAGCGCAGTTTCCACCTGGTCAAGCGTGATCTTATCTTCCATAAACCCGAATGCATTATTCACCAGGTCAGTCACTTCCAGTGAGGTGAGTGCCTTATCGCTCGCAAAGATCAACGCTTCAATATGCGGTATCAGATTGGTTATTTCCATAACAAAAATTCTATTGTAGTGTCGGGCAAATTACAGACCGATGTTAACCGGGGCAAATGAGATTATACACATAATTGAGGGTGAAATGGCCAGTTTGTGTATAACAAAGTCAAAAGTAAAAAGCCAAAAGTAAAAAAGCTTCTGATCGAGGGTTAACAGCCCGACAGAAGCTTTTTTACTTTTTACTTTTTATTTTTGACTCTTTACTTATCCCTGAAGCGCAGCCGCACCACTCACGATCTCCGTCAATTCGGTAGTAATTGCTGCCTGCCGTGCCCTGTTATAAGAGATCTTCAGGTTGCGGAGCATTTCGTTTGCGTTGGTACTGGCTTTGTCCATCGCAGTCATACGTGCGCCATGCTCAGAAGCATGAGAATCAAGGACAGCTTTGAATAATTGTGTATTGAGGATCTTTGGCATCAGTTCAGCCAGGAGTTCTGCCTGAGACGGATCAAAGATAAAATCTGCTTTTTTGGCGCCTTCTTTCTTTTCTACTTTCGGAATTGGCAGAAAACGTTCTACTTCAAAACGCTGTGTTGCGGCATTTTTAAACTGGCTATATACGATCTCTACAGCATCAAACTGTTTGTCCTGAAAAGCTTTCATCGCTGCGGCAGCGATCTTCTGCACATTCTCGAAAGACAGGTTGATGAATGTGTCTTTATAGGTAGCATCTGCTTTATAACCAAGTTTGGCGAAATGCTCGTACCCTTTTTTGCCGAGATTCCAGATGGTTACTTTCCCTGCCGCGTATTGTGCTGCATATTTCTCTGCTATCGTAGCCTTTGTTGCCTTGATCACATTTGCGTTGAATGCACCTGCAAGACCGCGGTCGCTGGTAAGAACGATCAGCAACACTTTATCAACCGGGCGCTCCTGGGCCAGGGACATGCCTACTTCACCTTCACTATTGCTCACGATATTGCTCAGCATCTCCTGAAGCTTCTTCGCATAAGGACGCATTTGCAGGATGGCATCCTGGGCACGGCGCAACTTTGCCGCACTCACCATTTTCATGGCTTTGGTGATCTGCTGCGTACTTTGTACTGATTGAATCCTGTTACGTACTTCTTTTAACTGACCGGGCATGTTGCGTGTTGATCTTTAACGGTTTATAATAGCCTATGCAGGGGACTGCATTCTTATGGCCGCAAAGGTATGCCCGGGATCGTTATTTTCCATATTTGTGAGGGAAAAGATATTTTACGAATGTGGGTAAAAGGGGAAGGCATTGGGGAGGTTTGGGAGGTTTCACAAGTTTGATAAGTTTTAGCGGAACCTCTGGAACCTCCCAAACCCCTCACTTCCCCACCAGCTCAAACTCCCTGCTCACATTATACGACAGGTATAATCGCCCGTGCAGGCGGCCATTGCGCTGCAGGTAATGCTCTTCTTCCCGGAAGAACTCCAGGTGGATCGGTCCATTTTTTAACGCAAGAAGCTCTATATCAGAAAATTGCAGGTGATTTGCCGTTACGGAATCGACCCGGTCGATCCCTCGTCCGTAAAAGGAAGTATCTGTTAGCATTGTGTGGATCGGCGTGCTGTCGCTCAGCGATGCGAAATTGATTTGCAAACCTTTAGATCGGTTTATTACGGCCGGAAGTTCTTCAGCCAGGCGGAAATAGGGAAAGCTGAACGTGTCATTATATATATGACCGGCCATATCCCGGTAGCTGATAAAATGCTGATTATTCGTTTCGTCCAGCAGAAATGCAGCCTCATAATAGCTACCATTCATTTTGGATTTACCTTCCGTCATGGGATGACCATCAAACAGGACAGTGGCAGGGCTGTCGAGCAACAGGGAGGGCCCATCTGGGCCTGCCAGATGGAATTGTATGCGCACAACTGCTTCTTTTACGCCGTCTTCTCCAGTGGCCTGATAGTCAAGGTATAAAAAATCACCAGTTGTCTCAGCGGTTCTCTGTGGCGAACCATTGTTACAGGATATGATGAAGATTGCTGCCAGCAGCAGCAATGATATAAGAAACGGGGGTTTATGAAAATGTCTTATCAAGTGTGATGAAGTAGTTTTCGCCACAAGGTACCGCAAAAGCAAGCCGTAATAAACGTTTTTTTGTGATCGGCAGGAAAGCCGGTTTCTCCCCGCCTTTAATCCCAAAAATCCCATAAATCCCCGTTATCTTTGCCCTTCGTACCCAATAGCTGCCAAATTGGCCTATTGACCTGGTTAGCATCTTTTTTGACATGCTAAAAGCTTAAATAACAAGATTTCATACAATACCCCATAACAGATAAATCATGCTTGGTATTCTTTCGAAACTTTTTGGTGGAAACAAATCAGATAAGGACGTAAAAAAGATCGCTCCCCTGGTTGAAAAAACCAATCAGTTCTTTGCCTCTTACGCTTCTTTGAGTAATGATGAACTGCGTAATAAAACACAGGAATTCCGTCAACGCATCAAGGAACATCTAAAAGAAACAGACGAAGCGATCGCAGCTAAGAACACGCAGGCGGAAGAGTTGCCCTTTGGCGACCTTACCGGTAAAGATGCCATTTACCAGGAAGTAGACAAGCTGAAAAAAGACCGTGATAAGAAGATCGAAGAAATACTCAGCGAATTACTTCCCGAGGCATTCGCAACAGTGAAGGAAACAGCCCGCCGCTTTAAAGAAAATACAGAAATCATTGCCAACGTAACAGATCTCGACAGAGAGCTTAGCGTTAAAAAAGACTATATCTCTATCCAGGGTGATAAATCGGTGTTCCAGAACAGCTGGACTGCTGCCGGTGGCCAGGTGACCTGGAACATGGTTCATTATGATGTTCAGCTGATCGGTGGTGCAGTGCTTCATTCCGGTAAGATTTCGGAAATGGCAACAGGTGAGGGTAAAACCCTTGTGTCCACACTGCCGGCATATCTGAACGCACTGGCGGCCGAAGGTGTACACATCGTAACGGTGAACGACTACCTCGCCCGTCGTGACCAGGAATGGAACGGCCCTATCTTCGAATGGCTGGGCCTGAGAGTGGATTGTATCGATAAACATCAGCCAAACAGTGCAGAAAGAAGACAGGCATACCTTGCTGACATCACTTATGGAACCAACAACGAATTTGGCTTTGATTACCTCCGTGACAACATGGTACACACGCCTGAAGAAATGGTGCAACGCAAACATCACTTTGCAATGGTGGATGAGGTTGACTCCGTACTGATCGATGATGCAAGAACACCATTGATCATCTCCGGCCCCGTGGCACGCGGAGAAGATCAGCAATACCATATTCATAAGCCGAGGATCCAGCAACTGTTCGCTGAACAGGAGCGGATCGTACGTAACGCGCTCAATGAAGCGAAAAAACTGATCGAAAAAGGTGAAGACGATCCGAAAACAGGTGGCCTGCAACTCTTCCGCGCCTATCGGGGTCTGCCGAAATATGGTCCGCTGATCAAATACCTTAGTGAGCCAGGTATCAAGGTTAAAATGCAGAAAGCAGAAAATCATTACCTGCAGGATCAGCAACGGAATATGCACATCGTAGATTCGGAACTGCTTTTCCATATTGACGAGAAACAAAATTCGGTTGACCTTACAGAAAAAGGCCTTAACGCAATCACCCGCAGCGGTGAAGACCCTGAATTCTTCGTTCTTCCGGACATCGGCGTTAAACTCGCAGAGATCGAAAAAGGCGGAGGCACAGCAGAAGAAAAATTGCAGACCAAAGAGGCGATCCTCAACGACTACTCTCAGAAAGCAGACCGGATCCATACTGTTCAGCAATTACTGAAAGCATATTCTCTCTTTGAAAAAGATGTTGAATATGTGATCATGGACGGAGCGATCAAGATCGTTGACGAGCAAACCGGTCGTATCATGGAAGGACGCCGCTACAGCGATGGCTTACACCAGGCGCTTGAAGCAAAAGAGAACGTGAAGATCGAAGCGGCCACACAAACTTATGCGACCGTTACCCTGCAGAACTATTTCCGTATGTATCACAAGCTTTGTGGTATGACCGGTACTGCGGAAACAGAAGCGGCAGAGCTCTGGAGCATTTACAAGCTGGATGTGGTGAATATCCCTACCAATCTGAAAATGGTTCGTGACGATAAACAGGATCTCGTGTACAAAACGAAACGGGAGAAATATAAAGCGGTCATTGATGAAGTGGAAGCTCAACGCAATTCAGGGAGACCAGTGCTTGTAGGTACTACCTCCGTTGAGATCAGTGAATTGCTCAGCCGGATGCTGCAGCAAAAGAAGATCCCGCACAATGTATTGAACGCAAAACAACACTCAAAAGAAGCACAGGTAGTTGCAGAAGCCGGATTTGCTGGAGCGGTGACTATTGCCACCAACATGGCCGGCCGTGGTACCGATATCAAGCTCGGGCCCGGTGTGAAAGAAGCGGGAGGGCTGGCCATCATCGGTACCGAGCGTCACGAAAGCCGCCGTGTAGACCGCCAGCTTCGTGGTCGTGCCGGTCGCCAGGGAGATCCGGGTAGCTCACAATTCTATGTATCACTGGAAGATGACCTGATGCGTATGTTCGGCAGCGAACGGATCGCATCGATGATGGATAAGCTGGGTTATAAAGAAGGGGATGTGATCCAGCATAGCATGATCAGTAACAGTATTCAGCGTGCGCAAAAGAAAGTGGAAGAAAACAACTTCGGCATCCGTAAGCGCCTGCTGGAATATGATGATGTAATGAACAAGCAACGCAGCGTGATCTATGGCAAACGCCAGCATGCATTGTTCGGAGACCGCCTCGCACTTGATATCGACTTTGCCTTCACCTCTGTTGCGGAAAACCTGATCGCAGGATTCCGTGAGCAGGAAGACTTTGAAGGTTTCAAAATGGCCTGCATCGTGAACTTCGGTCTCGAAACATCCATTCTGGAAGAAGAATTCAAAAAAGGTGATATTAATACGATCATCGACAAATTGTACAATGAAGCGACCGCGGCCTACACCGCACACAAACAATCTGTACAAACGCAGGCAGTACCGGTATTCCGCGACATCCGCGTGAAACAGGGCGCTCATATTGAGAATGTCGTTGTGCCATTTACTGACGGAAGAAAAGGACTGAATGTGTTGGCTGGTCTCGACAAGACCCTCAGCACGGAAGGAGTGGAATTGACGTCTTCCCTGGAAAAAACGATCACCCTCGCTGTAATAGATGACGCATGGAAAGAACACCTCCGTGCAATGGATGATCTGAAACAAAGCGTGCAAACGGCTTACCTGGAACAAAAAGATCCATTGGTGATCTATAAAGTAGAGGCGTTCCAGCAATTCCAGAATATGACCGGCGATGTGAACAAAGACATCGTTTCATTCCTTACGCATGCTTCTATCCCTGTACAGCAGCAGGAAGCCCCTTTGAAAGAAGGAAGAGTGGAAAAGACTGATTACAGCAAGATGAAAGCAAATAAAGAAGAGGTTGAACAGGCTGGCCAGGATTACGCAGCGAACGAACGCGATCGCTTTGAACCAGGTGGCCCTGATACGGCAGTAAAACAGGAACCCGTTAAGGTAGCTCCAAAAATCGGCAGGAACGATCTTTGCCCTTGCGGTAGTGGCAAGAAGTTCAAGAACTGCCATGGAAAAGACGCTTAAATGATACGACTCAAACCGATAAACGAAGACCTCCCAAATGGGAGGTTTTTTTATCGGATGATGGGAATTCGAAGGAGCATGCCATACAGCAATTACAATCTCACCAATGCCGCACGGATCGCGCCCGGAAACAGCATGGCCTGATCACATCTGAATCGCCCGACCAAAGACAAATACTGCCGGTAGGGCAATAAGATCCGGGAAATTCTAACGGAGTTCATTCCAAGGTCGTTTAGTTTATCGGCCCCGGTGCTAGCCTCACAACCATGTCAACTTAAGGTTTGCCTGGCGTAGAAGTAACGCGGCGAACCGCGGCGATACGCAGCGGATGCAGCGAGAACAGTCATAGAATCTCTGTATTTCGCCGCGCTCTCCGCGTATCGCCGCGGTTCGCCGCGTTCCTTCGGAGCTGCTATTGAACGACATTCGATTTGAGTTGTCTGCTGTTGTTCAAACACAACGCTACTCCTGAGCCCAGACGAAATACGGCTTTTCCGCCACGCTCAACCTCCCGGAATAACTCTCCTGCAGAAATAAACTTCAACGAAACGCCTCATTACGTTAAAAATCTCATACACATGAGACTGTTTAACCCTAAATGAGGGGTATTTAATACCCACATTAGCTCACCCGTCAAATAAACACTTACGTGCCATAAATCATTGTTTAAACGTCGATAGTGGAACAACGACCGTAAAAATACCGCAAATTCTACCCACGTTAGGTCACAAAATCGGCCATTTTAGTAAGTGTTAACCATCAAAAACTAAGTATCTACCCCTATTATTTGACTAATGTCAAGAAAACTGAACTTTTTCGGCAAATCGTATTTTTACTCTTGCGCCTCCGTAAATCCCACACTAGTTTTGCCTCATAATTACGAAGTAAGTAATAAACCATCCAGATCCTGCCGCAAAAGACCATACCCACTTAACTCCGTAAATTTTTTCGAAACCCTAAAGAAATTGAAAATGAAGTGTAATTCTACGCTCAGGAACCTTTTTGCCCTTACTATAGCACTGACAAGTACAGTTATCGCAAGCGCTCAGCACACATATATAGACAACGGTGGTTACACAAGCTACAACCTTGCACCGGGCGACAGTCTCATCATAAGATCAGGAATCTACCAGGGCTGGATCGGCCAGTTCGACAACGGTGCTAAGATCACTGTTGCTGCTGGTGCGAGCTTCCAGCCGAGTGGCATCAATAACCCCAGGGGTGCGATGAAAAATCTCGGTACCGTTCGATTCAACGGCTGGTTTGGCACCAACGGAGGCTTTACCCTTGAAAATTATGGTAATATGTCCTTTGCACAGGGAATTGCCCTGAATGAAGGTCCTCAGTTGTGGACTAACTATTATGGCGCTACATTACGCTTCGAGGCTGGTGTTACCATTAATGCGAGCACGCTGGTAAATCGTGGAACTTTAAATACAACGGACATCACGCTTAATAGCAACGCAACGCTGACTAACAACAACAGGATCGTAGCTACAGGAACACTCGCCGTTAACGGTTCAACCTTCAACAACGCCGGTAAATTCAAAGCAAATGGTGCAGCATTCAATAGCGGAGCAGTGTTGAATAATTCATGTGGTCTTGCAATCGATGGCCCGATCACTAACAGCTCGAACTTATACAACAACGGTCTTTTCTGGAGCACTTCCGCAAGAGGAACTTCTACCTCGAAAATCTCTAACTGGGGTACGCTGACCAACTCTCCTAACGGCGTCGTTAAAAGTGTTGATTTTGTAAACAGTGGTACAATGGCCGGAACAGGTAACTGGTACTTCACAGGTGCTACCGAAAACACAGGTACAGTAGGCGTAAATGGAGGAGGCAATAATAAAATGATGATTTTTGACGCAACGAGAACAAGCTCTTCACAAATTTTCGATATTCAGTATGGTAACGTTTACTCAAGCGCGCAATGGACAAACCTTGCTCCTCCCGACACAACAGGTACGCAGGCCGCGTGTGCTACCGAGGCAAGAACAACAGTATTACCAGTGAAATGGGATTTCTTTACTGCAACTCTTACAGATAACTCACCGGTGTTGACATGGGCTTCAGAACAAACTCCCGGTACCGTATTTAACATCCAACGCAGTTACGACGCTGCTAACTTCACAACGATCGGCTCTGTTAACAGTACTGATGGTGTTAAGAACTACAGATTCGAAGACAAACAGGTTAATTCAAATAACCGCTCTGTTTACTACCGCATACGCGCCGTTGAAACCACTAACGAAGTATCCATCTCTGAAACAAGATCATTGAGCTTCGCTAACAAAACGGGCATGAGTGTACAGGCGTCTCCAAACCCTTTCACCAGCCAGTTGAATATCGCGTATAACTCAACTGTACGTGAAAAGATCAACATCCGCATCGTAAGCATGAATGGTGCTGTTATGTCAAGCAAAACCGTAAATGTGACTACAGGATACAACACTATCACTATCACCGAAGCAGCATCTCTGACAAAAGGCATGTACCTGGTTCAACTGATCAGCGAGAACACGGTGATCGCTTCCGAAAGAGTAGTTAAACAATAAACATATTTTTCATACCGACACAAATTGCCCTGCCTTCTGGCGGGGCTTTTTGCTGTTGAACCCATCGCTACATGCGGCGATCAGATTGAAGACGATAGCCGGAGATAATACTGGATGAAATGTACATTCCTTTCTGCTTATGAGCTATTTGTTGTCAGTCACACAGGCTCTTCTATCGCGAATAAACAGCAGCGATCCGGCACACGTGGTCTTCCCCAAACAAAAAACTTCTGTAGAATAGTAACTTTACGATTGCACACCCGTAAATTCTGCATTATCTTCGGTACGAGATTTCACTAGCACATAAGTAAGAAAACATCCTCACGGATCTTAAGATATTCAGCAATGGACGGTTGAAAAAAATCAAGCCCCCGGAATTC
>JBEVKW010000347.1:0-10118 GCA_040509495.1 Chitinophagaceae bacterium | reverse complement strand
CCTGCTCTGACCAAACATGTGTTGTGTGGTTTCTCAACTGTACATACAATGCCATACACCGGATCGGCTTATCCTGTTTTAATTCTCCGGTATGCATTTCACGGTTGGATATAATGATCAGCAGGTTCTTTCTTCTTGCCGAAGTGTCATTATCAGATTCATCTGCCGTTCCTGTTTTTGTGTACAGGTAATAAGTTTTGCCATCCAGCGACATAGTGCCTTTGCCGAGTGAAAGACCATCCTGCAGCGGGGCGTTAAATATTGAGTAAGCTGTTCCGCCAGGTTCTGCATTCGATAATCTCATGCTTTCATAAACGGTACTTCGTCTTGTCCGGTACAGTGCTTCGGCATTGTTATAGCCATCTTGGTCATAGATCCAGTTGATCGTGTCTTTTGCTGCGCGCTGCTGCTGTATGAATTTCAGCTTCAGGCTTCTGTCCAGCTTCGTCATGCTCACAGCCATCTGGCAAAGAGTTGCCGGCGAAACTTTATAGATCTCTGCTCCAACCTGTGAAGCCCGGAATGTGAGGTAAGATCCTCCCGGAAGATCATTCCGTTTTACTGAACGGCGGTCTTCTTCATACGTAGAGAACTGAGGTAACAATCCATCCGTAAAAAGATTGTTGGTTACGAGAACACTGTCTTCAATATTATCGAAATACCATTTCTGGCGGCTGTACCTTGCTCCGGTTGAATCACTGTTGGTGATACTATGGAAATTTTGCGCGAAACCTTTCGCCAGAACACTTTGCGGATTGCCGAACAACTTGTCCGGATCAAGGCCATTCTGTGGCCATTTGTCCAGGCTGTTGTTGAAATGGTAGACCTGGCTACCAAGCCTGACCTGTGGATAGGTTTGTAAAGTTGAAGCACTATTATCTCTTATGAAGATACCGGACTGCTGTGCATCATACCGGTAGTTAGCAGCAAGCGGCGTCGCTTTTAGTTGTTCTTTTTCGAATGAGCCAAGGTAATTGATGAGCAGGTGATAGCTGTTTTTTGAAAAAGCGAGGAAGTTTTTCGCCGCCAGTGAACCATGTTCATCGAGTGAGATAGGAAATACCTGTCTGCCGGCGAAGAACTTAATGCTTTCATTGCCTTCGCTGCTTTTGGTGATATCCTGTTCGTTGATGCCGGCTGGCATAAGGTCCAGTTCGTTCCATCTTCCCGCGAAACCGTCGATGACTGCAGCCCAGGTAAATGGCTTGATCGTGCTGCCTGGCTTGCCATCACTGATCAGGCTTCTCCGCTGGATCAACCTGTTTGCGTTCGCATCAGAAAGTTTGTAGGTGAGTGTAAACAGTTCTGAAAGGGAAGTGAAATAATTCGGGTCGATCTGTATGTGTGTTGTTCTGTCTTCCCGGTAAAGTTCATTCTGTGCCATTGCGCGGAAGTTCGCTTCTCCGTCTGTAACGGTAATGCTGGCTTTGACTTTTGAGCTGTCATACACAGCGCTTAAAAGGTTGTCAAGATCTTTCTGCAGATGAACATCAAGCGTTAGCTGAACAGAGCCATCTTTCGATGAATTTTTCATATTGTGGCTAAGCATGTATGTGTAAAGCTTGTGATCGCTTTCAGGATACAGGTACTGGTATTTTCCATTGATCCAAAAAGGCCGGGCCAGCAGTTCGTCTGTCAATACACCGCCATGAAAGAAAGTGATATCTCCTTTTTTTGCATCAGCTTCTACGGTGAATCCATCGCGTTCGTTTACGCGGATAGCATAAGGTTGGCTTTCCGGGTGACCGTTATTCGCGTCGATCGTGACACCTGGCCTGTTTGTTTGAGCAAAATATACGCAGGCATTGTCTGCTTCCTCAACCGGCAGTCTTCTGAAGGCGGCAGCCGGCAACGCAAGGAGGTTCACTGTGGAGGCGGATCTTGTTGACAGGAATATTTCTTTTGCCGGAAGCGATATGCCGTTATAGTTGAATCCGCCGGCCGGACCAGTGTGTTTTCCTGTATAACCAAGCACCGCAGCCGGAGACGTGGTTTCCCGGTTATTCAAAGAAGCCTTGATAAAGAACCATTCATTCACTTTGATCTTCCAGCCGGCCTCGCGGTCTGTTTCGACGAACAATAAGTTGGTAGGATTATTTTTATCAGTATTGGTGTTCAGGAATTTTTCCAGGATATCGGTTGCTGCAGGACTTTGCTGCTGCATCTCCGGAAAAAGTGCAGCCACTTCTGGATCGCTGACGAGCTCACGATAAAAAGCGGGTGCATCCATGCGTTTGAAGTTCTTTTGCTGATCCTGGGTCAAAGATCCGATCCGGCTGGAAATACCTTCATTGAGTTTTTCAGAGCAGAATACCAGATCACTCTTTAATGTTTCCAAAGCATAATTCCCTGCAGTTTTTCTGATCAGCGAAAATCCAAGTGCGATCACCGCAAAGATGGCCAATGGTAAGAGAAAGGAAAATGACTGGCGGATATGCCAGCGGGCGAGGTTGGCATTTTCCTGACGCTTGTACAGGGTGCAGGCTATTGCGACTGTTCCAAGAAATGCCAGCGTATAAGAAAGATCGTTTACGGCAAAGATGAAATAACTGATCCCCGTGAATGGAAAAGCATTGCTGTTGATGAGTATATCGATTCCGCCGAAACAGATCAGCTGCATCAGGAAATAAATACTGAACAGGTTACCGGCGCTGTAACCGGTTGTTTCGTTGTGTGCCTCTGATACAGATCTGATCGGAAAGATCACGAGAGACAGCAGCAGCAGGATAGGCAACGCCGTTGCAAGAAACCCGTGTTCTGCCACCATGTATCGAACCGGCAATGTGTCGCTAAGTTGGGTGGCATAATTACTTCCAACAGAAAAATGCGGTTTGATTGCGCTTGTCCAGCCCTGTTCCGCTGCATAGTTCTCGATGAACCATCTGTTCTGTTCGGCCCGTTCCATTTCCGCTATTCCCGGTGTTTTCGCGCTGTTCAGGGCAGATGATTGTGCAATAGCTGTTTCTGTTTTTCCGAGAATGCTAAGAAATCTCGAATGGAAGGTATTCGTATTTACAGGTAATGGAATTCTTTTCTCACTGCCGCCAAATTCAAAGAACAGGAAGGCATGCATCAGTAAAAAGCCGGCGATAAGGATCACTGTGCTGCCCACCGGTAGTATATTCAGCAATCTTTTCCGGTGACGGAGTCCGGCAAGCAATACGACAAAGAACCAGGAAAGGGACGAGCTCAGGAAGAAAACGTACGCCATGCCCATGTCCATTTTTGCAAACAGGATAGTGAACCACAGCAGGATGAACAAGTGCGTGTATCTGGAACGAAATCCTATCGAAAAGAAATAGTTGCGATAATCGAGCCGGTCTGTTTCGATCGAGTCTTTTCTGATCAGCGGCTGCATCATCAGTACTACAAGAGGGTAAGCGATGAGTGATAAACTGACGATCCATCTTGTGATATTGTTGTCGCTGACCACCAGGCCGGCCGCCGGAAACAACAGTAATGCGATAACGGTTATGATGTTTGCTTTTTGCATGGATCAGTGTTTTGATCGTTTCATGAACTGGAATAGTAGAAACCCGCCCAGCGCTGCGCTGATCAGCAATCCGATCAGCAGGTTGGTAGAAATAGCTATTCCCGCAAAAGATGTTTTCAGGTACGATTTTTCAATGAAATCAGTGTACTCATTTTTTGTGATGGCTTCTGTATAGGGGTATGACCGAACCCGCCAGCTAAGAAACAGGCGCAGCATGAAAAAATACAGTACGATGTTCAGCATCCACCAGAAGAATACAGGGGTTCCGCTATTCTTGTCATCAGAATATTTTTTTGAATAAAGGAAGATAAATGCGAGGGATGCAAGAACCACTACTATCGCAGGAAGGAGGGTATTCATAAAATCGCTTCCGGCCTTTACCCATGAATTGTGCAGTTTCAGCAACCATCCCGTATGCGATGGAGACGGAGGTAAAGCAGAAAATTCCTGGTCAGATCTGATCAATTGCAATTCCTGCATCCTGAATCTGGCGTAGGTGATGCTGTCGCCAGCTGTTGACGTGCTATACTGGAGGTCTGCCCAGAAGTGATTGCTATTACTGTCTGTTCTTTCAAAATTCAGGGCGGGTAAAATGTAGCCGGTATTTCCCGCACGCTGTAACGCAAAGCGATTGTGTGTTGTTATGAACAGCTCGTGATTTCTGCCCTTTGTATCAGGTAACGGGAAGATCTGTGGTTGAAGATATTTAAGTGCGTAATGGTTGTTATCATTGAGCTCTGCGGAGAAAGCGGGTTGTGACAGAAATTGTTTTCCTGCTGCCGGTTCATAACCAAAATAGAAGCGGTCTTTATCTCCCAGGGAGATCGTTTTGTCCTGGTATTGCAGGGCAAGCAGGTCGTAGCTCGATTGCGTACCCACCAGTTGAAGCGTTAAAGGCTCCGGTAATACCAGTTTCGTTTGCCAGTATTGATAAGTAGGATCTTTGCCGTAATACCAGCATACGGGGCTGTTATAATTCTTGTTGGAAATAAACTGGATAGAGGTCTTCAATAGGTAAAGCCGTTGAAGCGACTGGATCATTTCGTATGTTAGGGGAAGACTGGTATTCTCTAAAAGATCAGAGAATCTTGTGCCGTATGCGATGGTCTTATTTTCAATCGTATCGATAGTGCCTTTATAGCTGATCAGGAAGTCGAACTGGTTTTTTTCTTTCGGAAGAGCTTTGATGCTGATCTCTTCAGTAGTGGTGGTTCCCGGCATTTGGATCCGTAAGGTCTGCTCTCCTGTCAATGCTGGAAGCCCGGATTGTTGCAGGTGCCAAACATGTTCATCGGCCTTTCTCGAGATATACAAAGGGTAAGGGATTCTGTTGCAGGAGAGGGAAAACTGGTTGCCCGTATTGGATAAACTGATCTCGCCCTCCAGCCCTGCCTGCACTTCGCTGTACATATTTCCGGAGATATAGATCGGGAAGGCGGATGAACTTGTAAAGCCTTCATGAACGAGAAAGTGATGCCGGGAATTGTTACCCGGATCTTTCCAGAAAAACCTGCTGCCGGAGAAAGCCAGTGAGAAAAGTATGCCCGTGAATACAAAGCTCAGTACCAGGCCTGTTAAAAGCCTCGCCATATTCTTTGACGAGTGCCACTGATTTACATCAACAGAGGCAAACCCCCAGATATGATAGATCAGGCCCCAGAGCGAAAATAACAGCCAGCTGCCTGTAAGCAATCCCGGCAGCAATACCAGGGCCACAGAAGCCAGTATTGATGAAGCGATGGCGATAATAAAAACAATATGTTTTTTCCAGTTCATGTTATTGACTTTATTCGCCTGCCTGAAGCGAGTCGAATATTGGTTGTGTGATTTTTTGATTGATCAGTACCAGGTAGCTTCCGTCAGGAGAGATCCTGGTTATGTTTCTTTTTTTAAGATCTATCATGAAGTTGATAATCGGCGCATTGCCCGCGAGGTTGGTGATGTCCAGTTCGGGATAGGTATGTTCCTGCTGCAACACCCATTTCGAGAAATTCGGCGTGCTCAGCACGCTGAACTCTTTGCTTTTATATCCTTTGATAAAATCCTGCAGAAGGAACCAGGCATGTAGCTGAGCGTTGATATCAGGGAACGAAGAAGGTTTGGCAACGGTTTCCATTTTGGAGACCATCTCTGCCATTTTTTTTGATTGATCCTCCTGCTCTTTCTGGATCGCCGAAAGTTTGGTCAGATCATCTTCCAGTTTTGCGATCGTATCTGTCTGTTTTTTTCTTTCTTTCTCTGTTTTATCAAGTGAGGCTGTTACTGTTTTATGTTTTGTCTCGAGGTCGGTTACTGATTTCGTCAGCGTCTCAGTCTTTTTAGCAAGCGTTTCTTTTTCTTTTTCAAGGGCTTCTTTTTCTTCCTGAAGCTTGGCTTTTAGTTCGTCGGCAATTTTTTTATCATCCTTTGCTTTCTTGAGATCATCGGCAAGCTTTTTCGATTTCTTATCCTTGTCTGTTTTTGATTCGGGCTCTACGGCAAGCAACTGGTTATTGGCTTCTTCCAGTTCTATTAGGCGGCGTGAGATATTCCGTACCCTGAAAAACATGGCGATAATACTTACCATCGCAAGAATGGCCAGTGCGATCAATGCATAAGTCGAGATGGTTTTAAAACTCTTCAGTTCAGCATTTTCTTTTTCCAGAACATTATAGATCGTAAAGCCGGGTTGTGTGATCGCAGTGTCTTTTGGTGTGATCAGCGCGTCGAGTGCTGAAGCGAAAGAAAGTTGTTCGCTGATGCCCGCTGAATCAAGGTGGCCTGACAGTTTTTTCCAACTTTCGGCTTTTATCGTTGTATCATCTTTTACTGTGATGAGCAGGCTGTCTTTATACCGGTAGTATAGTTTCTTTTGTTCGTTTGGTGTAAAACCGTACAGCGAAAGGAATAATAACCGCTGTCCATCCTTGATCCTGGCTTCTGCACTTTCTTTTTTCAGGAACGAAAGGGTTACTTTTTCAAAAGCACTGTCTGGAAGATTTTGGCTGAAGCCCTGTTTATAATATAACAGTAATGGAAGCGCCAGCATGATGCAAAGAAGCCTGGCACGGGAATTCCGCGGACTGGATAAAAACTTCATAAAGGGTTTGTTAGTTGTCAATTTCTTCTAAGTAGTGAACGATGCGTGATATGTCATTATCATTTACATTCGGAAATTGTGAGATCAGTGTAAACGATTTAGTATGGTCATTTTTCATTTCATGTTCGGGCTCGTATTTAAAGTTTTCCTTCGTGGTATTATTCCCGTTTTGTTTGTGACTGAAGCGATACTGAAGGCCGTCGAACCAGAGGCGGTATTCTTTCTTATCCAGCATTGATCCGTTCTGCGGTTTCTTTAATTTGTGACTTCCACAAACGATGGGATGATCAAAACGGAAGGTCCATTTATCTGAACGTTGAATAAAGTCAAAGCTTCCTGCGTCGAACCCGTTATTGAATGATTTGAAAGAGCCTGTAAAATTGATCAGCGCTGTGTCAAGGATGCCGTTATTGCTTTTCAACATATGGATATTGCCGACACCATCGATCGATGCAGATTTCCATGAGATCGGATCATTGATGCCAGGATCGCTAAAACTGTTTTCCTTTGCTACGGAGCGTTTGATCAGTTCAGCTTTCAAAAAAGACCGGAATGGATTGAACAGCATTCCCCTTCCCGACAACTTGATCTGGCTGATCGAGAAATTTGCCAGACCATAGTCCCGGTGATGTGTATTCAACCGCTCAAGTGGCGTATACAGACATTCAAAGAATGCTTTCAGCAGATGTTTTGTATAATACGGATTGAAGCTGATGATACCTTCATCAGGCGATCCATCAGTATTGTAAAATGTGTCGGCGCTGATTGCGGCGATCAGGTTTTGTGCGAAAAGCGATTCATCGCGCGTATTAAGGACAGCGGAAAACTCAGGAAGCATGAACCGGTCCAGTTCTTCAAAGCTGAATCGGGCCATACGGATCTTTGCCCGCTCAATGTAATTCCAAAAGTTTTCGCTTTGTATATACCCGTTCCTGATCTCTTTCAGGAACTTCTCCAGCAGGGAATTTTTGATCTTTCCGTTCTCAATAAAGTTCGGCGCATATCGAAGAGTATAACTATGGAGGATCCCTAATCCGGCAGAAAAGGTCAGGAAATTCCCGGCAACGGGAAGGCCTGTACGCATCAGCCTGAATGCAGTCGGTTTGTTATAATAGTACACCCCCATATCGGTGGTACCTTTGCCGCAATCGATGCAAAGCACAATGCTTTTATCTTTCAGGTTTTCTTCCCGGCTGAGATCAGACAGGTAAGTTGCATCGCTCTCGGGAAGTGCATTCAGTTCAAAGCCTTTGAAATTAGGCGGCTTTTCTGCCGGTGAAAGGTTCACCAGATTATAATGAAGCTCATTCAGGATATATGTTATGGTGAACTGGCTAAGTGTATTCGGAAACAGAATATGGATAGACGTCAATACATTCTTCCTCGGATTGTCTCCGCAGATCTCGCTGATCAGCACGCGGCAGTAGGAGCAAAGAATAGACGCGGTCAACCGGAGCAATGTTTTTCTCAATCCCAGGTTATACCGGCCGGTATCGGGACTATTGATCGATACATGGGCACTTTCCGACTGGCTCAATAATAGTTTTAGATAGGGAAGAAGCAACTGGTAGTCTCCGGGGTTACCAGGCGATGCCGTTATCCTTTTCAGATAAAGCAATACATCGTTGTCAGAAAAAGTGGAAGCCTGCAGGATGTTATCGTTCTTACCGATGTTATTTTCTGAATAGTAGATTCGTGTTTTGATCAGGTTGTTACCTCCGCCGTCACGCTGGAAGAAATCATTGTCATTAACACCAGATAGCCCGTACATTTTTTTAAAACTCTGGAATATATCTCCATGTACTACTTTGGTAACGTTAGAGCTGGAGTCGAGAATTCCATATTGAGAAGCCTCTGAACCAAAGTCGAGCCATGATTCGAAATACAATGAATCTTCCGTATGAAAAAAGAAACGAAGGTTTGAACTATAGGTCTGTCCGTTGGCAGCATAAGTGAGTCTGATATCAAGAAAAGGCTGTTCCGGTGCCGAACTGATGGATAATTTCTTATTGGTGCTGTCGAGCATAAGTAATGACGCGTCAGCATTGATAGCCTGAACAGTGATCAACTGGCTCGGTCGCGCAGTTGTCTTTGCCGTACTTCCTTCGATTTGAAGCGAAGGGTTATCTACGGTTTCGTGCGATCCAACAGGAAATAGGAAATTGCTTTTTTTGGCATGATCAAAGTCGGAGATATCCAGCAATTCCATTGGACTGCTGGTATCGGAAGACTGGTGTATAAAGCTATACCAGGGGATCTGCTGGCTGCTGCGGCTCGTCTCTTTGTCATTGATCAGAAAGATGAAAAATGGCCGTTGGCTGCAGATCTTTCCCAGGCAAAGCCAATAATCAAATGTGCCGTTGAGGCTATTGTCAACGTTATCCTTTAAAATCGAAAGCATTAGGGGTAATTTTCGGTCTCAGTGAACGAACAGAAAATTAAAAATATTGCTTTTAATCTAAGCGGAAAAAGGGAAAAAGGAGTTAAAAGTGATCAGAGGGAAAGAATCGGGGATAAGAGGGGTATTTACTGATAAAACCTTTAACAGTTTGGGTTTTATTTAACAGGGTCAAAGCGGTTGACTGAGAATGGATAGCACTAATTCTTTGTAGCTTCTGCCGATAGGGATCACCTGGCCGCTGATCTCCACTTCGCCGGCACTGAAGGCGCTGAGTTTTTCGCGTGCCACGACAAAAGAGCGGTGGATCCTGATGAACTTCTTCCTGTCAAGCAATTCTTCAATTTCGCTGATCTGGTACTTGGTCAGATAGCTTTTTGATTGAGTGACGATATTAATGTATTCTTTGCGGCTTTCAATATACAGGATCTCATCGAAGAAAACACGGATCCGTTTTTTATTGACGTTGATCAGCAAATGCGGCCGTTCATTTGCAACAGTAGTGGCGCCAGACAACGCAGAAGAAGGGTTGGATTCTTTCATTTTATTGACCGCCATCAGGAACCTGTTGAAGTGAATCGGTTTTAACAGGTAGTCCATTACATTCAATTCATAGCCATCCAGCGCGTACTCCCGATAGGCGGTTGTTAAAATGATCCGGGGTGGATTTTTCAACGTACGGATGAAGTCCAGGCCTTTTAGCCGGGGCAGATGTATGTCAAGGAAAAGCAGATCGATCCTTTGCTGCTGCAATACTTCCAGCGCATAGAGTGCATCGCTGCAGGTTTTTTTCAGCTCAAGAAATGGAACCTGGGATATATAGTCGGTCAATATTTCAGCCGCCAGTGGTTCGTCTTCGACGATCATGCAATTAATTCTTTCCATAGCTATGAAGGTTTAGATAAAGATTTACTCCAAAAATGTTTTCCTGGCAGTTCACGTCAAGGTGATACTCTTTGTATAGAAGTTCCAGTTGTCGGCGGATATTATTTAACCCGATCCGGTGCTGATCGCTGGCAGCCTTTGGGCTTTCAAATGAATTTTCAATAAAAAAGCGGAAATCGCCCTCTTCCTGTTTCAGTTTTATTCTGATAAAAGAATCATAACGGTTTTCGCCCGCGCCATGTTTAAATGCGTTTTCTACAAGC
>JBEVKW010000346.1:0-18217 GCA_040509495.1 Chitinophagaceae bacterium | reverse complement strand
AACGGATCCGTGATAAAGCTCATTTTTCAATTCTTCGCTCAGTAGTAAAGATCTTATGCATTAATGTCCATAGGGATATATTGCTCTCCCGTGGAAGCTCTTTCGCAGCCGTAGTACTACAGGTAGGAATTGCGGGTAACAGTTACATTGATCTCCGTGTCCGTTAATACTTCGCAGTTGATCTTTATATTGATAGCATATTTTACCTGTTTCAGATCATAAAAGAGTTGAACATCTTTTGCGATTCACATAGCTGTTGCTCTGTATTTGAACGGCGAACGTTCCGGGGCCTGGGTGATCAAACTAGTTATAGAGAGGGATTATCAGCGACGCTATAGCTTGTTGCCTGCAGAGAGACCGGATTGTATAAAACTATAGGCTGTTATCGGCAGCACAATGAAAAACAACATATTAATCGCTTTACCAGTGAGGATCAAAAGCAGGACGGCCATCAATAGCAGGTAGCCGGGATAAGCAAGAAAAAGCAAGGCAGCGAGAATAGAATCATAATGCCCGGTGGCAACAGTTTTCCGGGCGATCAATTTCGCAGGAAGATATAAAGGCAGATGTAAAACCCAGCCAGCCAGGCCCGGTAAAGCAAAGAACAATTTCCGGGCAGGGGAGGAAGGTGGGCTGATCAATCTTTTTTGGCGGGCCGTATCGTTTTCTTCTATTTCAAAAACGAGTGATTCGAGGTTTTTAGTAAGTACTGTGTTGAACTGCTGCAGCTGCTGACCTTCTGATCCCGAAAGATTGAAGTTGCTCAGGCTGATAGGTGTGCCGATATTGATGACAACATCCTTTCCAAATGATTTAAATGAACTATAGTTCAGCCCCAGGGGCAGTATCTGCAGATCTATTCCATCTTTCCAGCTGCTCAAAGCAAGGCGGGCAGTGCCTTTTTTTAATGGCCGGAGATGCCATTCATTTATGCAGAGGCCCTCACTGAAGATGAGTACAACCCCATTGCGACGGAAGATATCTTTACAGGCGCTGAAAGTCTCATAATTGGAGCTAAGATTTTCCACGCCTTCACTGACACGATATACCGGCAGGATCCTGATGGAGGTGAGTAAGCGTGTAAGAAAATCGCCCCGGAATACGTCTCCCCGGGCAAGTGACCAGATGGGTTGCTGAAACAGGGTGTCCAGCAAAACTGCATCGAGAAAGGAGTTGGGGTGGTTTGCACAGATCAATATTGGCCCTTTCGCGCGAAGTAACTCAGGCCGGTTTACCCGGATGGATCGGAAAAAAAGAGGCCGGTGTAGCCGTACCAGGAGTTTAAGAAGGGAATAGAGCAAAGCTGATTTTTGGGTGAATATAACCGAAATATGCTGACATGGAAGGCCGGGAGTGACTTTATAGGTATTAGCACACTTTAAATCAACATGTTATGGGGTCTTTCCTGGTTAAAAAAACCTTCTTCAAACCCGTTTTTTCCTGTATCTTTGCAGCCCGAATTAAAACCTTCGGGATTTTATCATGTTTCAGAATTTAATTCAAAAAAACCTAAACGCTGATGAACAGGAGTCTGGCGCTGCCGCTACCGCGGAAGTTCCGGCTACAGCGACAACAACTGCACCTGTTGCTACTGCCCATGACGATTTCGATTGGAGCGTAGACAAACGTAACGTTACTTCTTACACGAAAGAAGAAAAAGAGAAGTATGACAAGGTGTATGACAACACTTTCGTACAGCTGACTGACGGTGAACTGATCCAGGGCATCGTGGTAGGCCTTACTAAAACTGACGTTGTATTGAACATCGGTTTCAAAAGTGATGGTCTGATCTCTCTGAACGAATTCCGCGACCTGCAGAACCTGAAAGTAGGTGATGAAGTGGAAGTGATGATCGTTGAAAAAGAAGACCGTGATGGTCACCTGAACCTGAGCCGCAAACAAGCGCGTATCACACGTGCATGGGAGCGTATCGTGGAAGTTCATAAAACAGGTGAAGTTATCACAGGTACTGTTACTTCGAAAACTAAAGGTGGCTTGATCGTAGACGTGTTTGGAATGGAAACGTTCCTGCCAGGTTCTCAGATCGATGTTAAACCTGTTACAGACTACGACCAGTTTGTAGGAAAAACTATGGAGTTCAAAGTGGTTAAGATCAACGAAACCATCAAGAATGCTGTAGTATCTCACAAAGCCCTTATCGAAAGCGATATCGAAGCACAACGTGCAGAGATCATGAGCAAACTCGAGAAAGGCCAGGTGCTGGAAGGTACTGTGAAGAATATCACCGATTTCGGTGCGTTCATGGACCTTGGCGGCCTGGATGGTCTGCTGTATATCACCGATATTTCATGGGGTCGTATCTCGCATCCAAGCGAGGTGTTGAAAATGGACCAGAAGATCAATGTGGTGGTACTCGATTTCGACGACGAGAAGAAACGTATCAGCCTTGGTCTGAAACAACTCACTCCACACCCTTGGGATGTGTTGGCTGAGAACATCGCTGAAGGCAATATCGTGAAAGGTAAAGTAGTGAATATCGAAGACTACGGTGCTTTCCTCGAGATCCAGCCTGGTGTTGAAGGCCTGGTTCACGTAAGTGAGATCACATGGGCTAACACGCCGATCAATGCGAAAGAATTCTTTAAACTCGGCGACGAGCATGAAGCGAAGATCGTTACCCTTGATAAAGCAAGCCGCAAAATGAGCTTGTCTATCAAACAACTTTCTCCTGATCCCTGGAACGATATCGAAACCAAATTTGCTGAAGGAAGCCGTCACACTGGCCTGGTGAAGAACATCACTAATTACGGTGTGTTTGTTGAACTCGCTCCTGGTATCGGTGGTATGATCCATATCAGCGACCTGAGCTGGTTGAAACGCTTCAATCACCCAAGTGAATACACTAAAGTTGGTGCAAACATCGACGTAGTGATCATGGGTATCGATAAAGAAAACCGCAAACTCCAACTTGGACACAAACAACTGGAAGAAGATCCCTGGAATACCCTGCAGGATACATTCGCGATTGGTTCAACCCATGAAGGAACTGTAATTCGCAGGGATGACAAAGGAGCTGTAGTTCAGTTGCCTTACGGTCTGGAAGGATTTGCTCCTAACCGTCATCTGACTAAAGAAGATGGTAAGAGCATCGGTGCTGACGAAACTGCACAATTCGTAGTGATCGAGTTTGACCGCAACGAAAAACGCATCGTCCTTTCTCACAGCCGTATCTGGGAACAAGGCCAGATAGAAGAAAAAGAAGCTGCGAAGAAAGAAGCGAAAGCTGAAGCGGATAAAACGAAGAAAGCTGTGAAAAACATTCAGGGTAAAGTAGAGAAAGCTACTTTAGGTGACCTGGGTGTACTCGCTGACCTGAAGAAGAAACTCGAAGGTGGTGAGAATGCAGCTGAAGAAGGTAAAGGTGAATAATCCTTTGGTGTAAGTTCTATACAAGGCCGTCCGTAAGGGCGGCCTTTTTTTGTTTCAAGAGGAAGGAGGTTTGGAAGGTTTGGAAAGTTCTTTAGGTCTCATAGGTTTCATAGGTTCCTTAAGTTGAAACCTCACAAAAGGGTATGGACATCATTTCAAGTTTCAGGGGTAATTAAATAATGGGGTACGAAGGTTAATTTACCGCCCGGTTGCTGTGTATCAGATCTTCAAACCTATGAAACCTATCGATTCTATGAAACCTCCCAAACCTTTTAAACCTTTTAAACTTTCTCCCTATTTTTGACGCCAAATACCCTTAAAAAACGCGCATGAGTTTACGGGAAAGGCTGAAGAGTTTTAAGCTGGTCAGGAAGTTGGTGTATGTCGTGGTAGGATTGGCTTCTTATCCTGGGCTGGTTATTGTCAACAAACTGAGGATCACCGGCGGGGAACATTTGAAGGATCTGCCGAAGCAGAATGTGCTGTTTGTGAGTAATCACCAGACCTATTTTGCTGATGTGATCACCTTCCTGCATATATTCTGTGCAGTCAAGTTTGGAAAGATCAACAGGTTGGGACTACCGTATTACTTTCTGAATCCTTTTACCCGCGTCAATTACGTGGCTGCCGAGCAAACGATGAACGGCAGCTGGATCAGCAAGTTGTTCACCCTGGCAGGCGCGTTAACAGTCAAACGCACCTGGAACGCGGAGGCAAAGGAAAACCGGAAAGGACTCGACGTGTCAGATACCAGGAAGATCACCCGTGCACTGGAAAATAACTGGGTGATCACATTTCCGCAAGGCACTACGAAGCCGTTTGCACCGGGCAGGAAAGGCACTGCCCTGATCATCAAACAAAGCAGACCGATCGTTATCCCGGTAGTGATCAATGGCTTTTGGAGAGCATTCAACAAGAAGGGATTAAAATTCAAGAAGAAAGGAACGCTGCTCACTGTGCGTTTTAAGCCACCGCTGGAAATCGATTATGATGCACGCACGGAGGATATTCTTGCGCAACTCATGGACGCGATCGAACAAAGCAAAACGTATATGATGAAAGGAAAGCATCATCACATAAGTGCAACAAAACCATCCTGACTACTATTGATCTCTCAATAATATTTACACTGATTTCCTAAAGGGATTAGTGTAAGTCGCATTATTTCGCGTTATTCGTGCTGCCGAACTCATTTGGATAATCCACATTATTTATCTAATTAGCCAATTCGCGATCAGTCGCGCCAATTTGTGTTTATGAGTCAAAAGCCCGCTACGATAAAAGAGATTGCCAAACGGTTGAATGTATCTGTGTCAACTGTGTCGAGGGCATTGCACAATCACCCAAGTATCGGACTGCGCACCAAGATGCAGGTAAAAAAGCTTGCGGAAGAGATGAACTACGAGCCCAACCAGGCAGCGATCTCCTTCAAGCAAGGAAAGACTTCGACGATCGGCGTGATACTTCCTAACCTCAGAGAAGAATTTTTTTCAACGGCAATCAACGGTATTGAAGACATTGCCATTCATAACAGCTATACGGTATTGATAGGGCAGTCACGGGATGACATGGAACGCGAAAAGAAACTCGTCGATACCATGAGGAAGCACCGGGTAGACGGCCTGATCGTGTCTTTATCCAAAAACACTGTCGATTATGAGCATTTTGAGGCGCTGAAAAAATACGGGATACCGGTGGTGTTCTTTGACCGTGTTCCCAATCTTGCTGATGCGTATACCGTGTCTTGCGATCTGAAAGACAGTTCGGAGAAACTGGTCGACTGGCTCGTGGCTCAAGGCCATACAAAGATCGGGTTTATCAAAGGACCAGAATCAATGACAGCTTCGCAGGACAGATTGCAGGGATATCTTCATGCGTTGGAGAAAAATAAACTGCCGCAGGTTCCAGGTTATATCGTTCAGACAAATCTGGAGAAAGAGCAAACGCAGGAGGCGATCCACCAGTTGTTATCATTACCTGAAAGACCTACAGCTGTGATCGCGTTCAATGATTATATCACACTCGATGCCATTAAGTTTTCTAGAGCGCTTGGTTTAAAGATCAATAAGGATATCTATTTTGTCAGTTATGCAAACCTACCGGTGACCAGCTACCTGGATGACAGGCCGCTTGTATCGGTTGAGCAATTTCCTTACGAACAGGCAGAGAAGGCTACGGAGATGTTATTACAATTGATCAATCAGAAAGCAGACGAGATTGAAGAAAAGCGTGTGGTGATGAGCGGTGAAGTGGTAGCGAATGAGCCATCTGTAAAAAGAGATTAAGCGGATCATCTTTTGTCGCGGTGATTGGAAGTCGGCCTGCTGAGTGCAGGAGGAGTCTTTCTCACGGCTTGAGATTATTGATTTTCCCCCTCACTTTTTTTTCGTTTTTTTCCGATAATACTTTGTGTTTTTCACCTTGCCAATTTTGGTGGACAGGGGATATTTGTATTGATGATATCTGCTGAAGCGCAAGGTGGGTATTGTTAGTAGCCGAACCGATGGGGGGAGTATTAGACTTGACTTTAATACTAACCGAGGCCATATTTTGCCTCGCCCTCATTCCTGCTCAACGAGGAACCTGGCGGTGGTGGCGGGGGAGGGCCCAGGGCCGGTGGTGGGTGAAGGGAGGTTTGATTTTGTTTAATGAACCCGCTTTTCAAATCAATGAGCAACCTTCAAACCTCCCACACATAACAATCCGCGATCATAAAAAAAGCCCTCCATCCTTTTACCTTTTATCTTCCTGAAATACACGCAAATAAATTCCAAAAAAGATGTGTTACTATTTTGCTGTTTTCCTCCGCAATCCTATTTTTGCGCCGGAGAGCTGGCAGAGTGGTCGATTGCGGCAGTCTTGAAAACTGTTGACTGTAACAGGTCCGGGGGTTCGAATCCCTCGCTCTCCGCCAATCTTACTTCAGTTAAGTAAAGAGATAAAAAGAAAACCCGCAGGATCAATGATTTGCGGGTTTTTTGTTGCAGCAACTTACAGCTTCGCACATCAGTTTACACCCCATGTATGTGGAGTTATTCGTGGAGTTCGCAGCACTTTACAAAAGACTCCACAAAAACTTCACAACAGATTCTTTATTAAAATTTTACAAGGGATGATCTATCCGATGGACAGGACATCCAACGGTAATTTTATCACTTCAATGTGGAGTAAAATGGAGAAGAGTTTTGGGTTAATGTTTTACCAGAAAAAAACAAAGCAGCATGTGCAGGGAATGAAAGTTCCTATCTATGTTAGAATCACGGTTAACAATGAACAGACAGATCTTAGCACCAAACAGAAATGCAATCTCGGACTTTGGAATGCGGAGATCGGGCGAATGAATGGTAAGTCGGAAGAGGCAAGGGAGTTAAATGCTTTCCTTGATTTGATTGAACAGAAAGTATATGCCTCTAAACGTAAGCTGATGGAAATGGATGTGGAGGTTACAGCTGATAGAATCAGATGCCTGGTTCAGGATCGTCCAATTGATCAGGACAGGCATACTATTATGGAAGCATTTAAGTTGCACAACGAGCAAATGAAACAGTTGGTTGGGATAGATTTTGCCGAAGGAACCATGGAGCGATACCAGACTTCGTATGACCATACATTACGTTTTCTACAGCATCGGTATAAGGTCAATGACCTTGATCTGAAGAAATTGGACTATGAGTTTATTACAGAATATGAATTCTGGCTGAAGACTGAACGCCGGTGCAGCCATAATACAACGATGAAATACCTGAGTAATTTTGAAAAGATCGTTCACATTTGCCTGGCTAAAAAGTGGCTCAGGGCTGATCCGTTCCTTGGGTATAAGAAGTCAAAGAAACCAGTTGATAAAATTCCTTTGTCAGAAATTGAGTTGATGGCCATTGCATCCAAAGAATTTACAACAGACAGACTGGGAGCCGTCAGAGATATTTTTCTTTTTAGTTGCTTCACTGGTCTGGCTTATGCAGATACGCAGAAGCTTAAAAGAGAAGATGTGTTTATAGGTGTAGATGGTAATAAATGGATAAACTGTAAACGGCAAAAATCGAAATCCAGTTCGCGTATACCGTTGCTGCCAGTTGCGGAAAGGCTTCTTGCGAAATATGCGGAAGATCCATTTTGTTTGGAGACGGGTAAGTTGCTACCGGTAAAAAGCAATCAGAAGATGAATGCTTATTTGAAGGAAATTGCCGATGTATGTGGTATTACCAAAACGCTAACGACACATATTGCCCGGCATACGTTTGCGACCACAGTGACTTTAAGTAATAGGATTCCGATCGAGACTGTATCAAAAATGTTGGCGCATCAGAAGATTAGTACGACGCAGGAGTATGCGAAAATATTGGATGATAAGGTTAGTCGGGATATGAATGAGCTAAGGCTAAAATATGTTTGATTGTATGTAAAAGAGTAACTATGAATTTGGAAAGTTTGCAAGGTGAAAGTATTAAAAGGGTAGGGATTTTGTGTTTTTGTGATCCCGCTGGCAATGGCCCCGCCCTGCTATCTTAACACAGAGGTCCTTACCTTACGAGTTAACAGTCGGTTTTTCAGTATTCTATTACTTCGGCGGAAATTTTCCATTCTAACCTTTATTCAGGGGATGGCATTTTAATAGACTAAAAATGCTATTAACAGTAAAACCGATTTGTAAGAAATCGAAAGGTCGAAGGGGTGGAACGAGTCTTGTTACTTGTTAAAGTAATACAATTGCTCCAGATCATTAAGTACTACTTAACTCCTATCCGAAATCTCTATACTTTTCAAATATTTCGACCAATCGTTGCTTTACCACTAGCCACCAGCGATAATAGTTTTTTAAAATGTTTTTCGTTTAAACGTAAGGGAAGAGACCAGCATACTATATAGTATCAAAGATGTCTTATAGATTTGGTATGGCAGTATGGTTAGCAATTTTTAGAATTGTTTGAAAAAAAATATCGATACTTTTATAATCTTAGCTTCGGCCATCAGGTCTTTTTTAGAAAAGTTCAATTTTCTTTTTTGTTGGCTCTGATGCATCTGAAACTGTCGTCAGTTTTCCCGACTCCCCATTATGGGTTAAAAAACGGTTTTTACAGCCTTCCCGCACTTCTATCTTGCGACAGTACCCCATCACACATATCCGTTCCCGTCATCAGATACACAACAAGGTTAATCACCTCTTTAATTAAACCATCATGGTTATTAAAAACGAGAACGAACGACATCAATTCAATGCTGATTATCGTGTGGCCTGGCTCTCAGTACTAGGCTTACTGGGGTTTGTGATAGGATGCGTCATTCTGTTCGGCAGTGACATTTTCGTTGCCAAAGAAAACACGGTTTTTCATGAAATAGAATATAATCCGAGAAGTATTGCTGATAGTCTTCTTAAGCGCCCCATTGACTCATTGCGAGGAGTAATCAATAACAGGCAGCAACGCCTTGGCCTTAGTGAAACCAATACAAAAGCCACTGAGGGGGGGAAACCCGGCAGCAAAAGAGCCATGACAAAGATGGAAGAAGAGATGACGCGTAAAAAGGCAAGCGGTATAGCAAAAAAGGATAACACCGATACGCTGGCCATTCTTCAGCAGGAGCAGGAGACAGATCTCGCTGTGCTCAAAAAATTATCAGGGTATTTGATTGCAACGAATGGTCTCAATCCTGCAGATGCCAGCGGTTTTGGTCAGCTGAATAAAGTGTTGCATTTTGAAATTACACCGGAAAGACTTTCTGCCTGGCAAAAGAGATACAACACGGGTCCAACAAAATGGAAAGAAACCGCTGCCGTAAGTTTTAAAGATGCAGAAGTGCCTTTTCCTGTAACGGGAGAAACGACATTTTCAATGAGCAAGCCTTACTCGGACATTGCTTTTATTGCCAAATATCCCGCCACAGGAACTTGGCTATTGTTGATCATGATCTTTACCAGCTTTTGTTTTGTGGCAGTATCAACGTGTATCGTCCTTTCGCGGAGGTTGGTTAGGTTGTTAACCGATAACCAAATAACTAATGCGAATCCTTTTGCCTATACACTTTGTGTTGTTATTGTAACGATTGTAGTGTTTTTGCTGACCGGTCTTTGGGGCGTGAGCTTTTATGATGAAGAGGTGATTAAAAACCTGCTATTCATGTCTTCCTTAAGTAGGGCAATGTGGTGGACCACGATTATCGGGTACATCGCGGGAGGGTTTTGCTTGGCGGGATTTATCTACACGGCCGGTTCATTGGGTTTTATCAGGGATAATCTTGAGTCGATCCGTCAACTTGCCGGGACCAATTCCGTTTCTGACGAGGAAAAAAAGCGCCAGGCAACTATTTATCTTAATCTGCGGAAATATTTCAATACCTACTTTTTCCTGTCTTCAGTCATTCTATCTGTGTTGGTACTCTGTACTGGCGGATTGTATACAGTAGTGAACTCACTTGATTTTGTAAAGCTGCTCTCAGATGATTGGGGGTATAGCCCCGCCAGGAGTGAGTTTGTATTCCTCTATGGCGGCCTGCATACCGTGGTACTGCTGTTGGTATACATACCTGCAAAAATGCGGTTCAGTGAGATGATGATTGAAGATACAGGCAAGCCATTGCAGGATGGTGATAAGAAATGGTATGAGATCGTCAAAAATCCATTTGGTCAATTAAAAGAAGTGCTGGTGGCTGTATCGCCCTTACTGGCCAGCTTGCTACAATCATTGTTCGACATCCTTTTTTCATAAATAATTCACCTTAATTTTTTTTATGGCATTCCTGAAACGCAACCAGATCAAACCGGTGGTCTTTCAAAGTCTGAAAACGATCGCGGACCTGCCGGCTGACCCCGAAGCATCCAGCTTTGATTCAATGAACAATTTTCAGAAACACGTATTCCTTTCCACGCTGAAAGGGAAGCTTAATGCGTTGCCGTATTTTATGAATGACGGCAGCACCAGCTTTCTTGCCTATTATGATATTTTTCTTTTGCCTGATTCCACTGACGACTGGCCAACGGTGAAAGATTGTATCGACTGGATCAACGACAATCAACGCGTCATTTACCTATAAACCCTTATTATGAAACCTATTAAAATTGCCGGAATTTTTCTGGCATTGTTCTGCTCCGTTTCTGCTTATGCACAGGTGGCTACCGTTATACCTAAAAAAGTAAGCCTTATCAAAAATGCAATCGGAACATTATCCCTTTTCGTGGACTTTGAGATGGAGATGGGGGATGAGGAACTGGATCCCGATTTCTGGATTACTGCCGCTGAAAGGCCATCTGTATCTATACAATACGCGGATCAGAAAGAAACCGACTGCCAGTTAACGGTCAATCCTGCATTATCGCCCGGGTCAATCGGATTTACCGTAACAGGTTTTAACCAGGAGACATTAAGGCGTTTTCTGAACGGGGATAAAGATAACCAGATCAAGCTAGTGATAGATACTGATATTAAGGTGAGGTTAATGGCAAGAGATGGTTTCCCTAGCCCAAGATACTGGCTCATCAAAGCCGAAGTAGCCAATAAAATGATGAATGATGGACTGACTTTCTCCGATGCAGACCGTGCTGATTTTCTGACTTACCTGAATAACTTTTATTACTACGAAAACATGGTTGACTTCGGTATTATGCCCGGTAAAGACAGCACAAGTTCCGAATACATTCTGTCAATGCGCTTTCAGAATGCGTATAACCGGAAGGACTTTCTGAAATGTGATCCGAAAAAAAAAGGTTTTCCAATTTACTGGAGTCTTGATACCCGGTTGAGCACAAATTTTTCCGACTCATTGAATTATATTAAATTTTATCCGCTCAATTTCCTCTTTGAAGATTTTAGTAAGAAAATACCGTATCAGTTTAATGTGAAACTGGGTCATGAATCAAGCCAAGATTTTGCAAATAAACGCGGCATACTGGATGCTTCCCTGAATTTTATTATTCCCAATCTGATAAATCTTACCACGGCGCAATCGAATCGTCTGCGGCTGAAGCCTGTGATCACTGCCGGGGTGAAAGGATATTATGATTACTCCAATGGAATTGAATCATTTGCTTCCGGGCAGGCACATATTGACGGCCACTATTATATCCCGGTGTTTAATAACTATGCGATCATCATTGATGGCGGCGTGTTTTACGATGTCAGCAACGAGCGCAACCCAGATAAAAAAGTGCTAGGTAACTATTCAATAACATTGGGGGCCGAAATTCCAAAGACCGGATTCAAAGCGATGTTCAAATACGTGGATGGTAAGACAGATATTAATTTCCGGCAGGGATCAATTATTTCGATCGGGTTGTTGATGGATTTTTTCCAGGAACAAAGGAAAACAAATTGACGGAAACCCTTAATTTTAAGTTGCCTCAGTACTTCTCTACCCGTGTTAACATCACATTTTCCGTTCCTTACCATTTAAATAGTAACCTTTAATTTAAAAACTCAATACAATGCCAAATGCGTATGTAACTCTGTTTAACGGAGATTCAATGAAATTTACTGTAAAGAATTTAACGCTAGCGGAAGGGGTGAATCCTGATGAGGTAACCGGTACGTTGACTTTTACATTGCAAAGTAAAGGGATAGCGTTAAGTCCTACCCCGACCGCGCCAGGCAGTCTTAAAGATGCCCAGATCCAGTTAAAGTTGAATACAAATATCAAGACCGGCGTGCCCAAGGCCTATATGACCGGCTCTGATAGTTCAGATCTTGTATTGAATTTGCCGGTCAAGGTTTTGGGAGATAAACGCGATCTGTCTACATTTCGACAGGCAAAGAAAGCCGCAAAAAAGAAGAGTTAGCGCCATAAAGAGTATTCCTTAAATTTTATCACAATATGCCTGGCAAAATTCCAGCCACCGTGTATTCAGAAAAAATGCAGGTAGAGGATTGCCCTCATTCTTAAAAAAACTATCAATTTGCTCTTCGATATCCGTCTCATCCCGTGGCAGAAAGATGCCCAGGCCGGTTGGATGTTGAAGAGCAATATTGTATTGATATCTCCCTATTTTAAAAGCGGTTTTCCCGAGAAATAGGGAATAGCGAGGCAGGTTTTGATCGTCTCCAAACGACCGTAACTGGCTTTTCAGATCATGCAGTTTATCATACACGGGATTTTTACTCAGCCGTTTATACAGACCTAACGCAAAGGTCCGGAAGTCAAAAAGTATCCGGTTATTTTCTTTGGCATTTCCATCGAGGGGATAGGCATAGTACAACACCTCTTCGATCTCTCCGTAGAAAGCGTCAATATGTTTTATCATCACCTGGCAAAGTGCGTTAAACCGGAAAAGAAATTGCTGTGTGAGATCATCCGGATAGAACGCCGCTATCGTCCAAGACTCAATTTCTTCTGCCTGCGATTCATATTTCGGATTATTATCGACGAACGAGGTAAGAAATAAACGGGTAAGTTCTATTGCTGATGTTTGTTGACAATCTTCATGTAAATGCAAACCTTGATTGCTCGACAAATTGCTCAGCACATATTTGAAATTGTATCCCGGGTAATTCATAGTAGACGCTGCACCCAATAAAATTTCAACATATCCCTGCAGGCTGAAAAGAGTCATCAGGTTTGCCATGTTACAATTATACATCATCAGCAGATCCACCTTTTTACCGATACCGGCTTTTAATGCAGCAACAAGCTCCTCGTTGGTCAATACCTCAAAGGATACTGAACTCCTCTCCATTTTTTCTTTGTTTTCTAATACCAGTTTTGCAACACTGTCTTTGTCATCGTAAAAAGAATAGTTGCGGAATAGCGGGTTTTTCGCCGGTGTTGGTAGAAATGATCCATCAGGCAGATGAACTTTATTGATACCAAAGATGCTTCCATGATCGCAAAATACTACGCAGTGCTTTTTTGCCTGCACTCCCCGTAATAGCTGCTTTAGCCGGTTGCCAAGTTCCTTTGGCTTTTGAAGAAGGTACTGTTCTCTAATCTCATCAATGGGCCGGATCCTACCCGCAGGGGTACTTAATTCCTGCAGATAAGTTATGTCCATTTCGTTTATAATTCTGTTATGCAGGATAAGAATCTTATGTTTTTGATCTATTTTTAGCTTATTAAGGTCGTTGTAAAGATGCCCCACCCAGCGGGCAGTTGCATTTACCTGGCCACCACCCGGAGAAGGGTTTGGGACAGCCTCATCTTCTGCATCATGATTTGCATAAATAACAAAAATAAAAGCCCATTCGTAACGCGGTTGCAGGGCATCATCTTGATAGGATGGCATGTATTGGCAGGTTTAAGTGGCTATGCTCAAAATACAATTCATTTCAACATAAAACAATTCGATCAGCAAAATGGCCTTGAAAGTTACAATATTCGAAAGGTTACGGAGGATGCGTACGGATTTATTTGGGTGGCTCATCAGGAAGGGATCAACCGGTTTGATGGCAGTGAATTCATAAAGATCAATCGCTTGGCCACCGGCGGGCTTACCGCAGACAAAGATACGCGGGATATTGTGTACGATTCACTACAGAATTGCATCTGGGCGCTGGAAGGCGAAGAGCGGTTATTGAAAATTGATCCAGTTACGAATTTGATCATACAAAGCCTGCCGGTCCCAAAAATAAATGCCAACGACTGGAATATGTGCATGCTGGTATGCCCTGATAATGTATGGATCGGAACTTCAACAGGTGTTAAACGTTTCAATATTCAGCAGCAATCATTCGCCATACACTCAACCGTTGTCGGTGCTGGTACAAACGAAGCTTTAAATGAGGTTCGAAGCCTGATAAGGGATAATAGTGATCATATATGGGCATTCAGTTCGGGAAATGGATACACAATATTTTCAGCAGACGGTAACATTATTACGCGCCTTCCCGGTATCGGAACTACTGGAAAAAGTTGTCGTGTCTGGAATAGTAGCCTTTATCAGAACAAGATTCTCCTGGCAACCGAGAAAGGGCTGTATCGTATCCCGGATCATAGCGCAACGAAAATAACAGAGCCGGAAATTTACTATGAACTGATCGGGTCAGTCGCAGCTACCCAAGTATACTCAATCACAGTTTTACCGGATAACCGAATCATGGTAGCGGCTGACCGTGTCACTGTCCTGGACAGTCAATTCACGGTTCTGAATAGCCTGCGCAATTATGATGCAGATATAGCAGGCTGGCTACAAGGCGTCCGATCCGGTTATGTATCAAAAAAAGGGTTTGTCTGGTTATCCAGCCTTCGGGGCTTAATGCTGGTGACGTTACGGCCATCACCAATCGAAGCATTTCGCTACGATGAAAATTTTGTGACAAGGCTAGGACATGTATTTTCACTGGCTCTTAATAAGAGCAAACTCTTTATTGCAACGGAAAGCAAGTTGATGACCCTACACGATAATCATCTCCAGGAGGTCAGCAGTCAGTCATACCAGTACTTGTTTTCGATTATCAACCATGGGATACTGGGAAGCAACGATCTTGGTAGCGAATGGGTTGATGAAGGGACAAAGCTGCCGCTGCCTGAAATTATACGGAAAAAAAGTTTCAATAGCTGTGTATGTCTGGGGGACAGCATTTGTCTACTTGGCACAGGCAATTACCAGGGTATATGTGAGTGGGATCTGAAAACGGGTACGGTTAACATTATATCGAGCCAAACTGGTCAGGGTCTGTCTTCAGATGTTATAAAAAACCTTTTTCTTGACGCTGCCGATAATCTTTGGGTATTATCATATAATTCACTCTCGGTACGGCCTTCTGGAAGTCGCTTCTTTAAACCAGTGGCAACCGGTGTTTCAGCGAAGGATGGGTTTAATCTTTATTTCGATATGTGCCAGGTGGGCGGTGATTATTGGATCGCTGTTCATCAGCAAGGGTTACTTCAGCTGGATCGGCAGTTTAGGTTTAAGCGATTGTATACACAAAAGGACGGCCTGAGCAATAACGGAGTTTATAAATTATTTCCTTTAGGAGATTCTGCTATTTACATTACTACCAATCATGGCCTTTCGGTTATCAATATCAGGACAAAACAATTCAGTAATTATTTTGTTACCGATGGCTTGCATTCGAATGCATTTGAGGAAGCCTGTGGCATTGCTGTTAATGGGAGAATGTATGCAGGAGGGTTGGATGGTTTTAGTATTATAAATCCATCTGACTTTACAATCAATACCTCAAATCCAGATTGCTATGTAAAACGTATCCGGATCGAATTGCCAGAGACTAATATTGACTCCGTAAATCTTGAGTCAGGGTTTTGGGAAATTCCTTCCAATGCAATTCAAACTACCGTATATTTTTCAGCTATTAATTTCGCAAATCCTGCAGGCACTACTTTTTCGTACCGGATAAAAGAACTTAACTCAAACTGGATATCGATCGGCAACCAGCATTTCATTAACCTTATCGGACTGGCTCCAGGCACTTATACATTACTGCTGCAGGCAAGAAATGAAGATGGATTTTCCGGGCCTGTGAGACAAGTCAGGCTGGAATTTCTTCCCAAATGGTACCAAACCGCAGTATTCAAAGCATTGCTGGTATCTCTTCTTGCGGGGTTGTTCTGGCTTGTTTACTGGCTACGTATACGTCAACTAAGGCGGGAACAATCGATCCGTGCTACACTTGCTAATGATCTGCATGATGATCTAGGCAGCACACTCAATAGCGTAAAAATGTTCGCTCATCTTGCATCGTCTGACAAAAACTCTGCACATTACATTGAGAAAATAAAACAGGGTTTAACTGAAGCGATCAGGGGGCTACGTGATATTATCTGGATCATGGATGATGAAAAAAATTCGATATCAGCTCTCGTACAGCGGCTTTGGCAATTCGGAGAACCGCTTTGTAATGCTTATGGTATAAAAATGGTAAAGCATATTGAGAGCGGGTTAGCAGAACTCGAACTTTCTGCTGAAGAAAGAAGAAGCCTTTATCTGATTCTGAAAGAAGCGATCAATAACTCGCTTAAATACGCCGGTGCGGACAGGCTTGAATTGAGTATATCAATCATCAACCGGAAACTGCAGTTTCAGTTCAGGGATAATGGATGCGGCTTCGATGCGGATAAAATTGCGCAGGGCAACGGGCTTCGAAGCATGAAAACGCGTGCCAGTCAGATCCATTACAGCTTTGATATTACAAGTGGTGAAGGGACAATAATCCGTTTGACGCACCTTTAATTAACAAGGATGATTTTGTTTTTTATAGCAAATAAAACAAGACCTACGCGGCTGTGGATGTTCAGTTTTTCAAAAAGCGAATCACGATAACCATCTATTGTTCGAGGACTTAAATACATTTTTGATGCAATTTCCTTGTAAGTAAGTTCTGTTCCCGAAAATTTAAGAAACTCTACTTCTCGATCACTCAGGTTGAGCAGGTCGCTCATTTCCTCGCCGCGACTATCGATGGAATGTAGCATAGAGCCAGTGACAATATCCGAATAATGAAACCCTTTGGTGAGTACACCATTTATTGCCAGTTTTAACTCGGCCGGTTCCGATTCCTTAAGCACATAGCCTCTGGCACCATTTTTAAGCATCCTGATGATGGAGGGTTCATCATCATACATACTCAAAGCCAATACGTGAATAAGTGGAAAATGTTCGTGGATATAAGCCGTGGCATCGTAGCCATTCATCAGGGGCATATTTATATCCATAAGCACAATTTGTGGAGAGAGACCCGCCCTCAGTTTATCAATAAGTTCCTGTCCGTTACTCGCTTCTGCGGCAATGCCAAACCCAAGAGATTGTAGAATGGCCGATAAACCATTGCGAAGCATTACGTGATCATCAGCCAGGGCAATCTGTATCATGTTATTGTTTTTACAATTATAATTAAAGAAAAGGTATGATAAATCGGGAAAAACACCTTTGTTATGATTGATCGGATAAAACTGCGGACGATAAGAAAAAATGGATATTCTTTTCTTCTCACACTATATTGCAGAGCATAATTAAGACGCTTAAAATCAGTAATTTATATTATTTACCGGCAAAGCAGAAATGCTGTAGGTTCACTAAATTTGCATTAAATGAAAGCATCCCTAAGCCACCTTCCAGAAAATAAACAAACGGAAATTCAAAACATAAAAGAGATTATTAAAGAGGTAATTAATCCGGAGATGATCATATTGTTTGGGAGCTATGCCAAAGGTACTTATGTAGAGAATCGGTATGCAGTCGCAGGCGGACCTGTCTATGAATATATTAGCGATTACGACTTCCTGGTTGTTACAAAGGAAAATACGGAGAAGACGCATCACTGGGAAAATCTGATCCTGAATGAACTTGTAAAGATAAAGCCGCCAATCAATCTTGAGATACATGAAGAAAGTTACATTAATAAAGGACTGGAGCTTGGGGAGTATTTCTTTGTTGATATAGTACATGAGGGAATAACTCTAATCGATAGGGGAACGGTCACGTTTGCGAAGCCAAGGATTTTAACAGGTTCAGAGAAGCAGGGAAAAGCGGAACGTTATTTCCAAACATGGTTTCCTCAAGCTGTCAACCTCTTAAAAACGGCTCGGTTTAACTTTTCAGAAGGGGATTATAAAATTGGAGTGTTCCTTTTACACCAGGCTGTAGAGAGTTTATACAACGCCACGTTACTCGTCTTTACCGACTATAAACATAAGATCCATAATCTATGGAAATTGCGGAAGAAGACCAAGCATCTGTCAGAGGAATTGTTTCAAGTTTTTAAACCGGAGACTGACAATCACGAAGAGCACCTTTTCGATCTGCTAAAACGGGGATATATAGATGCCAGATATATGACAGATTACGTAATCATTAAGGAAGAGCTTGGGGAGTTAATAGAACGAGTAAGTAAAATGGTGAAGATCGTTGAGGATTTATGCACTGACACTATCTCAAAAACTGTGTAAA
>JBEVKW010000345.1:0-21221 GCA_040509495.1 Chitinophagaceae bacterium | reverse complement strand
ATGAGGAAGTGAAAAAAATGAAAGGGAGAAAGGAAACTGCGCCGGTAGTGTTTGTCAATAGATATGATGGTATAGACTTGCCTGATGATGCATGTAGGGTTCTGATCCTGGACTCCAAACCAATTAGCGAATCGCTGGCTGATTTATATGAAGAGTCTTGCAGATCAAATAGTGATATAATAAATATAAAAACAGCTCAAAAAATTGAACAAGGATTGGGTAGAAGCGTACGAGGTGAAAAGGATTATAGTGCAATTATTTTGGTAGGGGCCGATTTAGTAAACTTCATAAAGGGCACACGGACGCGAAATCTCTTTTCTAGCCAAACGCAAAAACAGATCGAAATTGGATTTGAAATATCACGACTTGCAACAGAGGAGCTGACTTATAACTCCGATACATTGAAGGAGTTTGCATCCCTTGTTAATCAATGTCTGGGTAGGGATGAAGGGTGGAAAGGTTTTTATAGTGATGAAATGGAAAGCTTAGGCCCTAATGAACATCGAACGGCCCTTATAGATATTTTGAAACTTGAAAGAGAGGCTGAATATAAGTTTTTCAAACGTGACTATGAAGGTGCAGTTAGGACGGTTCAAAAGATCATCGACAAAATAGACGAACCCTCAGAAAAAGGCTGGTATCTACAAATTATGGCAAGATATCAGTATAAAATTTCAAAGGTTGAATCTAATAGAATTCAAAAAGGGGCATTTCTTAAAAACCATGCTTTATTGAACCCGGTGGATGGAGTGAGTTACGATAAACTTAGCTATATAAATGAAGATCGTATTTCTCGAATAAAAGATTATGTGCGAGAATTTCCTGACTACTCTGAGCTATTTCTCGAAGTCAACCATAATTGTTCAAATATAAGCTACACCTCACAGGCTGAAGTTTTCGAAGAGTCATTAAAGACGATTGGCAAAATGTTGGGATTTTTAAGTCAAAGACCAGATAAAGAATTCAAAAGAGGGCCTGACAATCTTTGGTGCTGTGGTGACAATGAATATATTTTGTTTGAATGCAAAAACGAAGTTGATGAGAAAAGAACTGAAATTAGCAAAACCGAAGCCGCTCAACTAAATACTTCAATCGCTTGGTTCGAGCAAGAGTATACCTCTGGTCGCGTGCTGCCCATGATGGTCATTCACACCAAAAATTTAGCAAAAAATGCATCGTTGGAATCGAAGGCGAAGATAATGAGAAAGGAAAGTTTATACGCATTAAGAAGGAATATCAAGAATTTCTATAAAGAATTTAAGGATTATGAAATCCACAACGTTAGCGACAAAAACATTTCGGAATTTTTAACGGCCCATAAGCTCGACATTCCTTCCTTGAAAAAAACATATTGCGAAGACTATTATCATAAGAAAGTGTGATTTTTAAACTCTGCATTAAAAAGCCAAATGAAAAGAATTCTTCTTTTCATTTGATCTGTTTTTTAAACTCTGCCTGAAGTCAGGAGAAAAAAATGGCATTAACTATTTTACCCTTACCAGTGTATTCGTGAGAACTTACAACGGAGATTCCGTTGCAGGAAGTGCTACAGCATTGACCGACCATTTTCGTGACATCACAAAATGGTCGGTCAATGAATGCTTGCAATAGAAGACTGCGTCCCGTTTGTTTTATACTCTCATCGATAGTGATCAGAAGCGATGCTTTTCACTTTTGTTGCGAGCCAAGTTCACTTTTTTGCAAAGCCTTTAATTCTTTTGCGAATTCCTCAAGTCTCCGTTTTTGCTCAGGCGTCCTCTTCCTGGCATGCTCTTTCATAGCAGCCTTTACTTCAGCAAACTTTTCGGAACTCCATTCCTCCCACTCAGGCAGTCCAATCAGTATCTCAACAAAATCATCCTTTTCTTTTTGTGCCATAGAAAATGTTTTAATTTGATTATCGAGCAGCGTCCGCAATCAATCCGCTAATACAAACTTACCATCTACGCCATGCAAAACCATGAGGAAAACACCGCTCAACACCCCTATTTTCACGCTATTGATTTTATCTCCGACAACCCTTAAAACTGCGCGTGAACCACCTCTACTTCTCGAACTAACCCCCTCCAAACCCAACCACCATCCCCATCCCAACCTCATTCCCCCCACCCTCATCCACCTGCAAACCAACATCCTCCAACTCCTCCACCTCAAAACTAACTCCAACAAAACCCCTAAAACTTCCCACCCCATCCCTCCCTCCAACATTCTTTCGTAACTTCCCCTAAAGGAAACAACATGGCAATCATCCGCAATCCCATACTCCCTTACAAGCGTCGTTGCGGGCGGGTAGTCTTCTACCCTTCCCCTGCGGGATTGATCGTCCGTTACCTCAACCCTCACACACGCAAACGCATTCTCAAAGACCCGCGCTTCGCTGCCTTCCGAAAATGTTCCAAACTGATGGCGAAAGCTTCGAAGATCGGCTCGGCCGTCTACAAAGCCCTCCCCGCAGACTTCCGGCAATTCTGGATGTACCGCGCCTTTGTCGGTGAGGCAATGAAGATGCTGAAGGATCAGGCCATGACCGGTGAGCAGACACTCGAAAGCCTGTTCCGGACCTATGTGGAAGTCTGGTATATCAAAGCGGAAATAAAAGAAGCGGAACAGAAAGCAAAAGAAAAAATCACATCAACCAAACGCAACAAAACCGTTCAGATCAACATCCGCCGGAAAGAATACGATCACGCACTCACATTAGCCCATATCAAAGTGAATAGGATGCCGGCGAATATCTTGCGATCCGGTCGTTATCGACGGTCGCGGAATGTTGATGCAGATCCGCCGGTGAAGTCTTGCATGGAATCGCCGGGTTGATTTACATACCTGCGCGATCCACCAATTCCAGTGTCGTTTAGTTAACGATATCCGGGATTAAAACAGGTGATGATTACGACAAATAAAAAAACATCTTTTCGCAAAACCTTCTTCCCGCCTTACCGGTAAAAAATAAACCGGTAAGGTGGGAAGACGGGAATGGAGTCTGAACACAGGTGCTGAACTAAACGACATTGCATTCAATTCATACGAACCTTGCAAAGGACGTTTACAAAACATCCTCCCGGTATCAACTTACTTCTGTAAAAGCATTGGTGAACACTCCGCATCATTTCACCGTTTTCTATCAGTTGTCATACCGATCGTACGAAGCCAACGTTCAACCAGCACCGGCCAGTCCGAAATCGGCAACTCATTAAAATCCGGAATATCCATCGCTGTTTTATGCAATCCAAACGCATGTCCGCCTTCGGCGTAAATATGATATTCGGTCGGAACATTAGCTTTCTTCAGCGCGATATAATAACGCAGCGAATGTTGGATCGTATCAACCGGATCATTACCGGCCTGCAAAATGAACATGGGTGGTGTTTGCTTATCAACAGGCAACGTACGATTGAGCGCGTACGGTCCGCTTGCATGAAAGCTCATATGCCCCGGAAAAAACACGATACCGAAATCAGGGCGGCAACTGATCTGATCGATCGGATCAAGTGGTACATACGCGCGGCGGCGATAATTCGTACTGACGTCCGCTACCAGGTGACCGCCCGCTGAAAATCCCATCACGCCAATTTTAGCCGGATCGATCTTCCATGCAGCAGCATTGGATCGAACAAGCGCCACCGCCCGTTGCGCGTCTTGCAGCGCGATCGGCTTCACCGGATCTTTCTCGCAACCGCAAGCGGCATCGCGATGCGGGCCCGAAGCAGGAACCCGGTATTTGAGCAGCACACCGGTAACGCCAATCGAAGCCAGCCACTGGCAGATCTCCCGGCCTTCCAGGTCAATGGCGAGTTTATTGTAGCCGCCTCCGGGAAAGACCAGCACGGCCGCACCGGTATTATTGCTGTCAGGCGCATACACCGTGATCGTTGGCTTCGATACATTCCGGACCATACCGTCATTATACGTCTCCATACCGGTGACCAATGATGAGTCAGGAACAACAGCAGACCAGATCGGCTGTTCGGCAGGTGCCGGTTTCTTAACGCTTATGGAATCCGTTACCGGTTGGGTTGATAGCTTTTGGGGTGACTGATCCTGATTGGATTGGCAGGCGGTTAAGGCGAAAGTCAGGATCGCAATACCTTTTCTGAAATAATGTAGCATGGTAGTTGATTTCAGGACTAAGGTAGCGCAATGGCGAGATCTTGTGGCGGCATGTTAGACGAGAGCAACACGGCACCGGAAAGATAGTAACCCCGCCGGATCCATTGCTTTTAACTCGCATTCCTCTCCATTGAAGCCTGGCGCAGACCGAAACATTGCTAATCCCGGTATTAAAATAAAAATAACAACTTCATTTTTGCAGTCGCCGTCAAAACAATTCATTTTATTTGCTTTTTCTTATAAATAGCAATATACCAAACGCAATCGCATGCTAACTGATAGTAAAAATATTTAGCCGTACGGTGGAATGCATACTGGCGCGGTACCGCTCCAGGATGAATCAAACTTTTGAGTTTGCCACAGCAAAAAAAGTAACGGCTATCAGACACTTTTATAATGACAACTACGCTCATCAAATCATTCTGGGAATGGTTCGCAAACAATGCGTATCGCATGAATCTTGAATCAGCATCGGACGCTTTTCTCGCCGAACTGGATGAACAGGTCGTTAACCTTGGTGACTTTGCCTGGGAAATCGGCCCTGGTTTTCATAAAGAGAACCAGTTCGTCTTATCTCCTCATGGCGATAAAGAAATATTAAAGCAAACGCGCGACGTTATAGGAAAAGCACCTGTAATGGATAAATGGGAATTCTACCCGGCAAGACAACCATTACAGGGCAATCTCGTATTTGTTTTGAATACTGATCCCGGAGAAATCAGCTTCGATGCCACAAATTGGCAATACATCCTCTATCAGTTCCACGATGGTACGTTTGATATCATATTGAAAGCTCCGAACATCGCAGCACTTTCGCCGGCAGACCAGTCACTCGCCGCCCGCCTGGCGATCGACGGAGCGATTGGAGAAGAAAAACGTATCGAACTTTTTGTCGACATCGAGGTAGTAGAAGCATTCGAAGATGGAGAGAAGCCCCTCGCCCCCACCTTGCCATTGTTGCCGGACCACCTGAAACAACTTTTTAAAATGAGCTGACCCGGTAACCTTACAAGCGTGATCGACTTATTCTCACCCCACTCTTTCCTTACCTTACTTTTATCGACTGATAAATAGCATCTCCTATGCCTTCATACTTTTTCCAGTCTTTCGCATTGCATTCAAAACTCATCAGCAATAATTTACCATCCATACTCGTGAAAAAGTAATGAACATATCTCTGAAGCGAAGGGTATATCACCTTGATAATGCCCCAATTCCCGTTAACTGATTTCTGATAATCATCAAAAAGCCATTCGATGTTGCTTTCTTTTTTCATCTGGCTCATGTGAAAGCTCTTGTATTGTCCTACTTCATTAGCGCTAACGCGCTGCGGCATTTCCATTATTTTGAAGTACGCGTCATCATTATCGGTCAATACTTCGGATGGTCGCTTGTCCCCGGCATATTTTTCCTGAATCCGTTCAGGACTCAATCGCACAAAACCCGCCGGTACGGCTACATCAATCCTATCAGCCAGCAAAGTGATTTTTTTGGTTGAATCCTGACTAAATCCGGTTAAATGGCAATTAAGCAGTAGTAAGCAAAGGCAAAGGTTCAGACGACGCGTCATTGTTTCATTTTAATCGAATACAATAATACAAAAAACAGGCGCTCGCATTCGTGTTAATACATTATCGGCTTTTCAAATACTCAGCATCTCTGCTCTCGCAACCCTGCCTGCCTCATCCTGATGGAATCGATATACATAAATTACACTTTAACACTTCCATCCACATCCATCCACAATACCACCACATTCCGACCGTTTTACATCACCAAACCACAACCATGCACTTTTACTTTCTGCGATCTGCCACTGTGATTATCAACATTTGCGCGATATGGACATTATCTTCCTGCAAAGATCAATCTCAGGAAGAAGCCTTTCTTTCTTCGCTGGATAAAACCATCATGCAGTCTACCCAAAACTCCCGTTACAAGATGGAAGATGAGATGGCCCTGCTACTTGAAAAAACATACGAGCCATGTTCCCGCGAAAAAGCTGCGCAGTGGCTACCAATTGCCAGAAAGGTGGAGCATTTCACAATAGATCTCTCTTCCTATATCCTGAACCTGAAGCAGCAGGTAAAAAAGAACGGCGACAGTCCGCCATCGCTATATGATTCACTGAAACAGTACCTATACATTTACAAAGATTCCATCTGTTCTTCGAATGAAATGATCAAACACCAATTTGGAGATCGCTTTTATGGTCTTGATACACTTCAAACAAAGAAGGCTGATCTGGCAACACAGCTTCAACTGCTACAAACCGCCGACCCTGCTCAAACGCCTTTACTGCTCACACAGATCCAGCACTCAATCATGCAGATCGGTACCAGTATGGTCAGTTTTTGCAGGGAAAATACGGGCTGTATCATAGATAGATTCGATACTTATTCTGCCATCATTGGCCAAAGCAGCAATGTCGTTTTACCCGGACAAACAGTGGAGATTACCGCGGGGATTGGTTCATTTACCAAAACAGCATCGGCGAAGATCACCATTAATGGCAAACCCTGTTTACTTCAGGAAGATGGCGCAGCAAGATATACATTAGCCGCCTCGCGCATTCCCGGCAAGTATACCCTGCCGGTAAAGATCGACTATGTCGATCAGGATGGCATCAAAAGGCTCATCTCAACAAGCCTCACCTACCAGGTATTTAACAGTAAGTAAGAAAACACACGCACGTTCTTCAAACACAATTATGAAACGATTAGTCTTTGTATTGACGGTACTGCAATTCGTCTCCGCATGCACCAATAGAAGCGATTCTTCAAACAATGTATTAACGATCGCCAATGAAGCAATTCTCATCTCGATCGCTTCCACTAAAAGCTCAACAGAAAATTTACTTCTTGCATTCCAGGAAAAGAAGGCTGACCCATCTACTGCCGATAAAGCAAAGTTACTTGAGCCAAAACTTCTTGCTATAGAGAGTCAGGCAAACGACCTTGTCAGCAGAATAGAGCAGATCAAAGATGAATTATGGAAAGAACGGAAGAACCGGACAGTCAGCGGCAGGATCCTGAAGCAGACAGATAGCCTGCCAGCCTTGATCTTATCCTTTCGCAACTTCATTTCACAGGCAAATCCTTATTTCGCAGATGAAGCAAAAAAGCCCGTGCTGTTTGCCGAAAAGTTTGATCAGCGGATTATGAATGGAGAATCAATTAGCAAGCTGCTGTTTGAATCCACCTCTCCCCAGGAAACCACTTTGTTGCTCAGCCGGTTTCAATTGAACATTCGGGAACTAGCACTCAGGAACACAATTACCGTTTTTGAAAATATCGCCCAAAGAGCACTGATCTGTACATTTATTATGCCCATGATCGGTCAAAGTCATCAGGTACTTCAACCGAATGGGCAATTGACGGTTGACATAGCATTGGGTGAGGTCAGGTACAATGGGCTGCAAAAGGTATTGGTCAATGGAAAAGAAATTCCCCGGGATAAGACCGGTGTATGTAAAGCTGAATTCACTGCGCCTGCCTTTGCGGGGAAGTACAGCATACCGGTGGTTGCGAGTTATATTGACCAGGATGGAAAAGAATGGACCATAAAGAAAGACATTAAATATGAGGTGATGCAGTGTGACGCCGGTATTACAGAAAAAGCAAAAGAATCACAATAATCAAACAAATGCCTGGGTCGGATAAGTTCTTCTGATAAAATATCTTTACTCATTCAAATACCGGTATGCTGATCACCCTTCGTAATCGCTGACCTTCTGCAGCCTACTTGACGCTACAACTTGCGCAACTATGCCTTGACAAGAACACATGATATGTCTGCGGCCTTGGCGAACCAGCAGGTTCGAATTCGGTAACAGCAGTTCAGCTTCAAGTCCGGGACATTCGCTCAAGCTACCTCCCGGCTCTTCATCAATAAAACCGTCTGCTCCTCACTTAAGATAAAAATCAACTACAACTCAACTGCAGTAAGCATTCATTTCTTCTTAAATCTCCATACAGCTATGTTCCGAGGATACACGTATCCTAACATAGGCTTTATTTTTTTAATCCCTCATCCCTATCAGATTAATAAAAAAATTTATATAGCGGCAATTTTTTTACAAATCTGGGATCTGATGCTTGCATAATAGCTTGATTTTGTCAACCTTTGCAACCCCAGATCCTCTATATAATCATATACGGTCTGCACAAAAATTCCAATACTATGACCAACCACACCCTGAAAGGCAAAGCCCTCTCATCTCTGCTTTGCGCGCTTATCATCACCGGCGTGCTCCTGTTCTCCACTACTACTACGCTTCATGCACAATTAACCGCCTATATCGGCACATATGCTGGCGCAGGAGGCAATGCCTATTATGCCGGAGACAATAATAACGCACTTACTGCAAAGTTCTCCGCCATGAAAGGCCTTGCCCTGGATGCTTCCGGAAACCTGCTTGTTACGGACTTTCAGAATGCCTGTATCCGCAAGATCACTACTGACGGAAAGATAAGCGTGGTCGCTGGTATTCCTCAGAGTGCAGCCAGCGGTACTTCATCCACCTGGCCTACCGGACCCGCCGCGTCGACCCAGATCCCTTACCCGAGCGGGCATATCACTGTTGCGTCCAACGGTGATATTTATTTCCAGACAGATGGTTTTACTATCGGTAAAATCTCCGGCGGAAATGTATCCTATTTTATTCCGGCGATCATGAGCGGCACCGGCTCGCTGGCAAGACACAACACATTAAAAGCCTTTGGCAATAAACTGTATCTCGGATCCGGCAACAGTATCAACGTGATCGACCCTGTGCTTAAAAAACAGACAGCAGCCATCATCGTTACCGGTGCAGACGCCATTAAAACACTCGCCATTGATGCAAGCGGCAATTTGTTCTGCATTGCTGCAAATGGCCAGGTGTCAAAAGTGAACGCAACCACATCCGCAGTAACCGTACTTGTTGCTGCGAACGCCGATCCGAGTCTCTGGGTGAACCAGGGAGACCTTGCCATAGATGCAGACGGAAATCTTTACATGGCCTATAATTTCAATTACCTGTTAAAGGTCGCTGCCGGTACTTATACACGAAGCCTTCTTACCCTCGGTGGGAGCTCTGCCAAATATATCTCCGTTGCGATCACACCCAATGGCGACATATTTGCAGCCGATCAATCGGGATGTGTGATCACCCGGCGAAGCATGCTTGACGCTAATGCTAACCTCGCAAGCCTGACAGCAAGCCCCGGCACATTGAGCCCTTCTTTTAGCGCCAACACAATAAGCTACACTTCCACTGTTGAGAATAACGTTGATAAATTCAACGTAACGCCGACACTGGATGCCGTAACTTCTACTCAACAGGTGCGGATCAATAACGGCACGTACGAAACACTGGCAAGCGGCGCAACCTCTTCCGACATGAATCTTAATGTCGGAACCAACACGATCAACATTGTTGTGTCAGCACAACATCCTTCGTATAAACGTACTTATACAATTACCGTAACACGAAAGGGACTGCCACCGGCCGCTCCCACAAACCTTGTCACCACGCCTGCAGCAAACAGTGTCAAAATCACTTGGGACGCCGTTCCCGGGGCCGGAAGATATAATGTGTACCGCGGTACTTCTCCCGACAACCTCACGCTGTTATCTGGCATGCCGACAGTACAGACCAGCTTTACAAATGGCGCCACCGTCGGCACCACTTATTACTATGCTGTATCGGCAATGGAACCAACAGGTGTGGAAGGCGAAAAAACAGCAATCGTGCAGGGTGCAGCAAACATCCCACCGGTGATTTCCACTCTGACGGTATCGGGGAACTTCTGGGAAGGCGCAACTGTCACTGCGGATTACACGTATACCGATGCCGACAATGGACCAAACAACTCGACCTATTTATGGTACCGGTCCAACAACGCTGCCGGCACCGGCAAAGCATTTACCGGCGGTACAGCCCAAACCTATACATTGACAACAGCTGATGTTGGAAAATATATCAGCGTCAGGGTCGCACCCAATGACGGGATCTCTGCCGGAACTGCGATTGAAAGCGCTAGAACGTTGGTAGTTGCGGGTACGCTCCCGGTCAAGTTGAAATTCTTCGACGCAAAAGTGGTGTCCGGTTCAGTACGACTGGACTGGCAAACCCTCACAGAGATCAACAGCCTTCATTTTGCGATAGAGCGAAGTGATAATGGCAGAACCTGGGAAACGATCGGTAAGGTGAGTGCCGCTGGTGACAGCTATCTTCCGGTCAGTTATTCTTACACCGACAAAGATCCGTCGACAGGCAACAATTACTACAGACTGCGGACGGTGGACAGAGATGGCTCTGAAGAAATCAGCAGTACAGTACAGGTAAATGTTGGCTTCTCTTCGCAGGTAATTTCGATATACCCTATCCCTGCATCCAGCGTTATTCATGTAAAAGGAATCACCGGGAACACCAACCTTCAATATATGATCACGGATGCGGATGGAAAAACAATAAGAACGGGATCACTGACAAAGCCTGTACAGCAAATTGATATACAGGATCTGAAAAACGGAATTTATTTTCTGAAGGCAGGGAACCAATCTGCGGTAAGATTTATGAAACAATAAGATTGATCTTCCTGAAATAACATAACGAAAAAAGCGGGCTCAGTAGCCTGCTTTTTTCGTTATGTCATTTCAGAAGATCGGCTTTCTCCTCTTAAAGCTTAAACGAAATACAGGCAAAAGCCCGGCAACGATACTAGCGACAGCGGTCCGCTCCCAATTGACAAACAGCCCACCGCCGTGATGAACCTGGCGCATTATCATCCACCGGATACCGGCCACACCTGGCTGCTGATCCTCGGGATACAGTTCGAAGCGTTCGCGAATGGAGGGAGTTATAAGATAAAGAATAAGAAGATGAAATGGGATGGGATGGAGGTGGTGGATGTGAAGACTGTAGGTGTTTAATTGAGCGCACAGACATTAGTCAACAGATAAAATCAGTTTCACCCTGCTGGGTTTATTTAATAAACATCGACCTTACTGCAAACTAGCCCCCAGATCCCCAAGTTTAGCAGAGGCTCCGAGTCTGGCAGTTTTAAAACTATATCAAACGTAGACCGCCCAGCAGGGAGGTCAAAATATTGGGAGCTCAATAGGCCGAAAAAACATCCTTTTATCATTTGAAGTTTTATCACTCCCGTGAAATCCCGTTAAAACACCCTTTTATCGAATCTACGAAATATTTATCTTGTTATACATTCCGTCCCTCCGACAACCAGCGTCTAAGCCCGCCACTACCATCAACTGATTACAATGTCCAAGCCTTTTCTCCTTGTTACACTGACATTTGCTGGCTTACTGTCTCTCAGCGCGCAAGAGAGGGTGCGTCCTATCAAAACTTTGTTACTTAAAAGAGGTTGTGTTGGCGCTATCTGCTACAAGTCTTGTTGCGGTCAGTTCCTTTCAACTGATAGTATTCCAAGTGTTGAAGTGACTGAAAAAGACATCTTAGAAAAATATACGGAATGCCCGATGGGACGATTATATCATTTTATAAAAGATAAGGAAGAGTTCTGTTTATTCGTAAGCATTGCAAATCAGGATAAGTTAAAGAAAATCCCGCGCACCATATTAGGGGTTTTTAGCTCGGCTGGTTACTATTTTCCCCGAATCCATTCGATTACTGCGTTTGAATTTGGGAGATACTGGCCGCTGAATCAACGACCGGGTAATCATCTTTACTTTGGCGCTTCTCTCGGGTTAGGCTTGCGTGATTTCCAAAACATCAGTACAATCATTCAAGTAAGTTTAAATCAACCTCTGTCGAACAAATTGGCTGTTTTTTTCAGCGCCGGCAGAGACTTCGATAATCTGTTCGATCGACAATCAACATCTTCCTTTTTTACCGGTGCCGGCCTTAAATTCTTTATACTATGATCTTGACTGCTGAAATCAATGCATTTAAAAAAGGACTGACATTCTCCTTTATTATTGCCTTATTCCTAGGCTTTTCGCTGTTCAGTGAATACTATAACGAAGCCTTACATCGGGAACAAGTTTGGAGACACATGGAACTTGCTGAGGAACAAATGGCACAAATAAAAAAAGCTTCAGATACTACCCGGATTCGCCTTCCGTGTGACTGTTTGAGTGAAGAGGAGATAAAAAAATTTTCACCTAGTAGAGGACTGTCAATTGGCCGCTTCAAAATCAACGACTCTATTGCTAAAAGGATCGATACCGCAGCTCTTTTAGCGGACGGGCAACCTTTCACAACGGCTGAAGTGGTGCGATTATGCTTTCAATACATCAATAAAAATGTAGAAGATTCAATTGACAGAAAATGGTACCGGGAAGCCGGAATTTTCCGCGCTCCAGATATCACTTTACCCCTACTGGATGTCAGTGTGCCAAAGCAACTTTTAATATTGTCTCTTGAAGCGCTACTTACATTCATCTTTGCCCAACTGTTGCTATCAGTACGCAGTATTGTCGGCACTCTCGAATATGCGACACCGCAGGAGAAAGCGGCTCTGACTAACATTTATAAACGTCGTCATTTTCTTCGGTTGAAAAATTTGTTTACATGGGGTATTCCCTTAAGCCTGTTTTGCAATTTGATGTTGTTGTCGCCCTCTATATTCTATTTATGGGGCTTTGATGTAAACGCTGTTCATGTTTCTATGTTAGCCAACCTTATTTACCTCGCGCTATTAATGGAAATCGGGTTGTTTATTATCCTTATTGTTTTCGGCGTCTTGATAGTCCTTCAAATAAAGCGGTCTGGCATTTTATCGCTTATTTGAGAAGCTACGATGTGTCTATCCGTTTTGACAGGTTATTAATAAAAAAAAGCGGAGATGGCCGGACGTTGGTGACGGAAGCTAATGGAAGATGAGATCGTTAATAAAATTCAGACGACCAGATTTCAATTGATTTGATTAAGCAGCGTCACCCTTTTTCTAGAAGTAATGGCTTCTGAACGACCGTGCATACCATCAAATTTATGCTTGCAAAAAACAATCAGGCCAGTCATTTATTGTCGCCAGTCAAAATGAAGATCAGGTGAACTTCTTTTAATATCGCTAATGTCCATGGGTAGATATACAGCTAGTCAGATTGATCGTTATTAAACCCACTCTCAAGTGGTAAATCAAAAAGCCTCATTTCCGCTTCACTACTCAGAAAATTTGTAGTTACTCTCGCGGGCTCAAGGCTGTCCTACAACTCATTTTCTTTTACTGCTAACCTCTATCAAAGACAGCTTACCCCTCATCCAACCCTCTCACCCCATCCCACTATTCACTAATATTGCACCCAAACTCATCCCCATGCGACACCCCCTGATCTGCTTACTCATCTTAATAACAACAACCAACTCACTCTCCCAGCAGATCACCTCCGGCGTCTCCCTCGACCTCGCCACCCACCGCCGCGCAGAGATCTCCTCCATTCAATACCAGCTCCATTTCCAGATCCCTGCCACAAAAAAGGAAAACATTCATACAAACGAAACCATCCGTTTCACCCTTAAGTCCAATAAAGAACCGCTGCAGCTCGACTTCAAACAACCCGTCGAACAAATTCAGTCAATGTCCGTCAATGGCAAACCCGTCACACCACACTCCGCACAGGAACACCTGATCATTCCGTCAACGCAACTTCGCAAAGGAAGCAATACCATTGAGATCTCCTTCATCGCCGGAGACGCCGCGCTCAACAGAAATAATGACTATCTCTATGCCCTGCTGGTACCTGATCGCGCACGGACGGTATTCCCGTGTTTTGATCAGCCAGATCTGAAAGCAACCTTTTCCCTCACCCTAACTGTTCCAACCGGCTGGAAAGGACTCGGCAATGGTGCGTTAACAGACAGTAGTCAAAACGGTACACAAACTACCTATCGCTTTAAAGAATCAGACTTGTTGCCAACCTATCTATTCTCCTTCACCGCAGGTAAGTTCAACCGCGCAATACAACAGGCGGGAACATCCACAGCGGAATTATTGTACAGGGAAACAGACCCGGGAAGCAATACCGATTCCATCTTCCAGGCGCATACATCCGCTCTCCGCTTCCTCGAAGAATGGACAGGCATTCCCTATCCTTTCCAGAAGATCGGCTTTGCCGCTATCCCTGATTTTCAATATGGCGGCATGGAACACCCCGGTGCCGTACTCTACAAAGCATCCAGCTTATTTGTAAAAGAGCCGACCAAAGATCAGCTACTGGCCCGTCAAACCCTGATCGCACATGAAACAGCCCACATGTGGTTTGGTGACCTCGTGACGATGAAGTGGTTCAATGATGTCTGGATGAAAGAAGTCTTTGCCAACTTCATGGCCGATAAAGTGGTGGAGCAGCGATTAGGCACCGAAGCCTTTCAGCTCAAATTTGTGCAGGATCATTATCCGGCTGCTTATGGTGTGGATCGCACATCAGGAGCCAATCCTATTCGTCAGCAATTGGAAAACCTGCAGGAAGCCGGCAGCATGTACGGAAGCATCATCTACCACAAAGCACCGATCATGATGCGCCAGTTGGAAGCACGAATGGGTAAGGACAATTTTCAAAAAGGCATACGCGAATATTTGAAGACTCATGCGAATGGCAATGCAACCTGGAATGAACTGATAAAGATCCTCGCTAAATATTCAAAAGAAGACCTGTACGACTGGAACAGGGTCTGGGTTAATGAGCCGGGTCGCCCGTTCTTCGACTATACCATCAAATACAACGGCAACAAAATAGCGGAACTGCAAATGACACAACACCCGGAAAGAGGATCAGCGCGCATCTGGCCGCAGATCGTCGCGGTAACACTGGTGTATGCGGATAGCCTGCACACAGTCCAGGTAAACATGAATAAGGCAAGCCTGCAAATCCAGGAGATAAAAGGATTGGCGAAACCGGACTGCATCCTTTTCAATGCCGATGGAATGGGCTATGGCCTTTTTCCGGTCGATAGCCAGGGACGGCAAAAACTATGGCAGCTTACAAGTCCCGTAAGCCGGGCAGCGGCAGCCATCAACCTGTATGAAAATGTGCTGGCAGGAAGAGCTATGTCTCCATCTGAATTCATCACCTTACTCGCAGAAGGACTGCCATTGGAAAAAGAAGAAACCAACCTGAGATTACTGACCAGTTACCTCGGAACCCTGTACTGGAACTTTACCGCGCCGGACAAGCGTACCGCCATCGCTCCGCAACTGGAAGAAGCGTTGTGGACGGCCATGCAGGCACAAACCAATCCCGGCAGCAAGAAGGTACTCTTCAGAGCGTATCAACAGATAGGAATAACACGAAGCGCGTTAGCACGCTTGTATGAGATCTGGCAAACACAACAACCACCTTCAGGATTACGCATGGCAGAGGACGATTACATTTCATTGGCATTGGCGATCGCCTTGAAAAATGATACAGCAACTTCCGTACTGATCCGGCAACGCGAACGCTTGCAGGATGAAGACAAGAAAGCACGGCTCAGCTTTTTGATGCCTGCCTTATCCCCGGAACCAGCCCGCCGCGATAGTATGCTCAGTTATCTCGTGAATCATCCCAATGAAGCCAAAGAATCCTGGACTGTCACCGCTCTCGGATACCTGCATCATCCCCTGCGACAACACACAGCAACGAAGTACTTGTCCAAAAGCCTGGAAGTACTGGAAGAGATCCAACGCAAGGGCGACATCTTTTTTCCGCAGGACTGGCTCAGCACAATTTTCGGTGCCTATCAAACTCCCGAAGCGTGGAAAGTGGTAGAGCAATTCTTACAGCAACACCCGGCATATAATCCGCGCCTTAAAGCAAAGATTGAGCAGGCGACCGACAACCTGTATCGCGCGCAGCGGCTTATACCGAAGCCGTGAGACATTGTTAGAACAAGCGTTCGCGTTCTTTGGCAGAACATTTCATCTTTAAAGAATAGTCAGTAATAAAAACTCTTGCAATACGCTGGCCCTCCCTCTAAAACAAACCGTGTTAAAAACCCTCAACAAACGTTTCCAGATAAACCAGGTCCCGATCAACAGCTCAACGGCCGTTAGAAATATTCAGCATGTCATCTCATAGCATTTGTTGTCGTCGCCGGCCATCACATAATCTTGAATAGCAGTATCAGGTCGGCTATACCAACCCACAAGCCACTACACTCCCGCCCCCTTGCACCCTCCCCAAAATCTCCGTACCTTACCCATCCATCAACACCACATGCGCCACCTTTGCCTGTCCGTCCTGCTGCTTATTTCGATGCAGTCTGCTTTTGCGCAGCTGCCGGTTCTGCAATGGGCAAGGGCATTCTATGATAAAAATCAATGGAACAATTCTGTTTACAGCAATGGAAGAACAGTGGGTGTTGATCCACAGGGAAATGTTTATTCCGCGGGTTTATTCAACTACACGGTTGACTTTGATCCGGGCCCGGGTGAATACCTGCTTGAGGCTGGTGGCCGGGGAAACACCGGTGTATATATCAGTAAACTGGATAAGGATGGAAATTTTATCTGGGCCAAACAGGTTCCCACCCTGCTTGAGTTTGCAGACATTGAATTAAAGGTCGATCAGCAGGGCAATGTATACCTCGCTTCTAACCTGATGAACCCCGCTGATATGGATCCGGGACCAGGTGTGTTTATCCTGACGCCTGTCGGGTTCCGGGATGCCTTCGTGCTTAAACTCGATACGGATGGCAACTTTATCTGGGCCAAACAATTTGGCGGACCAGGAGATACAGGACCCGAATCACATGCTGTAGAAGTAGACAAAGACAACAATGTCATTATCTGCGGTATGTTCAATAATACAGTCGACTTTGATCCTGGCCCCGCCGTGCTGAATTTCACATCCGCCGCGCATTTCCAGGAATTCATGGTAAAACTCAGTCCTTCCGGGGATCTCATCTGGGCGAAACAGTTTGGCACGGGTAAACAGGTTTATCATGGTTCTCACATCAGCGATGTGAAAACGGATGCATCAGGCGATATTTTTCTGACAGGAGAATTCTCGGGTACTTGTGATTTCGACCCTGGCGCCGCAGAATATCCCCTCACCGCGTTAAGCCTCCAGGATGGATTTGTTGCCCGGATGACTCCTAATGGCGATCTCACCTGGGTGAAAAGGATAGGCGACGCCACTTTTCAGCCGAACAATTATCACATGCGCGCCTGTGCTATCGATATCGATAGTAAAGGGAATATAGTAACGGGTGGTTACTTCATCGGCACGTTTGACTTTGATCCCGGCCCCGGCGTACATAGCGTTTTCAGCAACCCCTATGATGCCTATGTGCTAAAGCTGAACAAACAGGGAGATTTTATATGGGCAAAAACATTTGGAGGATCCGAAACCGACTATGTGTTCGATCTTGTGGTAGATGCTGCAGATAATATTTACCCGATAGGAGTCTTTGGACGGACGGTCGACTTTGACCCCGGACCCGCTGAATACATTGTAAATAATCCGAACTATGACGCTGCTGCGGTTGTCCGTTTGACCTCCGAAGGCAACTTCATTTATGCCGCCACTTTTCCAAGCATCAGCTACGGCACCACACTGGTAAAAAGAGGCATAATAGATAAAGATCTTAACATCATCATCACCGGTTATTTTACCGGCACTGTTGATGCTGACCCTGGCACCGCAGTGTACCCCTTCAACTCTTCATCATACATGAATCCCTTTTTGATAAAGCTTGGTCCATGCACCAATAAAACTTCCGCTACACTCACCGTAAGCGCCTGCAGTGAGTATATCATGAACAATGAAAAGTTTGATTCATCCGGCACCTTCACCCGGACTATTCCTAATGCTGCGGGTTGCGACTCTGTGATCACCCTTCATCTTACGATCAACAGGAAAAAAACAACACAAACAAAACTGATCTGCGAAGGTGAAGCTTTTTTCGCGGGCGGGGCGGACCAAACCACTGCAGGTACATACACAGACATATTACAGTCGGCCCTTGGATGCGACTCGATCGTTACTACTACGCTCATCGTTGCTTCCAATCCGAAGCCGGACCTCGGAGCTGATAAAAACCTTTGCACCGGCTCTGTGCTGAACGTTTCACCTGGCTCATTCAGCACCTACCAGTGGCAGGACGGAAGTACCGCCAATAATTTTCCCATCACTACCTCCGGCACTTACTGGGTAACTGTATCAGATAATGCCGTGTGCAAAACAACAGATACGATAAAGATCCTTTCTGTACTGCCCTTGCCTGCAAACTTCCTGAAGAATACAGACAGCATTTGCTCGTATGAAACGCTCACCATCAAACCATCAACATCGTATAGCAGTTACGAGTGGTCGGGCGGATCAACACTATCTTCCATCTCTATCGACAAACCCGGAACTTACTGGCTGAAGGTAGTGGATGCTGCGGGATGCGCAGGCACGGATACAATCATAGTATCTCCCAAATCCTGCATGTCCGGTTTCTACATCCCGACAGCTTTCACGCCAAACGCAGATGGCCTCAACGACCTCTACAAACCCATGCTCTTCGGCCTGATAAAAAAATACCGTTTCATGATATATGACCGGTGGGGGACGGTCGTTTTTCAATCCACCGATCCAGATAAGGGATGGGATGGTAAGACGTCCGGAACTATAAGGGGGAACACCGTTTTTGTCTGGACCTGTACCTATCAGCTTGAAGGAGCAAATGTCAAAACGGAAAAGGGAACAGTAACAGTGGTGCAATAAGTCTGGGGGAAAACGAAACGGTCGAATACCAATTGGACAATAGGTCTACAACCACAAAGTCTTTCCATAACCTGCCGCATCGTTTGCTTCCTTACCGCCTCTCAGATCAACTTCAAACCTCAGAAAATAACAAACAAAGATCGCCGCTGGTGGTCAAATCGGGTCTGCTTAGTTGAGTGTGTCATTTGCTGTTAAAACGGTCCTTAAAGAAGTATCAGTTTCCGTAATGAATGGTCAATGCCCTACCGGGCATCTGACTTCAGTAGCTAACAAATTTACCCGACGCAGACCCGGGAACGACCTCCACGTAAGTTTCTTATGCCCGGCATCTTCATTCTCCTGCAAATTGAATGATTGCAGACCCTGCATCCCCGCATTCAAGAAGTAACCTCCAAATTGAAGAGGCCGAACTTATATCCGCACTACCTTTACCAAACCCAACCCCAAACACATGAAAAATATGTCCCGCTCTCTATTCATCCTTCTCACCAACTTACTTTTTCTGCAGGTCATCAATGCCCAACAACCTGCGGCCTCCACCAGAATGATCCGCATAGCCGAGCTTAAGATCATCCCGCAATACCTCACTGAATACAAAACAATCTTACAGGAAGAAGCCGCGGCGGCTATCGCTAAGGAACCCGGCGTTGTCGCCATTTTTCCCATGGCAGAAGCGGAACACCCGACGAAGATCCGCATACTCGAGATCTACGCCAACAAAGCAGCTTATGAAGCACATCTTAAGACGCCTCACTTCCTGCACTATAAAACAACCACTACAAAGATGGTTGCATCCTTAAAGCTGGTGGAGATGGAATGCCTGGATGCCGCAACCATGGCAGAGCTCTTTAAAAAAATGCCATCAAACTGATCAGGCATATCGATCACCATTCCACAGCTTGACACGTAGTCAGGCGAATGGCTAATACTTGCCACAAACACGCCTACAGTGTTATCACCCGAAATACATCCGTGCTTTAACCCGATTTGTAAAGCACTCCCCAACGATCACCGCTAAGGTTTACATTTACGCGATCCCTAACATCAACCAAACCTTAACACCATGATAAGTCAATCTTCTGCTACCGGCAAATTTCTGGTAACGTTATCTTTTATTGCGGCAAGCACACAGGTCAGCATAGCGCAATTGGGTACGGGCATTAAAATTAACACCAACACTCCTGCTACGATCGAAAACGTCAAAGCTTCAGGCGCTACGAAAGTGTCGATCACAAAATCAGATGGCTCATCTGAGAATGTTTATAAGACACTGAACATTATTCAATACAATTACCTCAAGGCCCGCAAAGATTCGATCAGCACTGTGCTAAGTACCCTGACCGATTCGTTATACAGCGATTCAAGGGCAACACCTCCTACCTTTCCCACGCAAAAGGTAGAGACCATGTCGAACACCATCAGAGCCTTGCAGGCACAACGCTCCGCTATACAGCATACGCAGGATAGTCTTTATCATGAGTACGTCAAGGAGATCATCCGTTATCGCAATTACATTGCCTTCCCGGGTACGCAACGTGCACAAGCCTTCTTTGATTTGGCGTATGGCACCAAGAGCCAGCAATTCAGGGCATTGAATAATGCAGGTATTAGTTTCGGTAACAACTCGGGATCTCTTTATTCCGAAATTGTCAGTGGCACGCTCGCGGCAATCAGAGTAAGCCTCGGCGCAATGGTGGCCAGTAGCCAAAGTGATAATGATACCGAAGAAAAAAATGAGGAAGCATATCAACGGTTGGTCAACTATGGCGGAAACACCGTCCTGACCCTGGAATACCCCTGGCTGTATGCACACACCAATAACAACCAATTTAACTTACTGTCGCGTTTCCTGTTGAAAGGAACGGGTGACTTGCCAGCGTTTGGCACAAACACAGATGCCTGGGCTGGCAGCGGCTCACTGGGCCTCGACCTGTATGCGGATGCAGCAACCTCCAACGGAGAGATCAAGTTCTTCTGCAACTTCAACCTGAATAGGATTTATGGTACAGAAACCTTCAGGGAAAACCTTGGTATCGACAAAGCTAACTTCAGCTTCGGACAACTGACCGTCGGCCTGATCTTCATGCAAAACTTTAAACTGTCTTTTGTCGTCAGCACCTTTAGCTCGGAAGAAAGTTTACGAAACAGGAAAGTGATTGCCGGTGGGCAGGTTCTCCGGTAGAGCCACATGAAACTAAACCCCTGATAAGAAAGAGATCTTTCTCCATAAAAAGAACGTAGTATATGACGCAAATCTGTAAAACAGAATAATATACCTGTGATCTGGACGACATAACCCTGCAACGACAAGTAAAACCCTGTTTCATTGGCAGTATAACATCCTTCCCATGTGTATCCCGGACATTAAAAATGTTGTTGCTCTTCAAGCAACCTATATGATAATGAATGAACGTAACAGCAATGGTTTGTTTTGCGTGACCGTTTTTTCATAT
>JBEVKW010000344.1:0-26180 GCA_040509495.1 Chitinophagaceae bacterium | reverse complement strand
GCCGAACGTCAGGCTCAATACTTCACTTTCCCAGAAATGGAGCGGAGCCATCGGTAATATTGGCTTCGATGGCCGAAAACCAGGTGAACTTGACGCATTCCTGATGGATAAATACAAGATCCACACCACCACGGTTGTATGGGAAAATATTCATGGCGTAAGAATTACGCCCAATATCTATACAACAATTAAGAACCTTGACGTGTTAGTGGAAGGTATTACGGCGTTTGCGAAGCAGGCTCATTGATCGTTTTCCGTTGACCGGCCTTGTCCGAAGCCCGATCGCAGGTAATCTCCGCTCGACGGACAGCGGTGAACGGACAACGGACAACGACGATACAGTAAAATAACAAACCAAAACGACTCCACAGTGTCCACACAAATCAACCGGCGCATAACCCTTCTCCAGGCGACATCTATCAATATGATCGATATGGTGGGCATCGGGCCATTCGTTGTGATGCCATTTGTGGTGAGCAGATTCAATGACGGGTTGTTTCTCTGGGCATGGATCTTTGGCGCATTCACGGCACTGGTGGACGGGATGATCTGGAGTGAACTTGGTGCGAAATATCCGCTGGCCGGCGGCACCTATAATTTCCATCGCATCGCTTTTGGCGAAAAGAAAGGAAAGCTGATGAGCTTCCTGTTCGTGTGGCAAACCGTTATCCAGGCACCATTGGTGGTGGCATCCGGCGCGATCGGTTTTGCCCAATATCTTTCCTACCTGGTAGACCTCGAAGTATGGCAACAGAAAATGGTATCAGGCGGATTGGTCATTCTCGTCTTCTTCCTTTTATATAGAAAAATTGAAGCGATCGGTAAGATCTCGGTAGCTCTTTGGGCTGTAGTTATACTGACGGTATCCTGGATCATATTCAGTGGTTTGACCCATGGTCAGCAGGAAGTAAAACTTTTACCGGAAGGAACGTCTTCTTTTTTTTCCGCCGCCTTTTGGGCTGCAGTAGGGCAGGGCTCTGTTAAAACAGTGTACAGTTACCTTGGCTATTACAATGTATGTCACCTTGGTGGAGAGATCAAAGAACCTGGCAGGAACATTCCCCGAAGCATTTTTATTTCCATTGCGGGAATTGCGCTATTATACCTGCTGATGAATTTCAGCGTGATGCGTGTTGTGGACTGGCATTCTGTTCGGGAAGACGATAAATATCTTGTCAGTCATTTCATGCAATTGATATATGGGAAGACTGCAGCGGTCATTGTGACCGTGCTCATCCTTTGCATCGCTCTTGCGTCATTGTTTGCAGTGGTACTCGGGTATTCGAGGGTGCCTTATGCAGCGGCAGTGGACGGAAACTTTTTCAGCATTTTCGGAAAGCTTCATCCGACAAAGAATTTTCCTTATGTATCACTGATCTTCCTCTGCGCAATAGGTTTTGTATTCAGTTTGTTCATGAAGCTGTCGGATGTGATCACAGCGATTTTGGCGATGCGGATCCTGGTTCAGTTTATCGGACAGGCTGTGGGAGTCGTTCTGCTCAGAAAGAGAAACGGAACGGATTCGCTGCCATTCAAAATGTGGTGGTTCCCTTTGCCGGTGATACTGTCTATCCTGATCTGGCTGTTCCTCTTCTACTCAACAGGCGTTTTCGCCCTTTGGGGAATGGTAATTGCTGCTACGGGGGCGGTGGTTTACTTCATTGTTAACATGGCTAAACGTAAATAAGGTCATTTGCTGATGATCTTTATTTCTACCCTTCTATTCAGCGTTCTTTCCATTTCAGTCCTCTCGTAGAGATATAATTTCTGCCTGCTGCCAAGACCCTTGTAAGACAGTCTTGATTTCTTTATGTCATGATCGATCAAATAGCGGTAAACAGTTTTTGCTCTTTCTTCTGAAAGATTATAGGTACCCAGATCTGCGTCAGGCCCATCCGCCCCGGTATTTATACAGCAGATATGTCCCTGTATCTCGATCTTCAATGCCGGATGCTCTTTCATTACTTTCAGTAATTCTTCGAGAGCGGGCATCGAACTATTGAGCAGAACATGACGTCCTGGTTGAAAATTGATATTATCAAGGATGAGTTGATCACCTACTTTAATATTTTCATAAGCCGTGGGATCAAAAAGTTGCCTGGCGATCGTGTCCTTTACCGGAGGCGGATTCTGTATCGCAGCCGGGTTTTGTACCTCTTCGAGCGTATCTGTAACTGCCGGGGGAGGAAGAATGGATGAAGTTGGAAGGGGCATAAAATGGAATATGATCTCCGCCCGCCTGTTCTGTGCCTGTTCCGCGGCAGTCTGATCTGTATTCAGCAGCGCGCTTTCTCCCAGCGCTTTCTTCGTGACAGGAATTTCCGTAGAAAGACCATTTGATCTCAGGTAAGTTTCGATGGCAGACGCACGCCGGTTGGATAATGCCAGATTGTAAGCATCGGTTCCACGCCCGTCACAATGCGCAGCGATCTCTACATTTGACAGCGAGCCGGCAGATCTTAGGGTTTGCAAAAGTTTTTGAAGGGAGTCCTTCGCGTTATTACTGATGATTGATCTGTCTGAATCGAAATAGACCAGCAATCTGCCGGTTTCCTGTGCATGGCAGTGATAATGGCTGATAAAAAATATACACAATAATAAAAAAGCTGGTCTCGACATGCTGAAGTATTAGCTTCAAACGTTCAGGAATAGATCGCTAGTATGTTTGGGCAGTTTTTCACAATATCTGGTAGAAGATGATCAGTATCATGAAATGGAAGCCTTTTTAGCGGTTTTGATTATTTTTGCGTTATATCAAACCCCAATGAATGAATCATCCTAAGGGAAAACTGATCGCCGTAGGTGGTGCGGAAGATAAAGGCACCGACCTGGAGAAAGGAGAAATACACAGAAGTAACCTAAACTTCTTTGAACTTGGCATCCTTCGTCGTATTGTAGAAGAGATCGGCGGTCCTTCATCAAGAATAGAGATCATCACCACTGCATCGATGATCCCTACTGAAGTAGGCAATCACTACATGGACGCGTTTGGAAAAATGGGTTGTACGAATGTTGACCTGATGCATATCCGGAATCGCCAGGATGCAGCGCGGCCCGACTATATCGAGCGGATCCGCAAATGCGATGGTGTAATGTTCTCCGGAGGTAATCAATTACGTTTAAGCGCCATATTTGGAGGAACGGAGATCCTGCGTGTAATGCTTAACCGGTACGCCGAAGAGAATTTTACGGTCGCTGGAACAAGTGCGGGTGCGATGGCGATGAGCAATACCATGATCTATGAAGGAAATGCAATGCGCGCGCACCTTAAAGGTGAAGTGAAAATGACCACTGGCCTCGGCCTGATAGACGATGTGATCATCGACTCCCACTTCGAAAAACGCGGTCGCTTTGGTCGCCTGGCCCAAGCCGTGGCAACCAATCCCCAGGCGATCGGGATCGGATTGGGCGAAGACACCGGTATGCTGATCACAGAAGGTGGCAACAAAATGGAAGCCATCGGCAGCGGACTCGTTGTGATCATCGACGGATTTGATATTGGGCATTGCAATATCGCAGACATCCCCGATGGAAATCCGATCAGCATCGAAAACCTCAAAGTGCATTTCTGCGAAAAAGGGAATGGATATATTTTGGATGAACGCAGGTTCCTGCCCGAAGCGAGGGAAGGAGCGGTGGTCAGAAAGCAGGTGAGTGTAGAATGACCCGGCGGAAAATTAATGACGTAGGAGCAACGCAACGAACATAAAGGACCGCCAAGAACGCAAAGAATCTGCCTTTAACCAGGTAAAACTTTGCGCTCTTCGCGGTCCTTTGCGTTCGCTGTGTTCCTCCTGCGCCAGTCAGTTTTAGAAAGATCTTCTACGGTCCTTAGTCAGTTGTTTAAGCAACACCGATATCTCCGCATGCTTATCCATCGTCATGGTGTGACTTCCGCCATCAATTACATAATCAGCCTTTATATACTTTGCACGGAAAAGCCTGTCGCCCGTGCCATGGATCTGAACAATATTGGATGGAGCCACGGTACTGTTCCAATTCATGATAGCTCCAAGCGCCCATCTTACGAAAGGGATATCGGCGTCTTTTATGATCGCGTACAGGATCTTCTTTTGTTCAGGATCCTTAACGCCAAATGAGTAGGTGTAAAGGCTCTGCATATTTTTCATCACTACCCCGGGGATCCATTTATATACCGGGAAATAGCGGAACATCTTCAGGTATGCGGGGAACTCGTGGCTGGTCTTATTGCTGGAGATCAGGATCGACTTCACTTTCGGATCTGCTTTTGCGATCTCCGTGGCCAGCATGCCACCTAAAGAAAGCCCAACGATTACAGGAGCTTCTTCGGGAATCAGTGCACGCATTTTCGCGGCGTAGGTCGCAAGCGTATCCGATGGATCGGGCGTAACCCAGTCCAGGAATACCGGCTCACAAAACGAAAGATCCAGCAATGAAAACACGCGCCTGTCTGCGCCAAGTCCACTGATAAAGTACATTTTCATCGCTGGATGTTTTTATTAAGCAACTTTTACTAGATAGAAATTCTTTTTCCCTTTCTGAACAAGGATATATGTTCCATGTAAAAGCAATGACTGATCAATGCTCATTTGAACATCTTCCACTTTATTTCTGTTGATGCTCACTCCGCCGCCCTGCACCAGTTTCCTTGCTTCGCCTTTGCTGGGAAAAATGCCTGTTTCAGCAAGAAAACTGACCACATCTACGCCGGCAGTGACCTTTTCTTTGGCGTAATCAGATTTTACCACTCCGTTCATTCCTTCGAGGTCTTCAATACTCAGGCTTTCGGCCGGAGCGGTTGCGTTGGCAAACAATTTGGCGGTGGTTTCTATTGCTTTCTGGTACTCTTCCCGTCCGTGTACAAATACAGTGATCTCTTCTGCCAGTTTTTTCTGCAGCAGGCGCTGACCGGGATCTTTTGCGTGATCATTCAGCAGTTGATCGATCTCTTCCTTGCCAAGGAAAGTGAAGATCTTGATCCACGCGCTGGCATCTGCATCAGTGGCATTCAGCCAGAACTGGTAGAATTGGTATTGAGAGGTCCGGTTGAGATCAAGCCAGACGTTGCCTGATTCGGTTTTTCCGAATTTGGTGCCATCTGCCTTTTTGATCAGGGGACAGGTGAAAGCAAACGCTTCGCCATTTGCTTTCCGGCGAACGAGTTCGGTTCCGGTGGTGATATTGCCCCACTGGTCGCTGCCGCCCATCTGGAGCTTGCAGTTCTTATTTTCATACAGCCAGTAAAAATCATATCCCTGCATCAGTTGGTAAGCGAACTCGGTGTAGCTGATGCCTGTATCTCCCTCGATGCGCTTTTTCACACTGTCTTTCGCCATCATGTAGTTGACAGTGATGTGTTTACCGGTGTCGCGGAGAAATTCTATAAAAGAGATCGTTTTAAACCAGTCGTAGTTATTGGCCATTTCCGCGGCGTTTGGTTTAGACGCGTCAAAGTCGAGGAATTTTTCCAGTTGCGCCTTTACGCCAGCTACGTTACGGTTCAGCGTGGCTTCGTCCAGGAGGTTGCGTTCTTCACTTTTCATGCTCGGGTCGCCGATCATACCCGTAGCTCCGCCAACAAGCGCAATGGGCTTATGTCCTGCTTTTTGCAAATGTACCAGGAGCAGGATCGGCACGAGGCTGCCGATATGGAGACTGTCTGCCGTAGGGTCGAACCCGATATAGGCCGTGGTCATTTCTTTTTTTAATTGATCTTCAGTGCCAGGCATAATGTCTTGTATCATGCCTCTCCAGCGAAATTCCTCAATGAGATTCATCGTTATCTTTTAATGACGTTCAAACTTGGACCGGCCCGGGCACCAATAACTACCCGGTTCGGTTTCACCGCTTTATACTGCGATGAGGTCTGCGAATTTACACCAGAACCCGGAAGCTTGGCTTTAAAAGCAATATTTTTCTAATCCACTCGTTTTCAGCATCCGGATCAGTATGCGCCGGCGGGGGCAGCAAAAGTTTAAAAGCTCAGGAGTCTTCATGTTCAAAAGTTTTAATGTTTTAAAGGTTATCATGCGACGTCAGGACAACTTTTAAACTATCGAACCTTTAAATATGGAAACTATGATTTGCAGGGACGAAATCCTACTTTTACACCGGTTTACCCCCTGAGATCAAGCAGCCATTTTAATTGCTTATTAGAAAACAATCTATCCTGATGAAATCGTGCCGTTTATACCTGTTGGTGATTCTATTCTCCCTGTCTTTTGCTGCGACCGCTCAGTTCCGGAAGTATTCCAATGAATTTTTGAATATCGGCGCGGGTGCGCGCGGACTTGCGATGGGAAGTGCCCAGATCGCTTCTGTTGCAGATGGCACAGCGGGCTACTGGAATCCTGCCGGGCTCGTAGGAGTGAAGGATAACCCTCAGGTGAACCTGATGCATGCGGAATACTTTGCAGGTATCGGTAAATATGACTTCGCCAGTGTCGCTTTTCCTTCCGCCAATAATAAAAGAACTTTCGCGGTAACAGGTCTCCGCTTCGCGGTAGACGATATCATGAACACCCTGTTCCTGGTTGAACCTGATGGTTCGATCAACTACAACAATATTCAATCTTTTTCTTCTGCCGATTATGCTTTCCTGCTGTCTTTCGCTCAGCGATTGAAAGACACGGAAAAGAAGAAAGTGCAATTCGGTATCAACGCTAAAGTGATCCATCGTAACGTGGGCAAGTTTGCCAAAGCATGGGGATTCGGCATTGATGCAGGCCTGCAGATCCACCAGGGAAAATGGCGCTTCGGCATCACTGGCCGTGACATTACCACAACATTCAATGCATGGTCGTTCAACTTCACCGAGCGTGAAAAAGAAGCACTTTATCTGACAAATAACGAGATCCCGGTGAAATCCACTGAGATGACCGCTCCAAGGCTCGTTCTCGGTATCGGTCGCGAATTCAAGGTTGGCCGCAAATCGAGCATTCTTGCAGAAACCAATATCGACCTCACTTTTGACGGCAGGCGGAACACGCTTGTCAGCGCAGATCCTGTCAGCGCTGATCCCAAGCTCGGCCTGGAGTATAATATGAACAATGTATTCTTCCTGCGTGCAGGTATCAATAATTTCCAAAGGGCACTTGCCGATGAAGACACACTGAACCAGAAGAAAGTATGGATCTATCAGCCAAGTGCCGGTGCAGGTTTCAAGATCCAGAGTGTTACGATCGATTATGCATTTACGAATCTCGCCAACCAGTCCAACCCACTGTTCACACACGTTTTCTCCTTGCGGCTTGACCTGGCCAACAGCGATAAGAATAAGAACAAGACCAAGAAAAAGAAAAAATAACCGTACTACTACATAAACACCTTTCAATGAAGAGATTTTTACTTGTTTGGTTAACCGTTTTGTCGCTGACTGCCGGAGCCCAGACTTATAATAATGAATGGATCGATTATTCCAGGACTTATTATAAATTCAAAGTGGGTGCCACCGGACTTCATCGTTTGCCACAGTCGTTGCTGGCACAGATGAATCTTGGAGCAACGAACGCAGAGCATTTCCAGCTTTGGAGAAATGGAAAGCAGGTCCCGATCTATACATCAGTGCAGACAGGTGTACTGGGAGCGTCTGATTACATCGAGTTCTGGGGTGAAATGAATGATGGAAAGGCGGATAACCCGCTGTACAGGGAGTCTGATTACCAGATCAGCGACCACTGGAGCCTTCAAACAGATACGGCTGCTTACTTTCTAACTGTTAATGGAGCCAGTGCAAATTTTCGACTGATCCCAACCAGTAATAATATCGCCGCGAACACACTTCCCGTTGAACCTTATTTCATGCACGTTGAGGGACGTTATCCCCGTGTTCAAATTAACTCAGGCCGTGCGGAACAGGTGTTGACAAGTACAGTGTATTCCTCATCGTACGATTATGGCGAAGGATGGACAGGTGCATATATCGGAGCGCAGGCGACCGAGTTGTACCCACTGAATGGGTTGGTGGTGTATTCCGGAACAGGAGCACCGTCTGCAACATTAAGGCTCAGCATGTGCGGAACGATCATGAACGAACGCCGTTACAGGATCAGGTTGAACGGAGATTCCATTCTTGGCGCTTCGCTTGACTATTTTGAATATACTAAAACAGGGAAGATCATTCCCGCTTCAACCATTGCCAGCGGTGTTGCGAATATTGAGGTTACCAATATCAGTGCAATCTCTAATGACCGCATGGTGGTAGGACAGCTTGAACTGACCTATCCCCGCCGTTTTGATTTTGGTGGAGCTACCAATTTTCCTTTTACGCTTCCTGCAAATATTGCCGGAAACTACCTGGAGATCACTAATTTCTCGAATTCCGGAAGTGCTCCCGTTCTGTATGATCTTACCAATGGACGCAGGTATGAGATGAATACAGCTACTCCCGGCGTGCTCAAAGTATTGCTGCAGCCATCTTCAGTAGACCGGTCTCTTGTACTGGTCAGTGAGGCCGCCAGCAACGTCAAAACGCTGAATGAAATGGAGCGCCGTAATTTTATAGATTACGCTGCTTCTGCAAACCAGGGAGATTTTCTGATCATTACCAATACACTGCTTACAGCCGCATCAGGAACCGGTGATCCTGTTGAAGACTATCGGCAGTACAGGTCATCTGCCGCAGGTGGTGGGTTTAATGCAAAAGTGTACCTGATTGACCAGTTGATCGATCAGTATGCATTTGGTATTAAAATGCACCCGCTATCCATTCGCAACTTTGTTCGCAGGGCCAGGGAAAATAATTCAGTCAAGCCGCGCTATGTGTTGCTCATCGGCAAAGGAGTTACGTACACTTCTTTCCGTTCTCTGGAATATTCGTCTAACATGGTCAAGCTGCAAATGGTCCCTACGTTTGGTAACCCGGCTTCAGACAACCTGTTGACGGCTCAGGGTAACAGTTCGGTTCCGCTGGTGCCGATCGGAAGGTTGGCTGTGATCAATAAAGCGGAGATCACCGCATATCTCGAAAAACTTAAAACGCACGAGCAAACTGCGAAGGCAACCGCACCTGGCGTAGCAGACGCTGGCTGGAAAAAGAATATCATTCACGTTACCGGGGCAAGTGATGAAGAGACTTCGAGGTTACTTGCAGATGCACTGAATGGACATAAGCGGATCATTGAAGACACTGCTTATGGTGGAAATGTCAGCACTTTTACAAAAACATCGGCCGACGCTGTTCAGCAGGTAAGCTCTACGCAGATATCAAATCTTTTCCGTGCGGGGGTGGGTATACTGACTTATTTCGGTCACTCGTCTGCCACAACACTGGAGTTTAATCTGGACAATCCCAATGCCTACGATAACTCCGGCAAGTACCCGATCTTTATTGTCATGGGATGTAATGCAGGTAATTTTTATCTCTATAACGAAGCCCGCCTGGTAGTAAAAGAAACAATCTCTGAAAATTATGTTCTTGCTCCAGGCAAAGGGGCTGTTGCTTTCCTGGCGAGTACTCACCTCGGCGTTGTTCATTACCTGGATATTTACAATACCCGGTTCTACAGGGCAATGTCTACAACGCACTACGGACGCGCGCTTGGTGATATCATGGACGAAGCCATTTCGCAGATGCTGAGTGCAACCGGCAGCGAAGATTTTTATGCACGCTTCCAGTGTGAACAATTCACGCTTCATGGTGATCCTGCCGTTAAACCATATAGTTTCGAAAAGCCTGATCTTGCAATTGAAGCCCAAATGGTAAAGGTCACGCCAGCGTTTATCCCCATTTCCGAAACTGAATTCAAGGTTGTAGCCCAGTATGCAAATCTTGGAAAAACGGTTAACAAAAAATTTGTGGTATCGCTGAAAAGGACCTATCCCGATAACACAACCGAACTTATAAGGAAAGACACGGTAGTTCTCCGCAAGTACACAGATTCGCTCGTATATACCATTCCTATCGTAGCAACACGCGATGTCGGTTTGAATAAGCTTACTGTTTCTCTTGACGAAGCAGGTGAGATAGATGAGTTGTATGAAACCAACAATATTGTCACCAAAGATTTCTATATCATTGAAGATGATGTGCGTCCTGTATCTCCCTACAACTACACAATTGTTAATGATGCGCATCCAACACTTGTAGCATCTTCCGCCAATCCATTTGCGCCTGTTCGTAATTATCGCGTGGAAGTGGATACAACACAGGCATTCAACTCTCCTTTAATGACCACCAGCAATGCTACATCTGCTGGCGGCGTATTTGAGTTTAACCCGGCAATGAACCTTACTGACAGCAGTGTTTACTACTGGAGAGTATCGCCGGCAAACATCACCGGTGAACCAGTATGGAACTACTCGTCATTCCAGTATATTGCTAACGGACAGCCCGGCTTTTCGCAGGCACATTACTACCAGTTCCTGAAGAATAAATTTGATAAGATCCAATATACCGAAGACAGGAAGTTTAAGTTCACTGAATCTGTCAGTGATATAGATGTAAAGACTGGCGTGTATCAGGTGGGTCATGAAACAGGCAACTATTCCCTGGCCATAAATGGCGTCAGGGTGCAGGCTGGCTTCTATTCTCCGCTTGCGGTGAATGCCAACTCGATCCGTTTCTACGTAATTGACAGAACCACAAACAAACCCTGGAAAAACGTTTCGCAGGGAGCTACGGGTATGTACGGAAGTTATAACCCGACTCCGCTCAACAGCACTGTACTGCCTGGATTCTTCCTCTTTGACCTCGCAAGTACTACCGGAAGGCAAAGTGCAATGAACTTTATTGACCAGGTACCAGACGGAGATTATATCATCATGACCAATAGCGGCTATGGCTCGACGGTATTGCCGCCTGTATGGCTGAATGATACAATGACCCTCGGTTCTGGAAAATCGCTTTATCATAAGATACAGTCTTTGGGTGTTACCCAACTGCCGGCAGTTACGTCTTATGTTCCATTCATTTTTGTCGTGAGAAAAGGAGATACGCAGCCTATCAGAGAAATTGTATCGACTTATCAGTATGAATTGCCGGTAGCGATCTTTGAGATCCGCGGTGTTCAGCCAGACGGATACATGGAGTCTGACCTGATCGGGCCTTCAAAAAGATGGGAAACATTGAAATGGAAAGGAAGTTCTATTGAACCGGCTACATCTGACCATCCGGAGATCAAAGTGCTTGGTGTACGGACCAGTGGCCAGGTTGATACACTCGTTACAGTTACGGAAGGACAACTCACTGCGTCACTAGCTTCAATAGATGCAGCAGTGTATCCGAATATAAAACTTCGTTTGCATACAAGAGACTCTGTCAATTTCACACCGTTCCAACTGAAATACTGGATGGTGAGCTATGACCCTGTTCCGGAAGGCGCAATAGCTTCTAACACATTTTTGAGTATCAAAGACACGGTTGATGTGGGCGAACCACTGAACGTCGGAATCGGATTCAAGAATGTGAGTAACGTTCCTTTCGATAGCATTAAAGTAAATATATCCATTACGGACAAACATAATGTTGAGCACATCATTCAGGTACCCAACCAGAAACCCCTTAACAAAAATGAGGTGTTACAGGTAAATGTGCCGATCGATACAAAAAGTTTCTCCGGTGAGAATACGCTGTACATCAACTTCAACCCGGACAGGGCACAGCCAGAGCACTACGTGTTCAATAACTATGCTTTTAAATCGATCTTCGTAAGGCCGGATACGCTGCAACCATTACTGGATGTCACATTTGATGGAGTTCACATCCTTAACAGTGATATCGTATCCGCTAAACCGGCAATCCTGATCAAGCTGAAGGATGAAGCCAAATGGATGCCGCTGGATGATCCGAATCTTGTATCAGTGCAGGTGAAATTCCCGAGTGGCGTTACCCGCAGCTACTCCTTTGCCAATACCGATACACTGCAATTCCACCCGGCTGGCCAGGGACCAAATACAGAGAACTCGGCAAGTATTGACTTCAAACCGTTCCTTAACGAAGATGGAGATTATGAACTATTACTAACCGGCAAGGATAAAAGCGAGAATTCAGCAGGCGGTGTCGCATACCGTGTCAACTTCAAAGTGATCAACAAACCGATGATCTCTAATATGCTGAACTATCCGAATCCATTTACCACTTCGACGGCGTTTGTATTTACACTGACCGGCTCTGAAGTGCCACAGAATATCAGGATCCAGATCCTGACGATCACCGGAAAGATCGTTCGTGATATCACCAAAGAAGAACTCGGACCGATCCATATCGGACGTAACATATCCGAATTCAAATGGGATGGCACAGATCAGTACGGACAAAAACTGGCTAATGGTGTATATCTCTACCGGGTGATCACTAACCAGCATGGCAAGGCGCTCGATAAATACAAAGCCGATAATGACAATACGGATAAATTCTTTAATAACGGTTACGGTAAAATGTACCTGATGAGATAAACCGATCAAGAAAAGCCCCGGAGTAATCCGGGGTTTTTTATTAAAACAATTACTTTCGTTGCTGCATGACGGGTAAATAACCGCAGCCCAACATTTACCCATTTGATACCGGCTGCATTTCATCCGACAATCAACGCCGGCCAATGACGAGAACCAATTATTTCCCCCAACTTGATTCTGTAAGAGGGCTGTCGTTTTTAGCGATCTTCTTTTTTCACGCCGTTCACCCCGATCAGGGAGCATCTTTACCTGCAAAACTGCTCAGGTATTATTATGATCAGCTGCCGTTGGCTATAGATGTCTTCTTTATTTTATCTTCTTTTTTACTGACCTGGCTTGGAATCAAAGAGTTTCAAAAACAACAGAAAGTTTCTTTAGGTAAATTTTTCCAGCGAAGGGTATTGCGGATCTGGCCGTTATATTTTTTGTTTATCACTGCGTCGTTTTTGATCCTGGCTCCCTTAGCGGCACGCGCCGGCTATCCCATGACCATGCCCGACCCCTTTTACTATTATTTCTTTATCGCAAATTTCTATAAGGCGGAGCAGGTGTTTTTTTTACAGATACTGTGGACGATCTCCGTGGAAGAACAGTTCTATGTTTTCCTGGGATTTGTTCTGCGGTTTTTCTTTGGCTATCTCAAAGGCATTTTTATCACGCTGATCATCATAAGCCTTGCTTTTACAGTATATGCCTATCAAGCGCAAATAAGCAGCTACTTTCATACGCTCACGTACTGCGTGGATTTTGCGATGGGAGGATTGGCCGCTTTACTGTATGCGGAACGGTCATCATTACTGGCCTGGACAGGCAGGCTGGCAGGCTTGAGGCGGACAGTGTTCTATTTCTGGCCATTGATACAACTAACGATCTTCTTTTTTATCCAGCTATACAGCGAAAGCGATCTGTTGAACCTGTTGAACAGGTTTTTGTTCATTACCTACCTCTGCCTGTTGCTTATTGAGCAGCTGGACAATCACCATCGTTCCCGCTTTCTCGAGCGAAACCGTTTTTTGATCCTGACAGGACGTATATCATTCGGGCTTTATTGTTTTCACGGGATCAGCATAACTGTTTTTGAACAGCTGGTTATTCAAAAAGGAACAGTCATTTCCCCGTGGCTACTGGTGCCGGTGATATTTGCTTTCAACTTTTCCATTGCATACCTCAGCTTCCGCTACCTGGAAACTCCCTTTCTGCGTTTGAAAGACCGGCTGCGGGTAATTTAAGATCGTAGTGCAGGATTGAGGGATATATGACGCTGTATGTATTTTCCGAGGATATCAAATTCCAGGTTTACTGAACTGCCGGTTTCTACACCGAAGATATCTGTATGCGTGTACGTGTACGGAATGATCGCCACCGCGAAGCGGTTGTCCGTTACGTTGAACACAGTGAGGCTGATGCCGTTCAGGCTGATCGATCCTTTTTCGATGACCAGTGGGGCAAATTCCCTTGGAAATTCGATCTCAAATTCCCAGCTTCCCTGTTTGTCAGTCTTAGCGACGCAAATGCCGGTTGCATCAACATGGCCCTGCACGAAATGGCCATCGAGGCGGCCGTTGAAAGGAAGGCATCGTTCGATGTTGACGATAGACCCGGCAGACCATGTATCGAGGTTGGTTTTTTCCAGGGTCTCCAGGATCGCGGTTACCCGGTGCATGCCATCCCTTACCTCTTCAACGGTCAGGCATACGCCACTATGGCTAACACTCTGATCTACTTTGAACTCCGAAGAGAGCGGCGATTCAACCCAAAAAGTACTGTTTGTTCCGCTCCGGGACACGTCCCTGATCTTTCCTGTTGCTTCAACGATTCCTGTAAACATGGCGCAAAGCTATGAAAGGAACGCGAGAAGAAGATCTATGGAAGAATTGCAGACCGCCGCCGGATTTGGCATTTCCAGGCCTCTTCCTGCCGCATTCTTCCCTGATCATCTTGCGGAAAAGTTTCTCTTTTTGAAAAGATCTTCTTATCTTCGCCGCTCCTAAAAAAACATACCAAGGAGGTATTTAACATGCTTATTATTGATTCTAAAGATTGCGAAAACATCGACAAGGCGCTGAAGAAGTACAAAAAGAAATTCGAGAAATCGAAGACTTTGTTGCAACTGCGTGAGCGTCAAAGTTTTACCAAGCCTTCTGTGAAGCGCCGTGGTGAAGTTTTGAAAGCAATCTACAAGCAAAACATAGCAAGCGGAAAGATCGACGTCTAATCGTTCTGATCCTTATCAATAAGAGCATAGCTGCAGGACTGTCGTCCAGCAGCTATTTTTTTTGCTGGAAAGGAAAGGAGGGGATTGAGCAGAAGGGCTGGCAGGCGATCCGGAAACTTTTCAAACTGCCCAAACTTCCCCAACCGGCCGAACCTTCTTCATTTCTTTCTTTGTAGCTTTAAGGACTTCATGCAAGAAACAACCCCGCGTATACAACCCTTTCTGGATTACCTTAAATACGAGAAGAGGTATTCTCAGCATACGATCATTTCTTATCAGACGGATCTGGTTGATTTCTGGTCGTTTATAGACAAGGATTATGGCGGGCTGGGATTAAAGGAGATCACACATGGTTTTATCCGGAGCTGGCTGGCGGGGTTGAAGGAGCAGAAGCTCAGTTCAAGAACGATCAACCGGAAGATATCAAGTTTGCGTTCTTTTTTCAAGTATCATCTGCGCCGGGGAGAGATAGATGTACTGCCTACCACGAATGTGATCTCTCCAAAGATCAGCAAGCGGCTGCCGGTAGTTGTGAAGGAGTCGGAAACCAGGGAACTGATCAGTTCGCTTAGCCAGGCATCGGAGGATTGGAGAAGCCTGAATGCAAAAATGCTTATCCTCCTGTTTTATGCAACGGGTATGCGGTTAAGTGAGTTGATCGGCTTGAGGGAAAAGCAGCTTGACCTGGGGAGGCAGCGGATCAAAGTGCTGGGTAAGGGGAATAAGGAGCGGATCATTCCGGTGAGTGAAGAAGTGGTGAAAAGCATACATGATTACCGGGCGTGGAAGAAAAAGGAATTTGAAGCACCGGAGGAAGGCTTCTTACTGGTAACAGAGAAGGGCAAGAAGTTATACGCGAAGTATGCCTGGATTCTCGTGAATAAATATCTGGGGCAGGCAAGTACACTTGATAAAAAAAGCCCACACGTTTTGCGTCATACGTTTGCTACGCACCTGATGAATAATGGGGCAGACCTGAATGCGGTGAAAGAATTGCTGGGTCATGCCAGCCTGGCGGCCACGCAGGTGTATACACATACAACGATCGAGAAGCTGAAAGACGTTCATAAAAAAGCGCACCCGAAGGCATAAAAAAAAGGGTGTTTACACAATATTATTTTAAGGAAAAATTTGTTGCAAAAGCGTTCTGTTTACAGTAACTTCATAGGAGTCACTGGAGGTTGACTACAGTGGCGATCAGTTCTTTATTTTAATTGTTTCATGTTTTAAAAAAAGACGACTATGAACGTAAACATTCAGACAGTTCGCTTTGATGCGGATGCAAGGTTAGTTGAGTACATCAACCGAAAATTACAAAAACTCAGCACTTTTCATGATCGTATCATCCAGGTTCAGGTGTATCTGAAATTAGACAACGTGGTTCATACGATCAAAGACAAAATTGCTGAGATCAGAATTCATGTTCCGCGTCACGAATTTTTTGTAAAGTCAACCAGTAAATCATTTGAAGGATCATTCGACAATGCATTTGATTCAATCGTAACACAGATAAAAAGAAAGAAAGAAAAGCAACAGGCTGCCTAAAACAGCAAAGACCCGGGTAACCCCGGGTTTTTGTTTTTTATGACGGGAAATATGATGATCATTTATTCAATGGTTGATGACCGATGGCCGTTGGCCGAATGCGTTGCGCATTGAAAGTTTGTAATAATGCTGAATCTGTCTGAATGTAGAAAATTCACTTGTAAAAATACTTTGCCGGATGGCGAAGCGCTTGGTTAGCGGCCATCGGTCATCGCGAATTCACGAATTGAAAGTATTCTCAAAAAAAAGTTGATTTTCAGCAAGAAATTTCTTTCACAAAATTTTTTCAGTATTTAATTTCCCTTACCTTTGCCTTCCCAAAAACGAACGGGGTTAGCTCTTTATCACGCATCTGTCTTCAACCAGCAGACAGAGATTTTGGGAAAATAAGCCACCTTAGCTCAGCTGGTAGAGCAACTGATTTGTAATCAGTAGGTCGCCAGTTCGATTCTGGCAGGTGGCTCCGGATGGGCAGATGGCCGAGTGGCTAAAGGCGACAGACTGTAAATCTGTTCTCTCACGAGTACGGAGGTTCGAATCCTTCTCTGCCCACACCCTTCGGGGAAGACAGTTTAGAGGTTTAATAGTTTAAAAGTTCAACAAAAACTTTGAAACTTTTAAACCTTTGAACGCTTACCCGGTGAGTTCTTTAAAAGTTAAAATAAGCGGGAGTAGCTCATTTGGTAGAGCGATAGCCTTCCAAGCTATAGGTGGCGAGTTCGAGCCTCGTCTCCCGCTCCACAGAGATCACAGACAAGAATCGACCAGCTGGATTGAACCAGCAACAACGGCTTGTCTACTTTGGGTGAAAGCCGTTGTAGCTCAGTGGTAGAGCACTTCCTTGGTAGGGAAGAGGTCGTGAGTTCGATTCTCACTAACGGCTCATTGAGTCTTATAAAGGGGCTCAGTGATAGAGTATCCCGGTCCGGCGACCGGGAAAGTCGTGAGCTTAAACTCTCACTAAAGGCTCATAAGCCAGACCAATGTGGAAGAAAGGATTTGAAGATGGCAAGAAAGCGGCTAATAGTGATATTACCGCTCATTATAAGAAACAATAATTGGGTAAACACAACTAAAAACAGATAACAATGTCAAAAGAGACCTTTAAGAGGGACAAACCCCACGTAAACATTGGTACGATTGGTCACGTTGACCATGGTAAAACCACATTGACTGCCGCGATTACAGAGATCCTTGCAAAAAAAGGTCTTGCGACAGCGAAAAAATATGACGAAATCGACGGTGCTCCTGAAGAAAAAGAAAGGGGTATCACGATCAATACTGCACACGTAGAATATCAGACTGACACTCGTCACTACGCACACGTAGATTGCCCAGGTCACGCTGACTACGTAAAAAACATGATCACAGGTGCTGCTCAGATGGATGGTGCAATCCTCGTAGTGGCTGCTACCGACGGTCCTATGCCACAAACAAAAGAGCACATCCTCCTGGCTCGTCAGGTAGGTGTTCCTCGTATCGTGGTATTCATGAACAAGGTTGACCTTGTTGATGATCCTGAACTGTTGGATCTCGTTGAAATGGAAATCCGTGATGAGCTGACTAAACGTGGCTTTGACGGTGACAATACTCCAATCATCAAAGGTTCTGCTACTGGCGCACTCGCTGGTGACGAAAAATGGGTTGGTGCGATCACTGAACTGATGGATGCTGTAGATACTTATATCCCACTGCCTCCACGTCCGGTTGATCTTCCGTTCCTGATGTCAGTTGAAGACGTATTCTCTATCACTGGTCGTGGTACTGTTGCTACCGGCCGTATCGAAAGAGGTCGTATCAAAACTGGTGAAGGTGTTGAGATCGTAGGTCTGATCGAAGCTCCGCTGACTTCAACTATCACAGGTGTGGAAATGTTCCGCAAGATCCTTGATTCAGGTGAAGCTGGAGACAACGCAGGTCTGCTCCTCCGCGGTATTGAGAAAACTCAGATCCGTCGTGGTATGGTAATCTGCAAACCAGGTTCAATCACTCCACACACTGAATTCAAATGTGAAGTATACGTACTGAGCAAAGATGAAGGTGGCCGTCACACTCCATTCTTCAACAAATACCGTCCTCAGTTCTACTTCCGTACAACTGACGTAACTGGTGAAGTTGAACTGAATGCAGGTACTGAAATGATCATGCCTGGTGATAACACTTCACTGACAGTTAAACTGATCCAGCCTATCGCGATGGAAAAAGGTCTGAAATTCGCAATCCGCGAAGGTGGCCGTACAGTAGGTGCAGGTCAGGTGACTGAAATCATCAAATAAGCAATCTATTTCCTCTCAAAAAGAGGACTTACGACAAGCTTTATATACATTTACAAAGTACTTGGGTACAACCCGGGTACTTTGTATTATACGGGCATAGTTCAACGGCAGAATAGCGGTCTCCAAAACCGTTGATGGGAGTTCGAATCTCTCTGCCCGTGCAAACAAAGGTTTAAAAGTTCAAAAGTTTAAAGGTTTAAAATGTATTTTAAACCTGGAATTTAAACTCTTAAACTTTTAAACCTTTAAACTTTTAAACTCTTAACTTTAAGAGCATGAACAAGATATCAACCTACTTCAGTGAGTCTTATAAAGAATTGACGGAGAAAGTGACCTGGCCAAACTGGGCTCAGCTTCAGCAATCTACCATGATCGTTCTTGCAGCTACCCTGGTGATCACTGCATTGGTTTCTCTGATGGATCTCGGCGCCGGTGGCGTTCTGAAATTAGTTTACAACGAACTGTTTAAATAATGGAAGCTACTACGACAAATACAGGCAATGCACAGCAGCAGGAGACAAAGTGGTTCGTGCTTCGTGTCGTGAGCGGAAAGGAAAGAAAGGTAAAAGAATACCTTGACAGAGAGATATCACGCGGTGGTTGGAGCGAAGTTGTAAAACAAGTATTCCTACCCGTGGAAAAAGTCTACAAAGTAGCCAACGGAAAAAAAGTAGTTCGCGAACGTAACTACTACCCCGGTTATGTAATGATCGAGGTCCTTGATGGTAAACTGAATGACGATCTTCGTGACACTATAAAAAATACCAATAGCGTTATCCACTTCCTCGGAAAAGATAACCCTATCGCTCTCCGTAAAGCCGAAGTAAATAAAATGCTCGGTAAAATGGATGAAATGGCAGAAGCTGGAGGCGTAAGCGTTAGCGAACCATTCATCGTAGGAGAAACCATCAAGATCATCGAAGGAGCTTTCAACGACTTCAACGGCGTGATCGAAGAAGTAAACGACGAAAAGAAAAAATTGAAAGTTACGGTGAAGATCTTCGGCCGCTCAACGCCGGTAGAACTGAACTACATGCAGGTTGAAAAGATCAGCTAAAAAGATCCCATAGATAATCTGTCAAAGCCATTCCGAAAGGAGTGGCTTTGCGCTTTCGGGAAGAGGGGGAAAAAGGTTTAATAGTTTAATAGTTTAAAAGTTTAATAGTTTAAGCTTTAAGATGTTCATACATTCAAGGGAGCGAGGATTTAGATCATTTTAAAAGGATAGGGGAGACAATCCTATTTACACATTATTTACCGCTGCGAAACTTCCCCAACCTTCTAAACCTCCCAACCTAACCCCTTAAACTATTAAACTTTTAAACCCTTAAACTTTTTAACTTTTAAACTTTTTCCCTTCCTTCCTCCAAACGTTAAAATTAGAAACCTCTAAGAGACTTTCCCGCCTGCTGCACCTTTTGACGCCTTTAAGGTTTAATTTTGCAGCTTTCTTTCATTTCCCCAAAGGACCACACCGAGGAGAAGATATAAACCAAACACGTGCATGTGATGCACAGATAATGGCTGCCAAATTCAAATTCATCCTGATCTATTTTTTTAGCTGGGTCATTTTTTTCGACCTCATGCGGGTCGTGTTCCTGCTATACCATTTCGGCAAAACCAAACAATTGCCTTTCCGTACCATTCTCGGCAGCCTTTGCTACGGATTAAAGATGGATATGTCCGTTGCAGCTTACGTTACTGCTCCGGTCTGTCTTTTTGTGCTTCTGAGTCTCTGGATCCGATTTTTCAAACGGCTGCCTGTTTACAGGATCTATACCGTTATTGTGCTGCTGATCGTCTGTGTCATCTGTTTGGCTGATCTCGAGATCTATTCCTCCTGGGGAGTCCGCTTGGATATGACACCGCTCCGGTTCGTGGTGACCCCTAAAGAAGCTTATGCATCCATCAGTCACATTCCCCTGGTATTTGTCGGGCTGATCTTCGTTGCCGCCTATGCGTTATTCTATTTCTGTTTTGTCTATATTCTTAAGCGGTTATTCTTCCAGGAACAGAATAAGCATAAGCCCCATACGGCTGTAGCGCTGTTGTTGTTTACCGGAGCACTGATCATTCCGATCAGGGGTGGCCTGCAGCAGACGCCTATGAACCAAAGCAGTGTTTATTTTTCGACACATAACTATGCGAACCAGGCGGCCATCAATCCGGTATGGAACCTGCTGCGTAGTGCGATGAGTAAAGCCGCCTCATCTCATAACCCTTACCTGTATCTGTCTGAAGAAACAGTAAAGAAGGTCACGGATAGCCTGTATCAGCAAGGACCGTTGACGGAATCTGTTCTTCATTCATCCGATTCCGCTATTAACGTGCTGGTAGTTGTTTGGGAAAGTTTTACTGAAAAAGCATTGCATGTATCGATCCGTGATCAGCAGGTAACACCTCGTTTCAATCAATTGAGAAAAGAAGGGATCTATTTTAATAACATGTACGCGAGTGGTGATCGTACCTACAAAGGCCTGCCTGCGATATTCAGTGGTTATCCCGCCATGCCGAATGGCACCATCATTCATTCGCCGGCGAAGTCGATCAAGCTGCAGGTGCTTGCACATTTGTTTTCAGAAAAAGGGTACACAACGCCTTTCTTTTACGGGGGAGAGCCTGAGTTTGCCAACATCAAATCTTACCTGTTGCAGGGAGGGTTTAATCCCATCATCGGCAAAAGTGATTTTGATGCAAAGGACATGAACTCAAAATGGGGAGCTCATGATGGAGTGGTAATGAAAAGGGTATTGAATGATCTGGATAAGGAAAAGCAGCCATTCTTTGCAGCGTGGCTTACGCTCACAAGCCATGAACCATTTGAAACACCTGTTCCCGTTGTATTTCCGGGGATGGATACAAAAGCAAAATTCATGAACTCGCTGCATTATACAGATGCGGTGATTGGAGAGTTTATTGACTCATGCAAAACTCAGCCATGGTGGAAGAATACGCTGGTCATTATTACAGGTGATCACGGACATATTCTTCCTGACTCAGATCATCGTGCAGATGATTTCCGCACGCCGATGTTATGGCTTGGGGGAGCATTGAACCGGGACGGGGTGGTGATCGAAAAGAACGTTTCTCAGCTCGATATTGCCGCAACTATTTCTGCTCAGTTTGGATTAGATCGAACGAAATTTCCGTTCAGCAAAAATGTATTTGACCCGGCTGTAAAACCCTGGGCATTTTTCACCTACAATGATGCATTCGGGTTTGTGGACAGCACGGGAAGACTGGTTTTTGACAATATCGGCAAACGCCCTATTGAACGGGAGGGGACAACGGGCGCTAAACAGATCGAAGCCGGTAAAGCGATGATGCAGTGGGTATACGATGATTTTTTAAAGAAATGATCCTCTGGTTGGGAAGGGAACGATATTTTTCTATTACGGGCAATTGATCAATTTCAAGCCCACCCTGGTCATTTGTCATTAGGTCACATCTTTTGAACGGACCTGCGTATGTTCCGCTGATTCCGCATCTTAGGCTTACTCATCCGGAGATTGCGTGTTTACCCGGAACATGATTCATTTAGCAACGCAGATTACGCAGATGAACTTCCCGTTTATGCAGGTCATTTGCGTAATCTGCGTTGCTGATAATTGGGTGGTACATTGCGAAAAGTAAATACTTAGGAAAGAGTAATAAATCTGCGGAATCAGCGGGAACCTATGCAGGTCTGCTCAAAAAAAGAGGTTTCCGAAAGCCTTGGCTTGGATGCCTCTTTGCAACAACCAGCAAACCAATTGGTTGCGATATCAAATAGAGGCACCCAAGATTTTTGCCCAAACTCTTCCGGAAATCCCGTAATCTACCTACCTTTGCAGCCCCAAAGAGTTCTTTAAGAGTACCCGGTAAAACGGGGAGACCCCGGATCAAGTCCGGGGGGACAATGGGAGACCCAGTAATCCACCGAAGGTGGAAGAACAGTCGTTAACACCAAAAAGTATTTTAAAATGGCAAAAGAAATCTCAGGCTTTGTAAAGCTTCAGTGCAAAGGTGGCCAGGCCAACCCTGCACCTCCGATCGGTCCGGCATTGGGTTCCAAAGGTGTGAACATCATGGAATTCTGCAAACAGTTCAATGCCCGTACACAGGACAAAATGGGAAAAGTACTCCCAGTATTGATCACAGTTTATTCTGACAAGAGTTTTGAGTTTGTAATTAAAACTCCTCCTGCTGCTATCCAGCTGATGGAAGCTGCTAAAATCCAGAAAGGTTCAAAAGAGAGCAATCGCGCGAAAGTTGGTAAAGTATCCTGGGATCAGGTTGAAGCTATCGCGAAAGACAAGATGCCTGACCTGAACTGCTTTACTGTAGAAAGCGCTATGAAAATGGTTGCTGGTACAGCTCGCAGCATGGGCCTGAACGTGGACGGTAAAGCTCCATGGGAGAACTAATTAACTAAACCCGATTTCGAAACTTTGGCAGGCTTGTCCACCGAAGCGTAGCGAAGGAGGAAAACTAAACTCGAATCAAAATGGCATTCATCCCTAAAAAAAGAAAAGTTGTCAACGCTAAAGTTGATGGCAACAAACAATATAGCTTAAAAGACGCATCTGCACTGGTAAAATCAATCACTACCTGCAAATTCGATGCTTCTGTTGACCTGCACGTTCGTCTTGGTGTAGACCCTAAGAAGGCTGACCAGGCTATCCGCGGTACGGTTATTTTACCTCATGGTACCGGTAAAACTAAAAAAGTGCTGGTACTCTGCACACCTGATAAAGAAGCTGAAGCAAAGAACGCCGGTGCTGACTATGTTGGTCTGGACGAGTTCGTTGCGAAGATCGAAGGTGGCTGGGTAGACGTTGATGTGATCATCGCTACTCCATCTGTAATGCCTAAGATCGGTAAGCTGGGTAAAGTGTTAGGTCCTCGTAACCTGATGCCGAATCCTAAAACAGGTACAGTAACCAACGATGTGGCAACTGCTATCAATGATGTTAAAGGTGGTAAGATCGCTTTCAAGGTTGACAAAGTGGGTATCATCCACGCTTCTATCGGCCGTATCAGCTTTGCTCCTGAGAAAATTGCTGAAAACAGCCAGGAACTGCTTAATGCTATCATTAAAGCAAAACCTGCTACAGCAAAAGGAACTTACCTGAAAGGCATCAGCATGGCCAGCTCTATGAGTCCTGGTGTTGCGATCGATACAAAAGCATTTGTTCACTAATCTTAAGTGGTTTAAAAACGTATTATCATGACTAAAGATCAAAAAAACGAAGTGATTGAACTGCTGAAAGGTAAGTTCTCCCAATATAACAACTTCTATATCGCCGATACAGAATCACTGTCTGTTGAGCAAGTTGGCAAACTCCGCCGCGAATGCTTCAGCAAGCAAGTGGAAATGAAAGTAGCTAAGAACACCCTGATCAAAAAAGCGCTGGAATCTCTGGATGCTGAAAAATATTCAGGTGTATACGAAGCGCTGAATAAAGTGACTGCACTGATGTTCTCTGAGAACCCTAAAGAACCAGCGCTGATCATCAGCTCTTTCCGTAAAGCGAACAATGGCGAAAAACCAGTATTGAAAGCTGCCTTCATCAATGGTGATGTGTACACTGGCGACAATCAATTGAAAGCACTGACGCAGATCAAAACGAAAAACGAGCTTATCGGCGAAGTTATCGGATTGCTGCAGTCTCCTGCAAAACGTGTACTGGCTGCTTTGTTGCACCATCACGAGCAGAAAGCTGGTGGAGCGGAAGCAACACCTGCTGCTGCAGAATAAGTAAAAATTCAAAAGTAAAAAGTAAAAAAGCCTGTTTGTCAATTCAGCTTTTCCTTTTTATTCAGAGTTAATAAACACTTTCCGTAGTGTCTAAAAAGCGGAATAACAATTTTTTTAAACTCCGTCGGACTCCTTGTAAGGGGAATGAAGACGGGAAAAATTTCAAACAATGGCAGACATTAAAGCATTAGCAGAAAGCCTCGTAGCTTTGACTGTAAAAGACGTACAAGAATTAGCTGATTTCCTGAAATCAGAATATGGTATCGAGCCAGCTGCAGCTGCAGTAGTAGTTGCTGGTGACGGTGGTGGCGCTGCGAAAGTAGAAGAAAAAACTGCTTTCGACGTTATCCTGAAAAGCGGTGGTGCTTCTAAACTGAACGTAGTTAAGATCGTTAAAGATCTGACTGGCCTCGGTCTGAAAGAAGCGAAAGACCTCGTTGACGGTGCTCCAAAACCAGTTAAAGAAGGTGTTTCTAAAGCAGAAGCTGACGAAATCGCTGCTAAACTGAAAGAAGCAGGCGCTGACGTAGAAGTAGCTTAATTCTTGGATAAAAGAATAGGTCCCGGAGCATAAACTCCTGGATAACGCCCCGGTTTACACCGGGGCTTTTTTTGTGGCAAAGATCTTCCTGAACGCGGCGCAATCGATAGAGGTACACGGAGGATGAGGGGCAAAAGTTTGGGGGCGGGAGAGTGGAAGGTGTCAGTTTACAAAGGTTAGTATCTCAAGACGGTTTAATAGGTTTTGGATGTCTGTGCCCTCCGGGGGGGCGCGTTAATATACCCGTCGCGCATTACGATCCATTCACCGCCGCGCGCGCTGGGCAGAAATGGGCATACGACAGCAATCGCATTGCTGCGTTTGACTGTCGTCGCCCACTTTCATTTGTATAATTCCACCATTCCTATCTCACTATCCCTTTTTTTGATCATACTAATAAATGAAAAAATGCACCGCCCTTTTCAGGACTGCCCTCCTCCACCAGTCCTGAAAATGACGGTGACTAAGAAATTTCTCTGTTGTAAATATCGGTTTATGCAAAAGGGAATCCATGGGAAAAACACAGCATCTCAGCAGAAAATAACGGACGTGTTGCGGTGAATAAACGACCGGTAACATAAACTGAAACACTTGTCCCCGCCAACTTCTCCATTTGATCGCAAACGATGAAGCAATCAAATGACCGAAAATTCCGATCGGGATCTGATCAGTGCCGTGTTACTACGCATGAACAGGCAATAAGGTTATTACATAGTCATATGAACGCGTCACGAATGCGGACCCTTGCATTTCCTTTCTCTGATCATGCGAAGAACTGGTAGGGTAGAAGAAGTACGATCATCTTATACAGCTAATTTCGCGGGCATAATTCTTGTAATTCATAGTACACCAAAAACAAAACGTTTCTCAATGAAAAAATCACTCATTGTATTGTCATTGCTTCTGACAACATTCTTCGCTAAGGCAGATCAATTAGCAGCATTAACACGTGAACAGGCTGAAAAGGCTGTGGCCTATCTAAAGAAAGAGTCTACAATTATTTTATGGTGCAGTTGCTGCGAAAATGAAACCATGACCCGCGTTACAGTCAACGAAGTTTTCATGAAAGCAGACAAGAACGGGAAATATTATTCAGTAGTGGTAAAAGGTAGAAATGAGGACGGGAAAGAAGTAGAAGAGTACGTTGATCTTGCTTACGTATTTGTAAAGAAAGGCAAGAAAGCGCAATCTCTTGGAAAAGTGTTGAAGTTCAAATGCGATCCTTGCACGGATCCATTCAATTGGGACCACTCAGCAGCTAGTTAAAAAAAGGGCGTAAGCCCTTTTTTTATTGATAGTGATGACCCATATAAATGGTATGGAATAAGTCTATATCTTTTATCGGGGTAGTTCAATCCGCTTAAATAAGATACCATTAGATCAGGCATCATAATGAAACCCACCCTGCCTGACTGGCGAGATCCATCACACGAATGAAGGATCAAAAGCAAACATAAACGCCATATCACTCTATAGACATGGTGGACT
>JBEVKW010000343.1:0-13888 GCA_040509495.1 Chitinophagaceae bacterium | reverse complement strand
TTGTCAAGCTAGGTATATTCAGTTTTGTTTTTCTATTCACCATTGTTTGGTTGATCTCCCTGTTGATCCCCTCACAGGTCCGTGTATCAAGGGCAACCGATATCCGTGCGGATAAGGAGAGCGTATTGGCAATGATCAAAGATGTGAACCGCTGGAGGGAATGGTATCCCAACCTGGATTCTTTTGATGCAGTAAAACCGATGTCTAAAGATGGGAAACTGGTGGGATTGATCCTTGACGAGAAAGACCCGGACAAGCCGGTATTCCTCCGATTGGAACATACCGGTGCCGATGAAGTAACCGCCTATTTTTCGGGGCAACGGATTAAACCGGTGCTGAATACCTGGAAAATAATAGAACACCCGGATAAGGGACTCATTACGCTTCAATGGACGATGGACTTCAGGTTACGCTGGTATCCATGGGAGAAATTTGCCAGCCTGGTACTGGAAAAGTCAAACGGCCAGCGTATGGAAATCGGCCTGGCCAATATTAAAAAGAGATTATCTGCTGACCTTTCATCCAATAATTGAACATCGCTGGCAGGTTATTTGTAGATTTAGCGACTGAAAATTCTTTTAAAATATAATTTATGAAATCATTACTTCTCCTCGCAGTAGCTGCAACAACAGCACTGTTCTCTCACGCACAGGAAGCTCCTAAAAAGAAACCGGCCAGTCCTCCGGCCCAGGCTAAAGAAACGTTGAAAAGCGGCACAGTGGTAACTATTGACTACAGTCAACCTTCTTTGAAAGGCCGTACGATCGGAACTGATGTTGAACCAAAAGATGGTCAAGTATGGCGTGCCGGTGCAAATAAAACAACCCTGCTGGAAGTGAGCAAAGACGTGAAGATCGATGGCAAAGCTGTGCCAGCCGGAAAATACGGTCTTTTTGTGCTGGCCAATGGCGGTGAATGGACATTCATCATCAATAAAATATGGGATAAATGGGGAACAGAATATACCGAATCTGAAGACCTTCTCCGCGTAAAAGGCAAAACCAGCAAGCTTTCTGCTCCGCAGGAAACACTGACTTACACGATCGCGGCAGATGGTACCGTTTCGCTGTCATGGGGTAATGTTAAAAGTTCCTTCCAGATAAAATAAGGGAAAGCAGCGGGTAGCCTGCCTTATACATAGGGGCAGTGCGACTGAAGTTTGACCGAGCGATCCTCCATTAAGACATAAAAGAGCCGGAATTTCCTCCAGGAGGGAATTCCGGCTCTTTTATGTCAGGCTGATCCGTAACAATCCTTGTCACACCCTTCCGTCGGCGGCGTCTTTGGTCCGCAGGCAATTCTTAACTTCGCCGCCACAATGCAACGTTCACGCACGGATCATTGTCAGCATGGCAACAGAACAAATGGAGCAACAGAAATTGGTCAGGGATTGCCTGAAAGGAAAACCTCAGGCACAACGGCAGCTTTATGAGATGTATGCCGAAACGATGCTGGGCGTTTGCTACCGCTATACCCGGTCTATGCGGGATGCTGAGGATGTACTCCAGGAAGCTTTTGTAAAAGTCTTCCATCACCTCGATCAATACAAACAGGAAGGTGAACTCGGCGCCTGGATCCGCAGGATCATGGTCAATACTGCACTCAATTTCCTGAAACGCCACCGCAAATACCAGGAAGAAATGTATTTCACAGAAGAATACCTTCATCCCGTAAGCCAGGATGATCCCGTTGTCCGCATTCAGGCCAAAGAACTGGCCGACCTGATCCGGCAATTGCCGCAGGGCTACCAGGTCATTTTCAACCTGCATGCAGTTGAAGGATTTTCTCATGTTGAAATAGGTGAAATGCTCGGTATCAGTGATGGTACATCCCGTTCCCAGTATGCCAGGGCCAGGAATCTCCTGATCACCTGGTTGAAAAAACATTCGTCAGATCAGAAAAAGACAAGTTATGCCGGAAAGTGAATTTGATAAACAGATACAGCGGGAGCTGGAAGGATTGCGATTACGTCCTTCAGCCACTGTATGGGAAAATGTCGAGAAGGAATTGCGACAGAAAAAAAGAAGGCGCATTATCATTGCCTTCTGGCTGATCGCGGGTATAGCGCTGCTCGGTTCCACCACCTATTTCCTTACCCGCAAAGACGATCAAATCCTTGCGGAAACATCAGTTCCTGCCGGTAAAACGAACGGGTCGGCAGAACAGTCCACCACAGCCGCCGGTGGACAAACACCTGCACCAGGAGACGGCGCCGGCGAAAAGGCTTCATCAACTACGGAGTTGATCCAGAGCCCTGCCAGGGATACGGAGTCCAATAAGAATGTACGTAGTAAAAACGAAAACCTAACTGAAAATACACGCGTTAACAGGAACATTTCAACGGCAAAAGACGAGATCAATAAAAATTCCGCTGTCAGAGTGAAGCCCTCAGCCGTATCACAACAAGATGAATTGTCCGTGACTGCAGCCGCAACAAATAAGAAAGCCGGCTTCCGCAAGAGACAAACTTCTGCTGAATCAATTGATCCGGCAATCGCAACAGGTAAAACGAAAAGAGCGGCAAAAGCTTCTGAAAATAATACAGTTGTTTCCCAACGCCAGGAAGGTGAAGGCACTGCAATAAACAGTTCAGCAGATACAGTTGCAAAAGGAAAAGATACACAGGAAGATATTACTGAAACGACCCCGGTAGTTACTGCCGCTCCGCCGTCGAAAGACAGCACGGCTGATCTTGTAAAGGATGAGCATAGCGTCGGTGTGCCGGTAAACACTCCTCCCAAAAAAGCGGACAAAAAAATCAAATGGTCGCTTGATCTTGCGGTTGGAGGTTCTGGTCCCGTCAGCCGCCCGTTTTTGGTTGGCGATAATCATGCGGACATGGCCTATGATAACGTCCAGTATATGCCGGTGCAGGGTGGCGGACTATGGCAACCTGTAACGCCGCCGGTCAATGCGTTCGGACCTGTTTACTCACCACGGTCGGATATCAAACCAGGTTTGTCATACCGCGCAGGCGTGTTGTTTGAACTTCCTTTATCCAAGCGGGTGGCCTTTACCAGTGGTTTGCAGTACCAGTACCAGAGCAATAATATCCGGATCGGAAGTTATGTGAACACACAGTTGATCTTCAATAATTTTGCATCCCAACAAGTGCGTGCCAATGGCGTTTACCAGGGTGTGCAGATGAAGACATTCACTAACAGGTACCATTATGTGCAGATCCCTTTACTGTTTAACTGGCAGCTGAACAAAGGAAACAAGATGCCGGTAATCCTGAACACAGGCTTCTCTGCCGGTTATCTTGTTTCTACGAATGCGCTTACTTACGATACACTGCAGGGCGGTACCTATTATCACGACAGGAACGCCTTCAAACGTTTCCAGTTCAGCTTTACGACCGGGGTTTCATTCCGCTTCGGCAATCATCGTTCGATGCAATGGAGTATAGGTCCGGAAGCATCAATGGGACTGCGGAAAATGGTTAAAACAGAGTATGACACACGCCAGTATCCATTGTATATAGGAGTGCAGGGAAGGATATATTTACCGCGGAACAAATAATGCCGTGTTCATCGACCTGATACATGCCGGGAAGCCACGGATCGTAGCGGTCGCCAAGGGATCAATCTTTACTGAAATGATACACTGCGGCCGTCATGGTACGTGGCTTCCTGTTTTAATGCCAAATAAAGTATGATAATACCTGCAATGCGCGGGCGTGGTGATGCTACTCGTCTTTTAAGAACTTCAGATTCCGCTGTATCCCTTTCCATTTAGTGCGGCTGAGCGCCGAATGACGGAATATCTTCCGGAATGATTCTTCCGTCATCTGCTCCCATTCCGTTGTTCCCAGGTTAAGGATCTCGGGAATCGGATCGAGTCCGGGTTCCTGATGAGGTTTACTGAAACGGTTCCAGGGGCAAACGTCCTGGCAGGTGTCACAGCCAAAAGCCCAGTCATCAAACTTTCCCTTCATTTCTTCCGGGATCAGGGTTTCTTTCAATTCAATAGTGAAGTAGGAGATGCATTTGCTGCCATCCACGATCTTTCCGGGGAGGATGGCGTCCGTTGGGCATGCGTCAATGCAGCGGGTGCAGGAGCCGCAATGGTCGCGTGCGAAAGGATCGTCATAGTTCAGTTCAAGATTGGTGATAAGAGTGGCGATAAAAAAGAAAGACCCATTTTTCGGGGTAAGCAGGTTTCCATTCTTTCCGATCCATCCCAATCCGCTTTTTCTGGCCCAGGTCCGTTCAAGCACGGGAGCGGAATCCACGAAGCCCCGCCCGTCCACATCACCAACCTTTTCCCTGATCCTGGCCAGGAATGCATTCATTTTTGTGCGGATAATCTCATGATAATCATTGCCGAAAGCATATTTCGCGATCCGGGGTGATCCCTCATTCTGCTGAACGGACGGGTAATAGTTCTGCAGCAATGTGATCACAGACCTGGCACCGGGAACAAGTTTACCGGGGTCCACCCGAAGCTCAAAGTGGTTTTCCATGTATTTCATGGAGCCGTGCATGCCCTGGTTCAGCCATTGCTCGAGCCTGCGCGCATCTTCATCCAGCCGCACAGCCTTCGCGATACCGCAATAGTCAAAGCCCAGATCGGCGGCTATCTCCTTAATGAAACGTGTATGATTGTCCGTATTTTTCATGAGTTCAGGGCAGGTAAAGATACCCTCTAAAATCTGGGATATTTTGTGTAAACTTGTTCCCGTTGATTTTCAAACCGATACCACCAAACTCCACCCGCATGAAAGTTCGATTCCTATCGACTCTTATTCTATTACTGGTATTCGCACCTGTATTCTCCCAGGAAAAAGCAAAGATCAGATTCGGAAAAGTGAGCCCCGACGATTTTAACGTAAAATACACGGTGGATACAAGCGCAGGCGCAGTCATTATCGGCGATATAGGTTCTACCGATTTTGTCGGTAACACAAAAGGTGGTTTTTCCATCGAATTCAAACGCTACTGCCGCATTCATGTACTGAATAAAAGCGCATACGACATTCTCGAAGTAGAGATCCCTATTTACACACAAGGTGATAAAGAAGAAGAGTTGAACAGTTTACGGGCTGTTACCTATAATCTTGAGAACGGTAAAGTAGTAGAAACAAAACTTGACCCGAAAAGCGATGTATTCAAAGAAAAGATCAGCCGTAATAAAGTGGTGAAGAAATTTACATTTCCCGCGGTCAGGGAAGGTGCCATAATCGAAATGGAATACAAACTGAAATCCGATTTTCTGTTCAACCTGAGACCCTGGAATTTCCAGGACAGGTATCCGACACTTTGGAGTGAGTACATCGTTGGCATGCCGGAATTTCTCAACTACGTGTCATTGACGCAGGGATACCAGACGTTCTATATTAAAGAGCAGAAGGATAAGCGCGAGTCTTTTGCTGTGGAAGTTCCCAGGGAAGGCGTCATGCATGCAAACAGCAGCGAGCGGGTCAATTTCTCTGCCGGCATTACTTTTTTCAGATGGGTGATGAAAGATCTTCCTGCTCTGAAAGAAGAAGGATTCACCTCTACCATCAGTAATCACGTGGCGAGGATTGAATTTCAACTGGCCGAATACAGGGAGCCATTTGTTCCCAAAAAAGTAATGAGCACCTGGAATGAAACCATGAATGTATTGCTGAATGACGAAGAGTTTGGTCTTCCCTTGCAGCAACAAAATGAATGGCTTGATGCGGTAATGCCTGCGATCCTGCAGAATGCTCCTACGGCGATCCAAAAAGCCAGGAATATCTATGCATGGGTGCGGGATAACATGGTCTGTACACGGCGTAACACGTTTTACATCGCGAAATCATTAAAGAATACACTGAATACGAAAGCCGGCACAGAAGCGGAGATCAACCTGCTGCTGATCTCCATGCTGAAGAAAGCCGGGCTACAGGCAGATCCTGTGATCCTGAGTACCCGCAGTAACGGCTACACGTATGCATTGTATCCATTGATCGACCGCTTCAACTATGTAGTTGCGCGTTTGTCCATCGATGATAAAAAGTATTTTCTGGATGCAAGCAGGCCGCAACTCGGTTTTGATAAACTCGGGTTTGATTGTTATAACGGGCATGCGCGTGTGGTGGCCGAGTCTGCTGAAGGACTGGAACTGAAACCTGAATCACTGACAGAAAAATCACTCACGTCTGTATTTATATCAAACAGTGGTAATGGAAAACTGACAGCCGGGATCCAGCATTCCCCCGGATATTACGAATCATACAGCATTCGTTCGGCAATAAAGGAAAAAGGGATAAAAGCTTATATGGAAGAATTGCGTAAAGATGCGGGCGACGATGAGTCAACGGTCAGTGAGGCAAGCATCGATTCGCTTTATAAATATGAGGATCCGCTGCTCATCAAGTGCACAATAACTTCCCCGGCAGATAATGCAGATGTATGGTATTTCGATCCGGTATTTCTAAAGACCTGGCATCAGAACCCGTTCAAATCTGCGGAAAGGTTCTACCCTGTGGAAATGCCTTACGCAGTAGACCAGACGCATCTTTTCCGGATGGATATTCCCGAAGGATATACAGTGGATGAATTACCTAAATCAGTGATCGTTAAACTGAACAAGGAAGATGAAGGAAATTTTGAGTATCGGACAATGGAAGCAAATGGAGTGATCACCATCCGGTCGAGATTAAGGATCAGCCGTACATATTTTGATCCCGAAGAATACAATATGCTGCGCGAGTTTTTCAATCTCGTCGTAAAAAAGCAGAGTGAACAGATCGTTTTCAAAAAGAAAAAATGATGAAGAGAATACTGCCGTTTTTTTTGCTGCTGAGTATTTCATCCGTTTGTTACGCTGTAGATGGCGGGTACGCAGTCTCCGGTATTTCTCCTTTGTTGCGGATGAATGCTAATGCTGTCATCAGGCTGGAAGAAGTTACATTCAATGTAAAAAGCCTGAAAGAAACAATACGCACCAATCATTATGTGATCACTGTGCTGGATGAAAAAGGTGACCGGTGGGCAGAGTTTTCCGAATACTATGACAACCTTCGTTCCATCGAATCAGTGGAAGGTATTCTTTATGACCCTTTTGGTAAAGTGGTCAGGAAGGTGAAGAAAAAAGATCTGAAGGATTACAAAGCAGGTTCTGAAGGAACTTTTATTGATGACAGTCGCGTGAAGGTGCATAATTTTTATCAGCGATCTTATCCTTATACAATTGAATACACGGTTGAGATCAGCAATAGATCGTCCATGTTCTTCCCGATGTGGTCTCCGCGCCCTTCTGCTGGTATTGCGGTAGAGAAAAGCGTGATGAAAGTGATATGCCCTGCCGGTTATGAATTCCGGTACAAAGCATTCCTCTATAACGGAGAACCTGTTGTGTCTATGGATAAGAATATACGAACAACTACCTGGTCTGCTGATAACCTGCCGGCGATACAAAAGGAGCCGTATGCGCCGATGTGGCATGAGATCTCCACAACAGTATTGCTGGGCCCCGGCGATTTCCAGGTCAATGATCACAAAGGGAGTATGAAGACATGGGAAGATTTTGGCCGGTTTGTGCATTCATTAAAAAACGGCCGGGATGTATTGCCCGAGAATATCAAACGTGAAGTACACCAGATAGCAGACCCTGTTGCGGGTATAAAAGAAAAGATCGCTTTGCTGTATCAGTATATGCAACGGAATACCCATTATGTGGGTATACAACTCGGTATCGGAGGATGGCAGCCTTTTGATGCAAAATATGTAGCGGTCAACAGGTACGGCGACTGTAAAGCGTTGGTGAACTATATGTTCAGTTTGCTCAAAGAAGCTGGCATACCGTCGTATTATACACTCGTACGGGCAGGCAGGGATTCAAAGTATATAACAACCGAATTTCCCTCACAGCAATTTAATCATGTGATCTTGTGTGTGCCGGTGCAGCAGGATACGATCTGGCTCGAATGTACCAGTCAGACATTGCCGGCAGGGTATCTGAGCGATTTTACCGCGGGCAGATCCGTTCTGCTGGTAGACGGGACAGGTGGTAAACTGGTCAGAACGCCGGATTATGGAATCAACGAAAATGTGCAAACAAGACATGTACGGGCAGTTCTCGAAGAAGATGGTTCATTGAAAGTAAAAGCTGAAACGAATTACCGCGGACTATTGCAGGATAATATTCATGGTCTGATCAATAACCTGTCGAAAGACAAAGTAAAAGAGTACCTGCATGAGCAGCTGGATTTCGTTACTTATGATGTCGACCAGTTTGATTATAAAGAAGAAAAACTGGCTGATCCTGTTATCAATGAGACGCTTGATATCACTGTAAGCCACTATGCTTCGCTAACGGGAAAGCGTCTTTTTGTTATGCCGAATATCATGACCAGATCTTCTCAGAAGCTTCCTGCAGATTCGTTGCGGCGCTTTCCGATCGAACTGGGTACGCCGTATCGTAGCACAGACAGTGTGGAAATAGCTCTTTTACCGGGGTATGAACCGGAATCATTACCTGCCAGTGTAAACCTCTCTACGCCGTTTGGTACTTATCGTTCTTCCGTGCAGATCACAAACGGAAAGATTATGTATTCCCGGCGGATAGAAAAATATGGTGGAAGGTTTTCTGCCGATCAGTATCAGCAATTGGTAAAATTCCAGGAAGCGATCTATAAAGCGGACAGGGCCAGGCTCGTATTGGTCAGGAAATAAGATCGCTTCCCGGTGATCTTAAAGATTTACTTCCAGGCCAAGCGTAGCAATTGCTTCGAGATAAGTAAAGCCATGCGATACACGATTGCCTTTACTTGCCGATGTATTTGCTAATGCATTCACATAGCGTACATACCCGGTCTTGCCTGTTACTTCCAGGAAAAGCCTTTTAAAAGGATAAAGCCTTGCCCCGGCCTCAGTGCTGATATTATATCCGGCAACGTGGAATTTGTTATTCAGCCGGTCACCCCTCCAGGTAAAATCGGTGCGCGGGATATTAATGCCGGCACCTGCTTTCCAGAGATATTTCACCAGGCTTCTTGTACGCGCATGGTTTTGAAAGGCAGTATAGAACCGGACGTAGTTAATGTGCAGCCAGTTCGCTCCGTCGGAATGCTCCAGATGGAGGAAGGTTTTGGGATCTAGCACGCTATCTCCCGCGACCGGTTGGCCGTCTATTGTACCTGTTACACGAACCGTCTGTCCATCCGTAACAATATACTTTGTGTGGTCAAAATTGATCTCAATGGCTTTGCTGTGTTTCTCATTCAGATAGAAGCCTATCCGGTAGTTGTACTGGGGAATAGAGATCTCTGAAGGTTTCTTATAGATGGCATCAAAATCTCCGGAGTCATGGGCGCGGACATTGTGCAGCGTGAAATTGTCACCATTACTCATTTTGAAATGAATATCACTATGACTGTAGGCATCTACATTATATCCCCACTGAAAATAAAGGCCCTTGATCAGGCGATTCTTTTTTACCGGTAACTCCTGTTGTGCGTGTAACATTTCCAAACCTGCCAGGAGGCAGGCCGATAGAACAATTAATTTTCTCATGGGGCAAAGGTAGGGTGCCGGATGTTACATGGATAGCACAATTGTGGAGACGCCGCTTGGGCATCCTGTCACCGTGCGGAAGTTCAGTAAACCTGCGCAGCCTACTCGCAATTTCCCGCAATCCCCTCATCCACAATCTTTTTGAGTTCCAGGTGAATACCTGCTTTTTCTTCGTTCAGCAAAGTTTTGGTGAACACGAGGTAGGCGTAGCCTCTGCAAAAGTCGATCATCGGCCAGGTGCCGAATAGTCCCGGGCTGGCCAGCACCGAAGCTTTGCCGTTTTTTTCCTGCACCGCCCAGCTGCCCAGTGCATAACCGAAGCCTTGCGCGGCTTTTGGCGCGTATTTGATCTTTAACGGATCTGTTTGAACCTGCATCAGCGCAGTGATAGACTCTTCGCTCAGGATCTGTTTGCCGTTGGCCTGGCCTTTATTGAGCAACATGACCAGGAACTTCATGTAATCGTCGGGAGTGGAGAATGCTCCGCCCGACGGATTAACCGGGCCACCGTCAATGGTGGTGAAGCTTGTTTTCCGCATGCCAAGCGGTGTGAATAGTTTCTGCTTGATAAGTACGTCAAACCGTTTTTTACTCACAACTTCTAACACCCTTCCTGCGATATTCAAACCGATCTGGCCATACCAGAAATCAGTGCCCGGATTTGCCCTTATTTCCCGGGCAGCAAAAGAGTTGACCTCTTCTTCGAGTGACTGGAACTTTTTACGCTGGAAAACTTTTTTCAGAAAATTAGCGTCATCGTCGATCCCCGTCATATGTGAAAGACAGTTACGCAGCGTGATATAGCTTTTACCGTACCGGTCAAATTCCGGCAGCCAGCGGCCGATCTTATCGTCGAGGGACAGTTTGCCTTCCTCCACAAATTGCATGACCAAAGCTGCCGTAAGCCACTTGCTACAGCTGGCTATCGAAACCGGAACAGCTGTTTTGGTGTTATAGTCTCCGAGCTCTCTTTTATAAATCAGGGTGTCTTTCCAGATCATCACGACAGCGTCGTTGCCGAGCAACTTCTGGCGGCTTTTAAGTTCGGAACTGAGTCGCGCAGTATCCAATTGCGCGTTAACAGGCTGTAAGATTAACAGTAAAAGGGCTGCTGATATGACTTTCATGCAGTGTGAAAGGGATTTATATGACATTCTTACTGGTTTTTTGGCTTGGAACATTAATTGTCAAAATAGGATCACCGGGTACGAGTTTGGATAATTCGTGTGCGGAAGATAAGTGAGGTACTGCTGAATACAGCATACTGTTTGTTAAATAAAATCAACGCTAATATTTTAGATATGAACTTAGGAAATTTTACCATAAAAGCAGCCGAAGCCTTCCAGCAGGCGCAGCAGATCGCATTTAATGCGCAAAGCCCGAACATTGAAACGGAGCATTTGCTGAAGGCGTTGCTTGACCAGGAAGATTCTCCGGTGGAGTATCTCCTGAAAAAGAATAATGTTACCATCAATCTCGTGGAAAGCCGCCTGGAAGAACTGATGGCGAAACTGCCTAAAACTTCGGGAGACGCGGCACAACAGATCAGCCGTGATGCGAACCAGGTGGTGTTACGCGCGGGCGCTGCACTTAAGCAGTTCAATGATGAATTCGTTACACCGGAACATATCCTGCTGGCTATTGTGCAGGGAACAGATGAAAGTGCCAAAGCCCTCAAGAACGCAGGGTTAACGGAGAAAGGATTGATCTCGGCCATCCGTGAATTGCGCAAAGGAGATACCGTGACCTCGCAAACGCAAACACAGGAATTCAATGCGCTTAATAAATATGCAAAGAATCTGAATGAACTGGCACGGCAAGGTAAACTTGACCCCGTGATCGGTCGTGATGAAGAGATCAGGCGTACGCTGCACATCCTTTCACGCCGTACAAAGAATAACCCGATACTGGTAGGCGAACCCGGCGTTGGTAAAACCGCCATCGCTGAAGGTATCGCACATCGTATCGTAAATGGTGATGTGCCCGAAAACCTTAAATCAAAGGTTATTTATGCTCTTGATATGGGATTGTTGATTGCAGGTGCAAAATATAAAGGTGAATTCGAGGAACGTTTGAAAGGAGTAGTGAAAGAAGTGAGTGGAAGCGATGGAGAGATCATCCTGTTTATCGATGAGATCCATACGCTGGTTGGCGCAGGTGGAGGTGAAGGTGCAATGGATGCAGCAAATATCCTAAAGCCAGCACTTGCTCGTGGCGAACTGCGTGCAGTAGGAGCAACCACACTCAATGAATACCAGAAATTTTTTGAAAAAGATAAGGCCCTCGAAAGACGATTCCAGAAAGTGTTGATCGATGAGCCTGGTGTGGAAGATGCCATTTCCATCCTCCGTGGATTGAAAGACCGTTATGAAACACACCACCATGTACGCATCAAAGATGAAGCGATCATTGCAGCTGTTGAATTGTCAAGCCGCTATATCACTGACCGCTTCCTGCCGGATAAAGCCATCGATCTGATCGATGAAAGCGCCGCAAAGCTTCGCCTTGAAATGAATTCAATGCCGGAAGAACTGGACAGGCTTATACGCCAGATCCGTCAACTGGAGATAGAACGTGAAGCGATCAAACGGGAGAACGATGAAGAGAAACTGAGACTATTGAATACAGAGATCGCCAATCTTTCGGTTGAACGTGATACGTTCAAAGCAAAGTGGAAGGAAGAAAAGGATATCGTCGAGAAAGTGCAGAGTGGCAAAGCTGCTATTGAACAATTGAAGCTGGAAGCAGAAAAAGCAGAACGCGAAGGTGATTATGGAAAGGTAGCAGAGATCCGTTATGGAAAGATCAAAGAGCAGGAAGAGCAGATCACAGAATTTTCTGCCCAGCTCGCCGCGATCAGTGAGAACTCAAGGATCATGAAAGAAGAAGTTGATGCAGAAGATATCGCTGAAAGTGTTGCCAAGATGACCGGTATCCCTGTTACAAAGATGATGCAGACCGATAAAGAGAAATTACTTTACCTGGAAGAGCATCTGCATCAAAGGGTAGTGGGACAGGATGAGGCGATCACCGCCGTAGCCGATGCGATCCGACGCAGCCGCGCAGGTTTGAACGATCCCAAAAAGCCGATCGGTTCTTTCATTTTCCTTGGCACAACCGGCGTGGGTAAAACAGAACTTGCCAAAGCGCTCGCCGAATACCTGTTCGATGACGAAAGCATGATGACGAGGATCGACATGAGTGAGTACCAGGAAAAACATACCGTCAGCAGACTCGTAGGTGCACCTCCCGGATATGTTGGATATGATGAAGGCGGACAACTGACCGAATCTGTTCGTCGTAAACCATACAGTGTAGTATTGCTCGACGAGATCGAAAAAGCACACCCTGATGTCTGGAATGTATTGCTCCAGGTACTTGATGATGGCCGTCTGACCGACAGTAAAGGCAGAGTGGTGAATTTCAAGAATACTATCATCATCATGACGAGCAATATCGGCAGCCATCTGATCATGGATGCTTTCGAAAATGTCAGCGAAAAGAACATAGAGGATGCAGCGGATAAGGCGAAGGTTGAAGTAATGAACCTGCTTCGTCAAACGATCCGCCCTGAATTCCTGAACCGCGTTGATGAGATCATCATGTTCCAGCCATTGCTCAAAAAGCAGATCATGGGTATCGTGAAGATCCAACTGGAGAATTTGAAACATCTCGTCTCACAGAGCGGTGTACAACTCGAATTCAGCAACTATGCGCTGGAATATCTTGCCGACCAGGGATTTGATCCGCAGTTTGGCGCCCGGCCGTTGAAACGGTTGATCCAAAAAGAGATCGTGAACCAGTTGAGCAAACGTATCCTGGCCGGGGATATCGACAAAACCCATCCTGTACTGGTGGATGTGTTTGACAATACAGTGGTATTCAGAAATGAAACGCTGGAGTTAGAAAGAAAATAAGATGTTCACATTCCTTCATTGTCTAATGAAGTTTTTATAAAATGAAAAGCAAGGTGAGAGCCTTGCTTTTTTTTTTCGAGGTGAGAACCTCGGAGTCTATGTTTATCGTTTGCCGGGCGGGCAAGGGCGCTGTTTTTCCTAGGGGGCTCGGAGGGTTCGTTTACCTTTTTTGCCGGCGGGCAAGGCGCTTTTTTTTCCGAGGGGCTCGGAGACTCCGTTTACTTTTTTTGCCTTGATGCAAAAAAAATAACAAAAAAAAATCAAGGCTGCGGAAAAAATGGCTAAAAATGGGAGGGTGTCACCTGCACAAAAAAAAACTCGCCGGCGGAGTGCTTCATTTCGATTGGCGTGCCGGCTCAGACAGTTTTTTTGTGCCTTCGCTTGCCTTCGGCGCTCAGACGGTGCCAGCCTCCCATTTTCTTAACGCCATTTTTTCCAAGGCCGGCGGACTGAGAGAGGTAAAATCGTTTGCGACGAAGATTCGTT
>JBEVKW010000342.1:0-8586 GCA_040509495.1 Chitinophagaceae bacterium | reverse complement strand
TAAGAAGTTTAAAAGTTTCAGGGTTTAATAGTTTAAAGTTGATTCGGAGACCGGCAACATTTAAACATTTAAACTTTTAAACATTTAAACTCAGCTTTTTTATCCGTTAAATACTTTCTTCAGACCCAGTGTACGTGTTTTAGCAACCTGAATTGGTTCGCGGAGGAGAGCCAGCGCTTTGAAAGTTGCTTTTACCACGTTATGTGGATTGGCAGAGCCGAGTGATTTAGCCAGTACGTCTGTTACACCAGCGCTTTCCAGCACTGCGCGCATAGAACCTCCGGCGATCACACCAGTACCGTGAGCGGCTGGTTTGATCAGCACTTTAGCTGCACCTTCTTTGGCCCATTGATCATGAGGGATGGTACCCTTCATAACCGGAACCTTGATCAGGTTTTTCTTGGCATCTTCAATACCCTTAGTGATCGCTTCCTGAACTTCTTTTGCTTTGCCCAGGCCATGACCAACTACTCCATTCTCGTTGCCAACTACCACCAGCGCAGAGAAGCTGAAAGCACGTCCACCTTTTGTAGTTTTCACTACACGGTTGATCGCAACAACTTTATCTTTCAGTTCCAGGTCACCGGCTTTAACCCTGTTTACGTTAAACTTTGACATTTATACTTGTAATTAAAAGTTTGAATGTTGTGTGTTTGCTTAAAATTGAAGACCACCTTCTCTTGCTCCGTCAGCTACAGATTTCACACGGCCATGGTACAGGTAACCTCCACGGTCAAATATAACTCCTGTCACACCCAGCTCAACTGCTTTGCGTGCCACAGCAGCGCCAACCAGTTTGCTTTTTTCAGATTTTGTACCAGACTGTGCTTTGATGTCTTTATCCTTTGTAGATGCAGCAGCGATAGTTACGCCATTCACATCATCAATGATCTGTGCATAGATATCCGTATTGCTGCGGAAAATAGACAGGCGGGGCTTTGTTGCAGTACCACTAACATTCTTACGGATGTTAAAGCGGATGCGCTGTCTTCTTGCTGTTTTTACTTTACCGTTCATCGTTATTCAGTTTGTTCCTGATTCTGCCAGGAAGAGTTTAAAAAGTTTAAATGTTTAAAAGTTCAAAGTTTAAATGTTTAAAACCGGTCTCTTGAGAAGGCCTAAACTTTTAAACATTTAAACCTTGAACTTTCGAACTATATCTTACTTGCCAGCAGCTTTACCAGCTTTCTTACGTACAACTTCACCAACATAGCGAACACCTTTTCCTTTGTACGGCTCTGGTTTACGCAGGCTGCGCAATTTAGCGGCTACCTGGCCAATCAGTTGCTTGTCGATACCTTCCAGGGTGATGATCGGGTTCTGACCTTTTTCCTGTGCAGTAGCTACTTTCAGCTCGTTTGGAATTTCAACAAGGATGTTGTGTGAATAACCCAACGCCAGATCAAGCATATTGCCCTGGTTAGTTGCTTTGAAACCCACACCCACCAACTCAAGTTTGCGAACATATCCTTCCGTTACACCTTTCACCAGGTTCGCAACCAGTGCGCGGTATAAACCATGCAATGCGCGGTGGCGGATCTGGTCAGTAGGACGTGTAAAGTTTACCTGGTTGTCTTTTACTTCAACAGTAATGTCGCGATCGATCGCTTCTTTCAATTCACCTTTCGGACCTTTTACTGTGATTGTGTTATCCTTGTTTACTGAAACAGTAACACCGGCTGGAATAACTACGGGTTGTTTACCTATACGAGACATGTTTGTCTGATTTTTGTCTCTCCGCCGAAGCTTTAGCATTGGCGGATCCGACTGTTTATTATTTGGTTTAAGGGTAACCGGTCAGCTTAATAGGTTTTCGGCTTAATGTATCACCCTTTTATCGAAATCCATTCGCGAATGATCGCGTATTAGTAGATATAGCAAAGAACTTCACCTCCAACATTCTGGAGCTTCGCATCTTTGTCAGTCATCACTCCTTTAGAAGTAGAGATGATAGCCACACCCAGACCGTTTTTCACACGGCGGAAATCAGCAGGCTTAGAGTACTGGCGCAAACCCGGACGGCTTACTCTCTCCATGCTCTGGATTGCTGGTTGTTTGCTTGTTGGATCATACTTAAGGGCGATCTTGATCACACCTTGCTTCGTATCTTCCTCGAATTTATATTTCAGAATATAGCCCTGATTGTAAAGAATCTCAGTCAAACGTTTCTTCAGATTAGAAGCTGGGATGTCAACCACTCGGTGGCCTGCCATCTGTGCGTTACGGATTCTTGTCAGGAAATCTGCTACAGGATCTGTTACCATGTTTATTGCCCTCCTACGTCCCGGGTTTTAAAGCCGGGATAATTGGAATTTAGTTTAATGTTATAATGTTTCTTGTTCGAAGCTCGGCGTTTCAAAATTTACTGTTTAATAGTTTAATAGTTGTGAAACAACTCTGGAACTCTTAAACCTTGAACTTTTAAACGTTTAAACTTTTCTTCTTACCAGCTCGCTTTCTTCAGTCCCGGGATCTTGCCATTCAGCGCCATATCGCGCAGGGCAACCCTGGAGATTCCGAAGTAGCGCACATAGCCTTTAGGACGGCCGGTAAGCTGACAACGGTTCTTTAAACGAACTTTAGAAGAGTTCTTCGGAAGTTCATCCAGAGCAGCGTAGTCACCAGCTTTTTTCAGCTCGGCACGTTTTGCTTCAAACTGGGCAACCATTTTCTCTCTTTTACGTTGCCTGGCTTTTACGGAAGTTTTAGCCATAGTGTTGTTTCTTTTTTATTTTATAAACGCGAATGAATCATCCGCGTAATTAGCGTTTATTAGTTCGCTTCGCCTACAGGCTTAGCGTTTTTGAAAGGCATACCCAGTTCTTTCAACAGCTCGTAAGCTTCTTCGTCTGTATTCGCTGTTGTAACGAAAGTGATATCAAGACCAGTGATCTTGTTCACTTTGTCGATATCGATCTCAGGGAAGATGATCTGCTCAGTAACGCCCAGTGTATAGTTACCACGGCCGTCGAAAGCTTTTTCATTAACACCTTTGAAGTCACGCACACGAGGAAGCGCAACAGAGATCAACCTGTCAAGAAACTCGTACATTTTCTCTCCGCGCAGGGTTACCCTTGCACCGATCGGCATGTTCTTACGCAGCTTGAAGTTTGAGATATCTTTTTTAGACATGGTAGGAACCGCTTTCTGGCCGCTGATAGTTGTCAGCTCGTCCAGTGCGATATCAACCAGTTTTTTATCGGAAACAGCTCCGTTAACACCACGGTTAAGGCAGATCTTCTCCAGTTTAGGAGCCTGCATAACGGTTTCGTAGCTGAATTTTTTTACAAGGGCAGGTACAACGTCTTTTTTGTACTTGTCTGCCAGTCTTGGAGCGTATGATTTAGTTGCCATTATTTTTTACCTCCCTGAGTTTTAGTTTTAAAAACCCTTTCAGTCTTGCCCTCAGCATTCTTCACTTTAGACACTTTTGCACCTTTCTTCTGAGCAGCATCCCAAAGCATTACATTGCTGATATGGATCGGCGCTTCTTTCTTCACAATACCACCTTTGGTATTTTGTGCAGAAGGTTTTGTATGCTTGGTAATGATGTTAACACCTTCAACGATCACTTTAGCATCTTCCACCAATACTTCCTTAACGACACGGGGTTTATCCAACGCCTTATCGTCTCCGGCGATAACCACAACACTATCGCCCTTGCGGATATTGTATTTGGGTTTGAATCTTGTTTTCATTTTATTCTAGTCTTTACTCCGTTTTTGCGGAATTGTTTAAGTTATTTAGCGATCTTCTTTCTGAACTGCTCTGCTCTGTTCCGCCGAAGCGTTAGCGAGGGCGGAAGGGATTTAAAGAACTTCGGGAGCCAGAGAAACGATCTTCATGTATCCTTTATCACGCAGTTCACGTGCAACTGGCCCGAAGATACGGGTACCACGAGGCTCGTCTGCCTGGTTAAGGATCACCACCGCGTTGTCATCGAAACGGATGTAAGATCCGTCTTTGCGACGCAGTTTGTTGGTGGTACGAACGATCACCGCTTTTGCTACAGTGCCTTTTTTGATACCACCCGCAGGGATCGCATCTTTTACTGTAACTACGATTTTATCGCCGATGCCGGCATAACGCTGACCGCTGTTGCCCAGTACACGGATGCAAAGCACCTCTTTGGCGCCACTGTTGTCCGCTACGTTCAATCGGCTTTCTTGCTGAATCATCTTACTTAGCTTTTAGCTTTTATTGGCCAGGTTAATCCCAACCTTAATGTTATTACTAGTACCTCAGGCTATATCCCTACAGCAGGAGGATGTCCCGGCCCCGGATCAAGTCCGGGGTGACAGGGAATTATTTCACTTTCTCAACAACCTCAACCAATCTCCAGCGTTTTGTTTTGCTGAGCGGGCGGGTTTCCATGATCTTCACAACGTCACCGATGCTGCACTCATTTTTGTCATCATGAGCATGGAACTTGGTAGTCTTTTTTACGAACTTACCATAGATAGGGTGTTTTACTTTTCTCTCAACCGCAACAGTAATGGTTTTAGTCATTTTGTTGCTGGTAACAACACCAATCCTTGTTTTTCTTAAATTTCTTTCAGCCATTTTATTTAGCTTTTTTTATTATGCTCCTTGTTGCTTTGCGTTCAGTGCCGTGCTCAGACGGGCGATATCCCTGCGCAGTCCACGGATAGTCATCGGATTCTCCAAAGGAGAGATCGCGTGCGCAAACTCAAGTTTTTTCAACCTTTGTTTGTCTTCTTCCAGACGCGCTTTCAGGTCTGTCTCGTTCATTCCCTGAATGCTTTTTAAAAAATCTGTTTTCTTTGACATCGTCTTAGATTTATAGAGTTATTACGCAGTTACCAGGTCACGGCGTGTCACAAACTTTGTTTTGATAGGCAATTTACCAGCAGCCAATGCCAGAGATGCGCGTGCAACCTCTTCGCTAACGCCATCGATCTCGAAGATGATACGGCCTGGTTTCACCACGGCAGCCCAGAACTCCAGGTTACCTTTACCTTTACCCATCCTAACCTCTAGAGGTTTGCGGGTGATTGGTTTGTCAGGGAAAATGCGGATCCACACATTACCTTCCCTTTTCATTTCACGGGTCAAAGCCTGACGTGCAGCTTCAATCTGACGGTCAGTGATCCAGTGTTGATCCAAAGCTTTCAGGGCATAAGAGCCAAAAGAAATAGTTGTACCTCTTTTCGCGTCGCCTTTCATGCGACCCTTCTGCATTTTCCTGTGCTTCGTTCTTTTCGGTTGTAACATTTTGTATAGTTTCTAGTTACTTGAATTTGATGTTGAAGTAAAAATTCAAAAGTCAAAAGTCAAAAGAGTGTACACACCCGAAGACTGATTTTTTTACTTTTTACTTTTTACTTTTTACTTATCCCTGCTGACGTTGTCCACCGCCACGGTTTCCACCGCCACCACGGTTACCACCGCCACCACCTCTGCGGTCACCACCACCTCTGCGGTCGTCGCGACGATCGTGACGGTCATCACCGCCTCTTCTGTCATTACCACCCTGGCTGTTACCTGCAATGATGTTAGGGTTCAGATCACGTTTCTGCAGTACTTCACCTTTACAGATCCATACTTTGATACCGATCTTACCGTATACAGTTTGTGCGAACACGTTTGCATAATCGATATCCATACGGAACGTATGCAACGGTACACGACCTTGTTTGAATTCTTCGCTACGTGCGATCTCTGCACCAGCCAGACGGCCGCTCAGTTTGATCTTGATACCTTCAGCACCCATACGGAGAGCAGAAGCGATCGCCATCTTCGTTGCACGTTTGAAGTTGATCCTGTTCTCGATCTGGCGAGCGATCGTATCACCTACGATCATTGCATCCAGCTCAGGACGACGGATCTCCAAAATGTTGATCTGCACATCATCTTTACCAGTCAGTTTCTTCAGCTCTTCTTTGATGCGATCAACTTCACCACCACCTTTACCGATAATGATACCAGGTTTAGATGTATGGATAGTGATAATCAGTTTACCTAATGTTCTTTCGATAACAATTTTAGAGATACCGCCTTTATTGATACGGGCGTTCAGGTAAGTCCTGATTTTGTTATCCTCGATCAGTTTGGAAGCATAATCTTTTTTGCTGCCATACCAGTTAGATTCCCATCCACGGATGATGCCTAACCTGTTACCGATCGGATTTGCTTTTTGACCCATGTTTATTTAGGTTATTCGTTATTAGGTTTAGTTTTTAGATTCCTTTGTGTCAACAATCACAGTGACGTGGTTGCTGCGTTTGCGAACGCGGTATCCACGGCCTTGTGGTGCAGGGCGCATACGTTTCAGGGTACGTGCTCCGTCAACAAAGATTGTTTTCACGACCAGCTCGCTCACATCGCCACCTTCATTCTTTTGCTTCCAGTTGCTGATCGCGCTCAACACCAGTTTACGCAAAGGCACTGCAGGGTGCTTGGGGTTGAACTCCAGTTCTGCTAACACCTTTTCTACTTTCTGACCACGGATGAGGTCAGCCAGTAAACGCATTTTGCGCGGTGATGTCGGATAATTTCTCAGTTTAGCTACTGCTTCCATTATTATTCTTTTATGAGTTTAAAGGTTTAAAAGTTTAAGGATTTAAAAGTTTAAGGTTCTGTGTCAGTCTAAACATTTAAACATTAAACTTTAGAACTTTTAAACAAACATTAATCTTTTTTAGAGTGTCCTTTGAATGTACGTGTCGGTGCAAATTCTCCCAGCTTGTGACCCACCATGAATTCTGTTACATACACAGGGATGAATTTGTTGCCGTTGTGCACAGCGAACGTATGACCAACAAAATCAGGAGAGATCGTAGAGCGGCGGCTCCATGTTTTGATCACGCCTTTTTTGCTTTTTCCTTCGTTCATAGTCAACACCTTTTTTTCAAGGTGAGTTGCTATATAAGGACCTTTTTTTATCGAACGAGCCATGTGACTATTTTGATTTTAATTAGTAGTGCTGTTTACTTCGCGAGTTTGCTTCCGTTTTTACGCTGGATGATCAGTTTATCACTGCCTTTTCCTTTCGTACGGGTTTTCAGACCTCTTGAGTATTGACCATTACGGCTGCGAGGCTGACCACCTGAAGCTTTACCTTCACCACCACCCATCGGGTGATCTACTGGGTTCATCGCAACACCACGGTTTCTTGGTTTGATACCTTTCCAACGGTTACGTCCTGCTTTACCCATGCTCTGGAGAGAGTGATCGCTGTTGCTCACCACACCAACTGTAGCGAAACAGTTGATCAATACTTTTCTCAACTCACCAGAAGGCATTTTCAGTACAGCATACCTTTCTTCCTTGTTCGTCAATTGAGCAGAAGAACCTGCGCTACGCGCGAGTTTACCACCCTGACCAGGCTGCATCTCGATGTTATGGATATTCGTACCGAGAGGCATATTTTTCATCAGAAGGGCATTCCCGATCTCAGGAGCTACAGCTTCACCAGCTTCTACCGTTGCGCCAACTTCCAGTCCTTGTGGAGCCAGGATATAGCGTTTTTCACCATCTGCATAGTTCAACAGAGCGATGAATGCTGTACGGTTCGGATCATACTCGATAGATGCTACAGTAGCAACACCAGTCTTGTTACGTTTGAAATCGATGATACGGTATTTCTTCTTGTGACCACCGCCTCTGTAGCGCATGGACAAATGACCAGAAGAGTTACGGCCACCGGTTCTTGGTTTTGCTTCTACCAGGGTCTTTTCAGGCACATTGGTAGTGATCTCTGCGTATGCATTACCGATTCTCCAACGTGTACCGGCTGTTACGGGTTTAAATTTTCTTAATGCCATTTTGTAAGTAAAAATTCAAAAGTCAAAATTCAAAATCAACACTTCGCGGCGGTTGTATGCCATTCGATATTCGTAGTCTATAGACTACGAATAACTACTAGATGTTCGAGTACAAATCGATACTCTCACCTTCAGCTACAGTCACATAAGCTTTTTTGTAAGCAGGCTTGCGGCCATTGATTACACCAGCTTTAGTGAAGCGGCTTTTGTTTTTTCCTGGAACCACCGCTGTATTAACAGCAACAACATTCACGTTGTAAAAGCCTTCAATCGCTTTTTTGATTTCCAGTTTGTTTGCTTTCCTGGCCACTTTGAAAGCATAGCGGCGCAGGGACTCCTGCTGGGCATTTGCCTTTTCAGTCAAAATTGGCTTGATCAGTACTTCAGAAAGGTTCATCTCAATTCTTTTATTAGGTTGTCCACCTTCGCTAAAGCTTCGGCGGATTATTCGTTTTTATTACGCTTCTGCTTTATCGTCTCCGAAGATCTTCGCTGCACTTTCAGTGAGTACGAGTACTTCAGAGTTAACAATGTCGTAAGTGTTGATATCAGCCAATACCACGCCGAGTACAGAAGGTACGTTACGTGTAGACAGATACAGGTTGTCGCTGAACTCAGGAGTAATGAACATTGCTTTTTTACCGCCAACATTCAGTTTACCCAGGATATCAACAAACGTTTTAGTTTTAGGAGCATCCAGGTTGATGTCTTCAACAACTACGATAGCGTTTTCTTTTGCTTTATAAGCCAGTGCAGAGATCTTCGCCAGGTCTTTCACTTTACGGTTCAGTTTGAAATC
>JBEVKW010000341.1:0-3108 GCA_040509495.1 Chitinophagaceae bacterium | reverse complement strand
GATGAAGATATCTTCAGTTTCCTCAGCTTAGAAGATGCAGTACCTCGTGATGAAGACCACGGGAAAAAACTGGATGATCTTCGAAAAATATATGATCTACAGCGATGTTTGGTTATTAAGAAAACTGACTGGTGACAACTATGAAATCTTTTATGATGATGGCCATGAAATAATACTCACCAATTCATTAATTGCGTTTCTTGAAGGTTTATACAGGGTAATTTTTTGATAACGGTGGACTGTATAAATGGTGGGACGAAGTAAAAACAAACAACATGGGCTTAATGTCAGGTCCCCAAATCCTCAAATAAAAAAATCCCGGAATTCGGACCAATGGTGCGGAAAGCCGAATCCCCGGGTTATTGTTGTCTGATCATCTAAAAATGCCTTACATGAAAAGTAGCATTGTTATTCATTTAATACTTAGTATGCTGCTATCGATAATTGATCCGATTCGGGGAGCCGATTGTACACAGGGTTGGCCTGACCCCATATATTGTCTGAGATACGAGACTTGCTTCCTCAACGCGAATACGCTTGTTATTAGAATCAGATTAGAGTGCTGACTGTTTGTTTTAACTGATCTTCTATAGACGGGATGATATGTTTCATTTATGTAAATGTAACATGCATCTTTCCTCTTATTTACATGTTGCGTTTTATTGCGGCCTACATATGGCATAGTTTTTTATATGTTTTGTTAAATATTCATCACACCAACCGACAGCGTACTATGAAAGACAAAACTCTACCCTCTTTCATAAGAGTAGTGGCTCTTATGCTTTTTTCCCTGCTTGCCTTTAATTATTCCTTCTCACAAACGCATACACCGAAATACGTTTCGATGGCTGGTGCTGTGGGAGGGTATTATGAATATCTGCCTCAGGGCTATAGTGGTTCCACGGCAACCTTTCCATTGATTCTTTTTATCCATGGCCTTGGTGATCAGGGTGATGGTAGCTCGCAATTATCAAGAGTTCTTCGGAACGGCGTAGCAAAACGTATTCATGAAGGCGGATTTCCTTCTTCTTTTACAGTGAATGGGGTAACATCAAGATTTGTGGTAATTACTCCACAGTTTAACAGGTGGCCCCGCACAACTGATGTTGACGAAGTACTTAATTATATCGTTTCTCATTACCGCATAGATCTGTCCCGCATTTATATTACAGGATTCAGTATGGGAGGGGGTGCAACATGGGAATATGTTGGCACGGTGAGTAATTTAAATAATATTCAACGGGTGGCTGCGATCGCACCGGTTGCGGGCGCCTCAACACCCACCACAACAAGGGCACGTAACATTGCAAAGTATAATCTGCCGGTCTGGGCTTTTCATAATTCAAACGATCCCGATGTGAGTGTTTCAAACACCACTACTTATGTTGAACGGATCAATCAGGCACCTGCACCAACGCCGGCTGCACGCATGACGATCTTCAATGCATCAGGACATGATGCATGGACGAGAGCCTATGATCCTGCGTACAAAGAGAACGGGAAGAATGTCTATGAATGGATGTTGCAGTATTCCCGTGGCGGCACACCACCCCCTGCAGAAAATATCGCCCCTGTAGCAAATGCAGGCACAGATCGATCGATCACACTTCCAACTAATAGCGTATCGCTATCAGGATCAGGTGCTGACCAGGATGGAACAATAAGTGCTTATGCATGGACAAAAACAGCAGGTCCTGCACAGTATTCAATCAGCAATACAAATGTCAGTAACCCCACTATTAGTCAGTTAACAGCCGGAACGTACACCTTCCGCTTGACTGTTACCGATAATAAAGGCGCCACAGGTTTTGATGATGTGAATGTGGTGGTATCAGCTGCCCCTGTAACCAATCAACCCGTACCTGGAAAGATCGAGGCCGAGTCTTACAGCAAGATGCAGGGGATCCAGACAGAAGCTACGTCCGATGCGGATGGCGGATCAAACGTGGGCTGGGTTGAAAGTGGCGATTGGATGGACTATAACGTATCTGTAGCGGGTGCGGGGTCTTATATCATAAACTTCAGGGTAGCTACAACTGCTGCAAATAATGAAATACAATTGAGAAGAGGTGACGGAACTGTTTTAGCCGCAACGGTATTGCCCAACACTGGTGGTTGGCAAAATTGGACCACCGTAAGCGCCACCGTCAACCTGGCCCAGGGTAATCAGGTATTGCGTATCTATGCACCCACCGGAGGTTTTAACCTTAACTGGTTTGAGTTCTCCAGTAATAGTGGTACATCAACACCTGCCACTACAAGATATATCAGGGTCAATATTTATGGAGGAAGCAATGCATACAGTCATAACGAATGGAATAATTGGGTTGCCTCAACCTACTCGGGCAATCTTAAATATTCCAATGGCACTGGCTCTTCCATTTCGGCAACATTAAGTAATGCAGGTACTGTATCTGATAACGGATCTTCCTATCCCGGCGGCATTGCACCTGCACAGGTACTTCGTCATACGACTTACGCAACAGCCAATCGTACGTTGACGATCTCCGGACTTGATCCCGGTAAAACATACAGTCTTGAATTATTTGCAAGCCGTGCAATGAACGCAAATAACTCGACCATCTTCGCCCTGGGAGGAGCAACGCAGACAGTATCTACCTATTATAATTCAAACCAAAGCGCGAGGTTTTCCAATCACCGGCCTGACGCAAATGGAAGACTCGTCGTTAATTTGAGCAAATCGGGCGCGTACAATTATCTCAACGGATTTGTACTTACAGAAAACGGTGCACAGTCGCAATCTTCAAGAGGAACGGCTCCGGAAACTGGCATAATACCTTCGGCTGAGATAGATAACTCCAACGATAGAACGATTGAGTCCAGGGAAGGTGTTCGTCTCTATCCAAATCCATTCAGGTCGCAGGTGTTCCTGGAGATCAATAATGAAGAAACGGGTACCATGCAGATCACGATCGTGGATTTTGCAGGGAAGATCCATCGTCAATACCAGATCAATAAACCACAGAAATTGTTCAATCAGGTGCTGCAAACGGGAGATCTGCCAGAAGGAATGTACATGATGCGGATACAGATCGGAAAATGGTCAAACACGCAAAAAATCCTTCACACAAGGAACTAGACATCGGG
>JBEVKW010000340.1:0-6839 GCA_040509495.1 Chitinophagaceae bacterium | reverse complement strand
TAACCGTGGATATTACCAGCGGCTCTTAGAAAAAGAAGGTTTGTTGTTGCTTCTTTCTTCACGAGGTTTTGCGATCATTACTTTGATAGCACGACCTTCTACGATTCCACCGTCCAGTTCAGCAATAGCTTTTTGAGCAGCAGCGTCATCAGGCATTTCAACAAAACCGAAACCTTTGCTACGGTTAGTGAATTTGTCCATGATAACTTTTGCAGAAGAAACTTCACCATATTCAGTAAAGAACTCTCTGAGGTCTTCGTCTTGTACGGCGAAGCTTAAATTTGAAACGTAAATGTTCATCTTAAAAATGAAATAAATAATAAAAAATGCTTGAGAATAACGCAACGTAAAGAAGACTAACTTTTAGCAGAAGTGCTTAGCAGAAAAAATCGTTCAATTACAAATACTTGCTGTTCGCTCAAATTGACAGGCAAATATACAACAAATAAGTTAGAAAAGCCGGTTGATGTATCTTTAACATTATGGTAAAACAAAATGACGCGGAATACTGGCAGTTAGGTCCCGTCGAAGGAATACCTACTTTACTCCAGCCAGTGGCGCATGCATTGTTACAAGCCCGCAAAGAGGTGATGGAGATCATGGCCGGTTTTCCAGACGAACTTCTCTGGAAACGCCCTGCAGGCATGGCTTCTGTTGCATTTCATCTTCAACATCTTGCCGGGGTGCTCGACCGCTTATTTACTTATGCAAATGGTTTACCGCTGAATGATGAGCAATTGAGCTACTTAAAAAGTGAGGGAAAGGATAGTATTAGAATTTTATTAACGCAGCAACTGGTTGATCATTTTTCTGCTACAGTTGCCGCCTCTTTAGCGCAACTTGCCCTTACACCTGACGATACGCTTACTGAAAAGCGTGGTATCGGCCGTAAACAGATTCCCACAACAGTACTCGGATTATTGTTCCATGCGGCTGAACATACGCAGCGGCATGTGGGGCAATTGCTCGTAACCGCGGCGGTCGTAAAGCAACAAGCTGCTACATTACCCGGGTGATCAGATATCCGCAACCCGGAACGGCTTAATGTCCACCTGCTGCCACACATTGCCAAGAATATAAGGCTCTTCATCCATCCACGCTTGCAATGCAAGGTCTGATTCAAACTGAACCACCATCATTGATCCCTTCATCCTGCCTGCGTCATCAAGAATGGCCCCTCCCAGGATAAAGTTTCCTGACGCTTTCAGCGCTTTGGCTTTTTCAAAATGCAGCGGCCTGGCTGACATCCTCCTTTCCAGTGCCGCTTCATCGGAACCATCCAGTCCCGTAACCAGGTATTGCTTCATGATCATGTGCTTTTTCTTGTTTAGAGTATATTTGACCCGTCAGCCGGTATGTCAATGGAAGGCGACAGACGATAAACTTATAAACTTTCTTGCTTATGGGAAAAATTGAGTTTAAGGCCACACTTCATAAGTTTGATGAAAAGGGTGATAAAACCGGCTGGACCTATATTGAGATTCCCGCGGAACTGGCAGAGAAATTAAAACCGGCCACCAAAAAAGGCTTCCGTGTAAAAGGGCAACTGGATCAGCATAAGATCTCGATGGTGTCCATCATTCCAATGGGAGGAGGTACGTTTATTCTTCCCTTTAACGCGGCCATGCGAAAAGGCACAGGTAAAAAGTATGGCGCCACGTTAATGGTGAAACTCGAGGAAGATAAAAAGCCGTTTCAGTTCAATAAGGACTTTCTTGAATGTTTGGCTGATGAACCATCGGCACAAACATTTTTCAATACACTTACCGGCTCTGTACAACGGTACTTCAGCAAATGGGTTGACGAAGCTAAAACGGACCAGACACGCGCCAAACGCATCGCGCAGGCAGTGAATGCGCTTAGCCGCAGCACCAGCTTTTCCGAAATGGTCAGGAATCTCAAAGAAGAAAAAAAGAAACTTCAGTAGCCTGAAGGGTTTGCTTCTTTCAATGCCCTGGCGTTTATCTTATATTGATGCGGCCAGTTCCGGAAAGAGTTCATCCTGTTCAACCTGCTGTTGTAAAAGTTTTGCCGCATAATAAGCGCAAAGTTTATTGGGATTGTATGTTGCAAACTCTTTTGCAAGTTTATCCAGGTTTTTCTTATAAGTGCTGTCTCCCATTAATTTCGCTACGGCTTTTCTGATCTCGCCAGGCGTTGGATGTTCTTTCCTGAGGTTAATGCCCAGTTTGAAATATCCTACACGCGCATTGATCTCGTTCTTTCCTTCATGAACACCCGCAACGATCATCGGTACTTTGTTTTCTATACCTAGCATAACGCCTCCATAACCTCCATTGGTAATGTACGCATCTGCATAAGGCATGATCTCTGAAAAAGGGATGAAATCGGCAATAATGATGTTCTTCTGGGGAAACCTTTGCTGAAGCTCCTGCGTGCCGCTTCCACCCGTTGTTGTGATCACAAGTGTGTCGGTATCTTTCAGCGCCTCAAGTGTAGGGACAATGATCTTTTCGATGTTTTTTTCAACGGTGCCCTGCGTTACGATCACCATTTTTTTGTATTCAGTCAATCGTTTATCAAACCACGATTGCATAGTCCTTTTTGATGAAAAAGGGAGAAGCGCTCCGGCAAAACGTATATTACTGCTGAGATCACTGCGATAGTATTCAAAGCCCGGTGTTCCGCTTTGAAGGAACAGTGTTGTTTTTTTCGGTAAAAGATCGAATACGGTTTCGCCGTTGTGCGGTACATTATATTGGTCAAGAATCTCATGGAGTATTTTATTGGGGCGCTTGAACAGGATATGATCGGAGATCTTTCTTAACAAGGCCTGTTTGATCTTACCGATCATCGAGTAGGACGGGGTCATACCCAGTCCGGAAGGAGGTAGATCCTTCGAAGTTTCTGTTAGTGGCAATACACCAATACCGATCACCGGTATTTTCATCAGATCCTTTACGAATGGTACACCGGTAAATGCGCAATCTGCAATGAGCAGATCGAATGCAAAACTGGTATTGTAAAGCTGCAGCAGGTCGGCATAATATTCTGGTCCCCGAAGAATGAAAATGTTAGTGATATCAAACCGCAGTTTGGCCAGCATGCCTTTTATTTGCGCTCTTTCCGGAAATGCGCTGTCGACGTCTGCAATATCCAGCGCGGCATTCATTGGTATATGAGGAATGCCCATTTGTGTTAACCGGGGTGCATATTTTTCAGAGGTATACCATCTCACATCACAGCCAAGATCCTGGAGATAAACGGCAAGACCCGTCAATGGATTGAAGTGCCCGTCTGCCGGAAAATTAGCGAAGAGAATTTTCTTTCCTGCCAGGTGTTTGATCAGCTCAGTATTGTTCATCGTTGCAGATTTGATATTATCACGCGCCAATAGCGCTACAGGCAATATTACACAGCTAATTTGCTGATGGAAATATAAGGCTGTACCAGCTGTTTTGCGGACCGGTTCAAATGTGTGGAGGGGGAAATGAAGTGGAAGCGGTCGGGCAGGCAGGAGGGGAGGTGAAAAGTCTGTACCAGTCATCACCGGACTGATCACATCATGCCCTCCTGGCAACATCAATATATCGCGATCCTCTGCGGTCTGTGGTCCATGATTGATGCCTGTTCTGCGGTCTCCCTTTTTTTCCCATATTTGCACATGATTTCTTCTATCCATGATTTCCGAAAGCCGTTCTTTATCGGCGTAGCAGGCGCGGGCATGAGCGCTATCGCGCAATATTTGCAGGGAAGCGGTAAAGCGGTATCCGGCAGTGACCGCTTTTTTATGCCTGGCGAATTCAATGAAACGCGGCAGAAACTCGAAACGGCAGGAATCTCCTGTTTTGAGCAGAATGGTTCAGGTATTACCCCGGAGACGGATCTTGTCGTTGTTTCAACAGCCGTAGAAGATACCGTTATAGAAGTGCAAAAGGCAAAACAACTCAACATTCCCATTATCAAACGATCCGAACTGCTTGCACTGATCGCGGCGAGTAAAAAGACGATCGCTGTCGGCGGTACAAGCGGCAAAAGTACTACCAGTGCGATGCTGTTTGATATTTTGGAACATGCGGGACTGAAACCCGGTATCATCAGTGGTGCTGGATTGGTAAGCCTGATCAATAAGGGACTCATCGGTAACGCACAGGTTGGCGGATCTGAATGGCTCGTGATCGAAGCAGATGAAAGTGACGGATCGATCGTTCAATATAAACCGGAGATAGGACTGCTGTTGAACATAGATAAAGATCATAAAGAGATCGATGTGCTGATGGATGTATTCTCCACGTTTAAAAAAAACAGCCAGCGGTTCATCGTAAATCGTTCTCACCCGCTGGCGATACAATTATCATCTGATATAAATAATGATTTCTCCCTGCAGGCGGATCAGCCCGCAGGATATAGCGCAAGCAACTTCATGCAGGAAGGCCTGACGATCGCGTTCAGGGTCAACAATGAAGCTGATTTTCACCTTGATCTTTTAGGACGGCATAATATGGAGAACGCGCTGGCGGCCGCGGCAGTGGCTGCTCAGATCGGCGTGCCGCTGCAAGTCAGTGCTGAAGCACTTAAAAAATATGAAGGCATTTATCGCCGTAACCAGGTATTGGGTAATAAGAACGGTGTTTGGGTCATTGATGACTTCGCACATAATCCAGTGAAGTGTGCAGCGGCGATATCGGCCTGTCAACCCGTAGCGCCAAAAGTAATTGCCTGGTTCCAGCCGCATGGTTATGGCCCCACCAAATTTCTGCGCAATGATTTTGTAGAGGAAATATCGGCGGTACTGCGCCCTTCCGATGAAATATGGATGAGCGAGATCTTTTACGCAGGAGGAACTGCAGTGAAAGATATTTCCGCGAACGACCTCATACAGGATCTTCGTGAAAAAGGCTGTAATGCTTTCTTTGTCGAGGACCGCAATGAACTGCTGAATGCAATACGATCCCATCTTACAGGCAACTGCGTACTATTGCTGATGGGCGCAAGGGATCCTTCGCTCGAAAGTTTTGGGAAAGAAGTTTGGAGTAACCTGTAGCAACGCTTAGCGTTGCTGCAGGAGATACCAGCAAAGGGTCATCAACAAACCATATTTGGTTTTATCCCAAACCGGTTTGCGGCTCGATTGGCTGTTGATCATATTTTCCGGTAAAGGAAATGCACAAACAGCGAGAGGGCTTTCTTTTGAATCCTGGTAGATAGTTACGGCCTGATCAGGCTGGCTGTCTATATTATAAAAGAAACGCTCCTGGTCCAGTTCAATAAAGTTTTTATTGTTTTCAGAACGGGCATGTCCCATACGGATGCCGTATTCATTGCATAGTACAGTCTTGTTCTTCAGTAATCCTTCCTGTCTGATCAGGAAGACACGTCTTTCTTCAGCGAACTCAACGCGTGCAGCGCTGGAGGCAGGGTGAAAAGCGAGGGTGACCAGCTTTTTGCCATTGTTCCATAAAGCAAAAACAGACTCTTCAATCGTTGAGGTAACAGTTTCCCATTTCATAAATGCGGGTTTTTAGGTTAGCAATGACGCGGAAAAAGTACAACGCTTAGATGAGATGGATGGCTGATAACTTAAAATTAATGTTAACTTCATATTCGGCAGTTTGGCGTGAACAAACTGTGGACAAGTAGCTTGTAATCCACAGGTTTATAGGATATTTGCCGTATTAACGGTACGATTATGCTTACATCTATTGAAAAAGGGTTCCTGGAGCGGGCCATCATTTTATCGAAGCAAGGTATGGAAGAGGGAAATGGTGGTCCATTTGGGTGTGTGATTGTGAAGGATAATGAGATCGTGGGCGAGGGGTATAATATGGTTACTTCAAAAAATGACCCTACCGCTCATGCTGAAGTAGTGGCTATCCGTAATGCCTGTGCCAGGCTCAATACGCATCAGCTTACAGGTTGCGATGTTTACACCAGTTGCGAACCGTGCCCAATGTGTCTCGGTGCAATCTACTGGGCGCGCCCATCCCGCGTGATCTATGCCAATACGCGCGAAGATGCCGCACTGATCGAATTCGATGATGCATTTATTTATGACGAGATCAACGCGCTGATGCAACACCGGCGTATCCCGTTCCAGCACGAACCACATCCGATGGCAAAGGAAGTATTCAGGCTATGGGGTGAATGGGCGGAGAAGAGGAAATATTAGCGCGATCATGCCCGAGGCGGAATGGTCCCAATTTGATATACCGTTAGTAAGCTGTCCTTCCGGCTGCATCGCATCTGCTTAAGGTATAAGATTGCCAGAGCGGGATCAGGGCCGTGCTTTCACCACTACCACATAACTGATAATGATCAGCAGAATAATGATCACCACCGTGATAAGGATCCATGATTGATCGGGTAACTTTAATTTCTCGCGGCGTTGCTTTTTCCTTTCTGTTTTCTTTTTAAGATCGCGGTTGAGCATTTCAACCATATGACTAACCTGGCGTTTATCGGAAAAAGCCTGGAGGCCGTCCAGTGCATCACTGGCGAATTCGTTTTCAGCCAGTATTTTTTCTACCTCATGCTTTTTTTCTGCAGACAGTTTATCCTGCAAATAAAGCAATAATGTATCCTGGTCGATCTCTGTTGATAAATTAGATAATATGTCTTTCAGGTTGTCCTGCATTGCCGGTTTATGACGCCTTTAATTTTTTTTCGATCAGTATTTTCAGATTTCTTTTTCCATTTTGTATATGGCTTTTAACCTGCATCATGGTATAGCCCGTTTCATCACTTATTTCCTGGTAGCTTTTCTTCTGCAGATAAAACAAAGTTACACATTGCTGCTGCTCCCTGTTTAATTCTTTAAGGGAGCTTTCCATCCATTCAATCGTTTTATCATTCTGCAAAAGGGTATTGGTATCTGGTTC